>DLHV01000078.1:581-3465 GCA_002483395.1 Chloracidobacterium sp. UBA7659 | reverse complement strand
TCGTCGGACTTAATCTTTTTCAGTCTGCGTTTACTGGTTGGTGTCCGATGATGACGATACTACGACTGGCCGGTTTTAAGGAAGTTTGAGGAACCAAATTGCTCAGGGGGGGCTAAACCGTGGTCGAGACTTCTTATGTTCATTGAATTAGGAAAAATAGGCGTTTACCTCCGGACGCTATGGCTCTCTGCGTCACTTCTTGTGATCATCGCGCCAGTGACGGCAACATTTTCACAAAGCATTTTCGCGCCTGGACTAAATCTGGAAACCGCTGTCGAAAAGGCCCTGGCGAATAATCCGCAGACGAAAATATCCGCATCCCGTATTAAGATCGCGGAGTCAAAAATTAAAGAGGCGAAATCGGGCCGCCAGCCGTTCGTACAATTCAATCAGTCGGTCGTGCGAAGCAATAATCCAGTATTTGTATTTGGCTCATTGCTCGAACAAGGACGATTTTCGGCGTCGAATTTTGGGCTCAATTCGCTCAATAACCCAAAAGGTCTGTTTAATTTCCGATCTTTGATCGGTGCTCAAATGCATCTTTTCGATCAGCGGCAGACGAGCGCGCGCATTGAACAAGCCGTAGCTGGAAGAAACCAAGCCGACCTGCTGGCTGAATCGGTAAGGCAGCAGTTGCGATTTGATGTTATTAAGTCGTTTTACGGTGCGGTTTTGAATAAAGAGCTGCTTAGGGTAAGCGACGAAGCAGTCAGATCGGCCGAGGCCAACCGAAAGAAAACAAAGGACATGGTCGACGTTGGCATGACAACAGATGCTGATTTTTTGGCGGCGGAGGTCGAACTCGCAAACGCCGGTCAGCAAAAACTCGAAGCCGAAAGTGAGCTGGCGACAACCATCGCATCATTGAATCTGATCCTTGGCGACGAACCTGAGTTGAAACGCGATCTTATAGGTGATCTGCAGGAAAAATATTTCCCGATCGACGACCAGGACGAACTGATCCGAACGGCATTGGCCAACCGCTCTGACTACCTCATCTCGGAACTCGCGATTAAAAACGCGCAGCTGCAATCAAAGGCGACAAAGGATCTAACGCTGCCACGAGTCGACGCATTCGGAAATTTCGGCTACAGCTCGCCGTACATCGCGAATGGAAGCACGGATTACACGGTCGGCATAAGCCTGACGTACAACCTTTTTGACGCCGGTCGAAAGGCACGTCTCGAACAGGCCACCGAAGCGGAGACTTTGGCGGCGTCAGAGAAACAAGTGCTCGCAAATGCAATCAGTCTCGGCGTGGTAAGGGCCTTTCAAAGTTACAAAACAGCGCGGGCAAAGATACAGGTTTCAATAAAAAGCATCTCGCAGGCCGGCGAGGCACTGCGGATCGTGCAGGACAGGTACAAATTCGGGCTGACAACATTTAACGAGGTGATCCGGTCCGAAGCCGCCCTAGTTAGAGCAAAACACAATCTTCTGACTGCTCGGTACGAGTATTACGTCTCATACGCATCGGTGCTGCTCGCCACCGGGCGCCTGACCGATGTGCGGCTTTTTGATTAGGCGGGTGAGTGATATGAAAAGAAGAATTGCACTATCTGCCGCGGTCGTGATAGCGATCTATGCTTTCGGCTGCAGCAAGGAAATGACGCAGGACGCGAATACGCAGCTCCCTGCGGAGGTAAAAAGCGTCGCGATCGTCAAAGTTTTGCGTTCGTCGATCGAGGATTTTTATGAAGCAACCGGCACCGTCAAGGCGAAAACGACGACGCAGGTTTCGGCCAACATGATGGGCCGCATCATCTCGTTTCCCGCCGCCGAGGGCGACACGGTCACGCGAGGCCAGATGCTGGTTGAGATCGACAGCAGCGAAAGCAAGACGCAGCTCGCCAAGGCTCAGGCCGGGCTCCGGGAAGCTCAGGCATCTCTCGTCGAGGTCGAGCGTTCGGTTGACAGTGCAAATGCCGGCGTTCGAACCGCCGAGGCAAACAAACAGCTCGCGGAAACCACATTCGGCAGATACAAGGAACTCTACAACCGCCATTCCGCAAGTGCACAGGAATTTGACGAAGCCCAGTCGCGGCTTAGAGCCGCAACATCCGAACTGGACCGATCAAAAGCGAACGTCCAGACGATCCTTTCAAAAAACAAACAGATCAATGCCCGGATCGATCAGGCAAAAGCCGAGATCGCGAACACCAAGGTGTACCAAGGTTACTCGAAGATCGTATCTCCGGTTTCAGGTATTGTTGTTAAGAAATTTGTCGAATTAGGAGCCACTGCAGCTCCGGGCTCGCCGCTGCTCGCGATAGAGGACAATTCGCAATACCGGCTTGAGGCCGCAGTTGAAGAGTCGTACTCGAAACTGATACACGTCGGAAGCCGCGTCAATATCCGCATCGACGCCATCGGCCAGGGTGAATTCATTGGCACGGTAGCGGAGATAATGCCCACATCCGACGCCGCCAGCCGCAGCTACACCGTCAAGATCGACTTACCGGCCAATCCCGCTTTGAGAACTGGGGTTTACGGACTCGCACGATTCCCGATCGCTCAAAAAGAGGCAATAACAATACCGTCTACCGCAATCTTTCAGCGGGGCCAGTTGGCTGGAGTTTACGTCGTTGGTAAGGACGGAAAAGTTAATTTCAGGATCGTAACCGCAGGCAAGACCTCCGAAGGTGCGGTCGAAATATTGTCGGGCGTCTCCGAGGGCGATGAGATCGCAAACTCCGATATCGAGAAACTGAGCGACGGCACAAAGGTCAGGTAAGGAAATGAAAGATCTCGGCATCTCAGGCAAACTCGCCAAGGCATTTATCCAGTCAAAGCTGACCCCGCTTATCGTCGCGGCGTCTGTTCTCCTTGGCATTGGCGCGGTCGTGATGCTCCCGCGCGAAGAAGAACCGCAGATCATCGTGCC
>DLHV01000078.1:0-570 GCA_002483395.1 Chloracidobacterium sp. UBA7659 | reverse complement strand
CGTGTCACCAAGCCGATCGAAAAGCTTCTCTGGGAAATTCCGGGAGTAGAGTATATTTATTCGACCTCATCTCCCGGATCGTCCATCGTCATTGTGCGGTTCAAGGTCGGGCAGAACGAAGAGGACGCCCTGGTCCATCTCAACCAAAAGCTATTCTCCAATGCTGATCAGGTTCCGGTCGGAGCTTCGGCACCGTTGGTCAAACAGCGATCGATCGATGATGTGCCGATCATGGCTCTGACATTGTCGAGTGCAAATNNGATGATCATTTTACGCTACGGCGGGTCGCGGCACAGATCGGCGACCAGATAAAGCAAGTAACAGATGTCTCCGATGTGCAGATCATCGGCGGGCAGAGGCGGCAGGTCCGCGTATTGCTCGATGACGCCAAAATGTCGTCCCGCAGCATCGCACCCGCCGCCATTATCCCGATGCTCCAGCAGTCTAACCAGCAGCAGGCATCGGGAAATTTTTCATCGCAAAACCGCGAAGTGGTAGTTGAGACCGGCAACTTTCTGGCTTCGGCAGATGATGTTGGCAGCGTTGTCGTCGGTGTTTTCGGCGACCGCC
>DLHV01000180.1:10083-10652 GCA_002483395.1 Chloracidobacterium sp. UBA7659 | reverse complement strand
TCGCCGCGTAAGATTTTTGCGTGATAATTGTGAGAATCAGGGGCTTGATAATGTAAATATTCTGCAATATGACGCCGAGTCGTCCGTTCCATTCGCGGACGAAAGCTTCGATACGATCTTGATCGACGCTCCATGTTCGGGCACAGGGACAATACGTCATANNCAGAGATACGCTATTCGCTCGAACCGGCCGATTTTGCCGAATTGGCAAAGAAACAACTCACTCTTATGGAAAACGCATCCAAGCTGGTGCGAACCGGCGGGAATTTGATTTACTCGACTTGCTCGCTTGAGAGCGACGAGAACGAGATGGTATGTAATGAGTTTCTTGCGAAGACGCCGGGGTTCAGAAAGGCAAAACCGAAGGTTCCCGACCGCTTTATCGACCCCGATGGGTTCGCACGGACGCTGCCGTATCGAGATGATATGGACGGCTTTTTCATCGCTTCTTTCGAAAGGTTAAAGCCTGCGTAGGTTTGTCGGAAAGAAAAATAATGTTAAACTTTCGCTAAGTTTTTTGGAGTTAGCTGCTGTGGGAATCGTCAAAACAGGTATTTCGGCAATTGGTA
>DLHV01000180.1:0-10077 GCA_002483395.1 Chloracidobacterium sp. UBA7659 | reverse complement strand
GGCGGGCGTCGTCTATATGTCCCTGTCCGGAAAGGAGATCATTGTTCCGGAGATCACCGGCAAGGACTTTTTGGAAAGCGAGAAGGAACTTGCAAGCCTCGGCCTGAAGATCAAGCGTCGAGCGGACCGTCCCAGCACCGAGAAGATGAATACCGTGCTCGAACAGCTGCCGAAGGCGGGCGAAACGGTGAAAACCGGCCAACTGATCTTCGTTGTAGTCAGCAAAGCCGGGGTGGAAGGAGAAGAAACACCGAAATCCCTTATCAAGGACATCGAATCGGACGACACCAAAAAGATCGAGGAGATGATCTCGGACAAACCTAAGAAGGCGAAGTCGAATTCGAACAGCAACGCAAAGAAAAAGGCCGAAACGACGAGAGATGTGATCGCGAATGATTCGAATTCAAATTCGAATTCAGATGATAAGGGGAATTCCAAGCCCGATAACACGAATAAAAAGGACCCGGCAACCGTAACGAATCCCGGCGACAAGGGCAATAGGAACACCGCGACCGGAACGCCGGCAAAACCGTCGGGAAACCCGCCCAGGAAACCGGCCGGTGAAACGCGGCTGCGTACACAGCCGAAACCGTGAGCCGCCGTACAACCGAATAAGCTTTATTTGCAACAAAGTGGAAGAAAATCAGCGAATGTTTGAAATTGCACCTTCGATCCTGTCGGCAGATTTTGCCCGGTTAGCGGAGGAGATCAGGGCGGTGGAGCTTGGCGGAGCGACGATCCTGCACGTAGACGTAATGGACGGCCACTTCGTCCCGAATATTACGATCGGACTGCCGGTGGTCAGGTCGCTTCGAAAGGCGACCAAATTAACTATCGATTGTCATTTGATGATCGAGAATCCGGGCCTATACGCGGCGGAATTTGTGAAGGCCGGTGCCGATATGGTTTCCGTGCATGTCGAGGCCGACGCTCATCTTCACCGCACTCTCTCGGCAATTCGGGGGGCCGGCAGCAAGGCTGGCATTGCGATCAACCCGGCGACTCCGCTTGGTTCGCTTGAAGAAGCGCTGCCGTATGCGGATTTTGTTTTGATCATGTCGGTGAATCCCGGTTTTGGCGGCCAGGCGTTTATCCCAACATCGCTCGATAAGGTGCGTCGTTTGAGGCGGATGATCGATGACCGGGGACTGGCAACAAGAATTGAGATCGATGGCGGGATCGATGGGGACAATATTCTCGACGTGATCGAAGCCGGTGTTGAAATCGCGGTTGCCGGTTCGGCAGTATATGGAAAAGGAGCCGCGACCGAGTCGGTCAAAGAGCTTCTAGAAAAAGGAACGGTCTGGGTTTGATTGAGGTTTTTATGCATTTTAGAAAGAACAGGACTCTTATTTCACTTATTTTGGCGGCATTTTGCTTCACGATGGGAGCTTACGCGCAGGCAAAGCCCGGCGACGGCTCACCGGCGCAGCGGCTTGAGGTAATGAAGCAAAAACTTGAGACCATCAGGCGGTCCGCAGCCAGCTCAGCTTCCGTTTTGAAGGAAGAAGCCAAAGGCGATAAAGCCGCCAAAGAAGATAAGACCAAGTTGGATACGCCGATCGCCCGACTCCGCTCGATTGAAAAAGAGGCTTCCGGCTTGCAGTCGGACGTCAACAGCCTTCGCGGCAAGCTGGATCGCTCGGAAAAGTACGAAGCAAGCGAAATCGACCAACTGGAAGCATCGGTGGCCGATCTTCAGACGCGTGCCGATGCTGTCCTGGTAGAAACCGCGGCGGCTAGAGCTAACCCTGAATCGAACGTCGGGAAGGCCCGTGAGATCAAGAAAAAGAAGAAGTTTCTCGGCATTTTTGGCGGTGGCGGGACCGACGAGTACGAACAATTGATCGGCGGTATCACTCCGNNAGAAAGAAGAACTTTGACGTTGGCAGACTGCTTTTTCAAACGATCATTACTACGTATCCCGATTCGCCCTATTTGCCGATGTCGAAGCTTGCGGTTGCCGATTCGTTCTTTCTGGAAGGCTCAACAAGCGGCCTAATCCAGGCGATTGCGTCATATCAGGATTGGCTTACTTTTTTCCCGACACATCCGCTGGCGGATCGTGTTGTATTAAAGATTGCTGAATCGGAAATGCGGCAGATCGGCCTTCCGGACCGTGACGCAACACACGCTAAACGGGCAGAAACACGGCTCAAAGCACTGCTTCAAAATTACGATAAATCGATTCTGCGTGGAGAGGCTGAAAAAAGGCTAGTGCAAGTTCAGGACAATCTGGGACTGCATAACCTGCTCATCGCGAATTATTATTACACCCAGTCCGTTCAGCAAAGCAAAGGCGGGCTGAAGGGTGCTCAGTCGCGGTATAGGGAAATTCTGGACAAATATCCGAATTTCAGCTTTCAGGACGAAACGCTTTTTAAGTTGGCCAACACGTACCTTGTCGAGGAAGAAACCGATCAGGCCGCACGATATTTCCAGCGAATTGTTCGCGATTTTCCGAACAGCGAATGGGTTGAAAAATCGAAGGAGCAGCTTGCGTTGATCGGTGCGAGCGTTCCGGAGCCAAATCCCGAGCGAATGAAGGTTTTGCCGCCGGAATCGGTGTCGTTCTTCCAAAACTTCAAGAACCAGTTGTTCGGTATTTACCCGATGACGATCGATAAAGACGGTGTCCTGATGACAAACAAATTCGATGAGGAAAAATTCGAAATGATCGATCAGATCATCGAGAATCAGGGCGACATTCTTACAAATCAGATACCTCAGGCTCTGACAACTGTTATTTCTCAGAAACAGGCGGTCGCACAGCCGCAGAAACAGCCGCAACCGCAACCCCAGCTGCCTGAGAAAAAGTGATGAATCTTTTTAGTTGAATTGCAGCGAAAAGGGCGGTTCATCTTGGCCGCTTTTTTTATTAAAGGCTTCGTGCCTCGACCGGTTTATGAAATTTTGCATTACGATAATTTTCGCCGCAGCCTTGACAGCGACCATGCAAACGGCTTCCGGCCAGTCGACGCAGCCGGGGACGCCGACGCCGACACCTCCGACTGTCGCTTTTACGGACACTCCGCCTGACGATCCACGTGTACGTCGCGAACAAGCATATGCAAAGCTTCTCGAAGGGCAGAGGTTTGTTTGGAACACTCACCGGCTGCAGACGCAAGCGGAGAAAGCCAACTCAATGAGATTGGCGAAGAATGCTTTTCAGAGAGCCATAGAATTGGAACCGACTCTATCCGAAGGTTATACGGCGCTGGCTGAGTTGGCGGTCGGAATGTCGCCGATAGATATGGAAGAGTCGATCCGCCTCGCCACGACAGCGACGAAGATCGAACCCCGGAATTTTGGGGGCCACCGCATGCTCGCGCGGCTCTATACTGTCAAGAGCAGACTCAACAATGGACCGCTCGATGCCGCATTTGCCGCAAAGGCCGTCGAGGAATGGAAACATGTAACGCAGCTTGACCCGAGAAACGCGGAAGGTTGGGCATTTCTGACCGCATTCAGTTCGAACAAGAACCAGGCACCGGAACAGATTGATATGCTGAGAAACTGGATCGCCTCAGCGGCGCCGATCGATGTTCAATTCTACGGCCGTATCATGGGACCCGAAGCGAGTTTAACGCCCGAAAGCGCAACGCTAAAGCTCGGTGCGGCACTATTAAAGGCCGGACGCGGCAGCGAGGCGGTTGAAACGCTAAGTACCATCATTGCAGACGATCCGGACAATGCCGAAGCGATAAGTCTTCTTGCCGAGGCGATAGACTCCTCTGATGGTTCGGCTGCCGCGATAGCTATCGAAGGGCTGCAGCAAGCGGTCTTTGCCAATCCGTCTAATGTCTCTTTGGTTGATATGCTTGCCCGGCTGCAAAATCGCAACGGGCATTTCGATGATGCGGTCAAGCTTCTCCGCACAAGTTCAGAAAAAACGGCAAAAAGTGATGCTCCTGCGGCATCGACTTTGCTTGTTTTGATGGGCGACCTGTACGTCGAGAAGGACCGGTACACAGAGGCTGCCGAAGCCTTCGAGAAGGCCCTGGTGATCCGTGGCATTGGCGCGAATCGGCCCCTGGACGGTGAGGACCGCGAGTTTGTGATGTATGTATTTGAGAAGCTTATCCAGACATACAAACTTTCGGAGCGTCCGCGCGATGTCCGGGCCGTGATTGACCGGGCAAGAACTTTATTTGGAAAGGAAGACCTTTTCGCGGACCGCCAACTGATCTCGTTTTACCGGAGCACCGGAAACAAGACGGAGGCCCTGGCCGCGATCCGGTCAGTGCGCGAAAGATTGCCGAACGATAACAGCTTTATCAGGCTTGAGGCGACATTCCTGGCCGAGATGGGCAAGATCGATGCGGCGGTCACTCTGATCCGAGCGGAAATGAGCGGTAAGTCCCCGACAAAGCCGACGGGAGGCTCGACATCTGAAACCGGCCCCGGTACGATCTCGGTACAGGTTGCGCCGTACGATGCGTTTTCAAACTATCTCTTTATCTCGAACCTGTATAGCAAGGCGAATCGCGCTAAAGAAGCCGCTGACGCCGCGAATGACGCATTTAACGCCGCTCTCGGCAGCGAACGAAAGCAGATCGCGAAATTAACGCTCGCGTCGGCCCAGCAATTGGGTGGAGATTTTAAGGGAGCCGAAACGACGCTTCGTGAAATTCTCAAGCAGACACCGGGAAACCCGATCGCTCTAAACAATCTCGGCTACTTTTTGACCGAACGCGACGAACGCATTGCTGAAGCCGTGGACTTAATCCAGCAGGCGCTAAAGGTCGATCCGCGGAATCCATCGTATCTCGACAGTTTGGGCTGGGCGTACTTTAAGCTCGGCAAGTTAGATGATGCCGAGAAATACTTAAAGGACGCGGCACGGTTGGACACGGATTCTTCGACCATACAGGAGCATCTCGGCGACGTTTATTTTAAGAAGCAAAACGCCGGGCTCGCTAAAGCTAGCTGGGAAAAGGCTCTGCGGCTTGCATGGGACGAGGGCGATATCGATCGACTTAAGAAAAAGCTTAAGAACTAGCTAGTTTACTTAGCAATTCCAATAGAAAGCAGCCCGCTTTCGAGTCGCATTCATAACCGCTGGCGTTGAAGGAATGATCCGGTCGAATAATTCACGTCTTCCACCAAAAACAAGATTTTTTTTCATGATGCTGTTCCAAACCTAAATCGAGTCGTCAGAAGCCTTCGAATTCTCGTCCAGCTCATACCGATCGCGGTCGCGTTTGTCGATCTTCTCCAGAATATCAAGTGGTTCGTTGTCCTGGTAATCGATGCCCATCGCGTGCGCGTTTTCCTCGACGTTGGACTGATCCGGTGTCGGATTGTGTCCGAAAACGGCCTCGGCCCCGGACGTGTTCACGTCTTCCCAATCGGCATCGACGTCACCGCCGGAATCAGCGGGCGAAGCGGAGTGATTTTCAAACAGCCGCCCGGAAAGTTCATCGGGAGCGTGCGGGGCATGAGAGATCTCGTCGTCGATAAAATCCTTGATCTCCGCGTCTGGCGGTGTTTCCTTTTCGTAGAATTCCAGTTCCTTTCCTTTCATGATCAACCTCTTTGAATAAATGCTGGAGAAAGGCCAACGGACGGCCTGAAAAAATCTAAATAAAAACGACCGACTGAGACGACGGGATCTCGAATCGTTTGCGGCAGCGCATGTTTTTGCACATGAGCTGATCGTCAACACGGACCATATAATCGCGTGATTTTGCAAAACGGGCCCGGTCGTCTTCGCTCAATTGACGCGGGGCCTGTTGCTTTTTACGTCTTGTAAGCCAGCGCACATCGTAGTCGTTTCTTTCGCGGCAATTCGGGCACGAAAAACTCGCCTTTTTTATCTCTTGCCGCTCGTCAAAAATTTCACGTTCCTGCATGTATGTATTGTAACTTTTTTGGCGGGATTTTGTTAACTGATTTTCGTCGATGTCGAGGGCGTGCGGTCCGAAAGTTTTCGTAGAAATGCAAAACTGAAAATGCCGGTATCGTGCCCGTCGGTAAAATGAAAATTGAGAGCGTAACGCCCGACGATCGAGACGTGCCGGAATGCGAGGTTCTCCGGGATTTGCGCGTCATCCAGTTGCTTCTCGCCGGTCCATTCGTTTATGCAGCCGGCACATGGGCATGCACGCCGAAGCTGAACGGCACTATATCTTGTTTCGGCATCGTCCGACCACCGGATCGACACCGTGCTGTCGCTTTCTTCGAGAATCTGTGTCGGTTCGACCATAGTGAAATCTCGGCGGTTATGATCGCAATCCGGCTTCTATTCCGTTTGCGCTAATGTCGTAATGGGTCGCATGATAAACCGCTTTGCCGTCTTTTATAACGAACGCCTGAGGCGAATGATGCCGAAAGCCCGTCCGCTTTTCAACCGCGTTCGATATCCGACGCTGCTGTTGGACGACTATGACATTCACATTTGCCTCGACATCGCCGACCTGCTCGATTACGTCCGCGCTGATGCCGCATGTGTTGCTGTGTTTGAACAGCACGATCGGATTGCGGTGTGATTCCTCGAACAAAGCATCGAGAAATTCTAGTGTGTTGACCATAACAAAATTTGCGGGCATAAAAATTTAGCCGAGATGTGTCGTGGGGGCTGGAAATACTTTGCGATAAGCAACGAGGTTAGCTGCAATTATCAGGGGAAGAACAAGATAGATTCCTATGCAGAGCATTGCGTAACCAACAAGGGCAACAACAAAACCGGCGGCAAACAAACCCGCCACGCCGGACAAATTCTTCCAAACCGCCCGGGCACTCGTCTTGATAGCATCTATCGCCGACATTTTTTTGTCGACGATCAGTGGAAACGAAAATATCAGAAGGGTGTGAAGGCAGACCATCACGATCGTTTCGAGCAAAACAATGGCAAGAATACTGCCGATCGCCGCCATCGCCTCCGTCTCGCTCAAACGCGGCCCCGCCATCGCAACGCCGACCATAGGTATATAGATGCTGAAAACAAGTACCAGCGTCGGAACCATGATGATAACGGCAAGTATGAGGCTCGGCATAAAAAAGTCGAAACCCTTGAAAAGCTGAGCGAAATCGACCGTGCGTCCTTCATAAATTTGAAAAAGCACCAAATAGATGCCGCACATCATTGGCCCGATGAGAACTATCGGGATCGCGCTGCCGATCAGGATACCGACGATAGTTATCGCAAGCACCATCCAAAATTGGTCCTTGATCATCGCCCAGGCTTCCTTGTAAACCTCGACCGGTCTGATGACGCCTGTTTTGAATTCAGTGTAAGACATATTTCAACCCCGCAATTCATCGGATTTTAGGATCGTATATCTGTTGAATATAATCCCTGACCATTCTATCGCTTGAGAATTGCGGTGTGAGCGTGGCGAGCGCGTTTTTCATTTGTGCAATCCACTTTACCGGGAGGGCTTGTTCGTTCTGCTCGTAATAGGCCGGTATTATCTCGTTCTCGAGCGTAGCGTACAGCGATTCGGCGTCATCGGCGTCGCCGACGGCATCGTCCGGGTCAACTTCCAACTCGCCTATCGCGTAGCCATTCNNTTACCATTAAAGCCCTCGATCCACCATCCGTCGAGAATAGAGAAATTTAGTGCGCCGTTCATCGCCGCCTTCATACCGCTGGTGCCGCTGGCTTCGTGCGGCCGCCGCGGAACATTCATCCACACATCGACGCCCTGCACGAGATATTTGGCTACGTCCTGATCGTAATCTTCGACAAAAACCGCTCGATTCTGCCAATTCGAATCGTGATTAATACTCATCAACTGCTGCAATATCTGTTTCGCCGTCCGGTCCTGCGGGTGGGCCTTTCCGGCAAAGACGAACTGCACGGGCCGGTCGGGATCATCGACAAGACGGAGCAAGCGGTTAAGATCCGAAAGCAGCAGATTCCAGCGTTTATACGCGGCGACGCGTCTCGCAAACCCGACGGTCAGATAATCCGAGGAAAAGAGCTTTTTGGTGTCCTTGTGCTCGTTTATTGTATCGAGGTCGCCGGTCTCCTTGGCTTTCGTCCGCTGCCGCAGATAGGCAATCAGCATTTGCTTTAACGTTTTGTGAGTGGACCAAATCGCTTCGTCTGTAATCTGATCGACGGCATATGCCCAATCGTCCGCGTTACCAACCAAACCGTTCCAATTTTCGCTGATCGAATCGCGATAAAGCTGCTGCAGAAGCGGAGCGATCCATGTTGGGGCATGAACGCCGTTAGTCACGTGGGTGATAGGCACATCTTTTGCTTTTGTTCCCTCAGGAAACATCGGCAGCCAGAGATTGCGGGATACTTCGCCGTGTTTTTCGCTCACGCCGTTCGCCGAGCGGCACATCCTGATCGCCAGCGGCGTCATACCGAAGGCTTCTGCCTCGTCGTCGGGATTGGTGCGGCCGAGTGCAAAAAATTCCTCTTCGGACAAACGCAGGGCCGAGATGAAATTGGCGTCAAAGCAATCTTTCAGTTCTTGCGTTGAGAAGACGTCATTGCCGGCGGAAACGGGCGTGTGCGTTGTGAAAACACATTTCTCGCGTACTTTTGCGGCCGCATCGACAAAATGTGCGTCCGCGTTCACATCCAGAAATTCACGGGCAAGTTCGAGCGTCAAAAACGCGGAGTGGCCTTCGTTTAGATGATAAACCGACGGCTCAATTTCCAACTTGCGCAGCAATCGTACGCCGCCTATGCCGAGGATCTTTTCCTGAACGATCCTCGTTTCCGTGCTTCCGCCGTAGAGATGGCCGGTGATAAGGCGATCGACTTCCGGGTTGGTGGGGACGTTTGTATCGAGCAGATAAAGCGCGATGCGACCGACCTTCGCCAGCCAGGCCTGTGCAAAAACCTCGCGGCCGCGAATGTGTACCATCACGAAAATGCGTTCGCCGCCTGCGTCCAGGACGGGTCGCAAGGCTAGCTCGGAATCGAACACGTCGAGATACGCTTCTTCCTGCCATCCGTCGTGTGCGATCTTCTGTCGGAAATAACCGTAACGATACAGCAGCCCAATCGCCGTCAGCGGCACGTTCAGATCGCTGGCCGATTTAAGGTGATCGCCGGCGAGAATTCCGAGGCCGCCTGAATAGGTCGGCAGGGAATTGTGGACGCCATATTCGGCACAGAAATAAGCGGCCGGATTCGCCGGTGTGATTTTTCCGGAGGAGACAGGTTCTTGCGCCAGGTATTCATCGCATCGGCTTTTAAACCGCTGCAGGCGTTCGACATACGCTCGGTCGGTCGATTTTTGCCACAGGCGAAGATCGCTTAGCCTTCTGAGAAGAAGCCTCGGATTCTGCTCGCATTTTGTCCAGAGGGTAGGGTCGAGTTCGCGAAAGATCTCCGTTCCTTCCGGGTTCCACGACCAGTAGAAATTTCGGGATAATTCATTCAATGCGGATAAATTTTCGGGTAGCTGTCGGGAAAGGTCGAACGCGCTGCCCGAAGGCTTTTCTGGCTCAAGGCCGGCTGCAGGCTGCATATCGTTCAAGGTGACGGATTCAAACTCCTTCATAATCTGACCGCAATACTTTGTTGCTTACGCGAGCAAAGCATCCGAAAACTATAAACCAATGTCGCCAGACTATCAAATTAAAGGTAAAGCCGTTGAGGTTAAAGATTCACAGGACGGCGTGTTTTATAAAGGTTCTGGCGTCCGGTTCGGAAAAAAAGACANNAAAAGCCGTATTTCTATGTCAGACGTAAGCAATTTGAGTTCTTCAGCGATCGTCCGCGAAACGATTCCCGCCGCCTCGTGCTTGGGAAAAGCGAAGGCGCCGGTGGAAATTGACGGAAACGAGATCGAATTCAGGCACTCGGATACGGCCAAATTCAGCGAGTTTCGGTACGAGTCGGCGAGCAGTTCGGCGTCTCGGCCGCCATTCTGACCATAGATCGGCCCGACNNGGAAGGAAGGTGTCCAGCGGTCGTGATCACGGCTTTTCCGGTCGGCAAACCCGCCGGGAATTGCTCTTCGCGGATCTGCTTACAGGCTGCGTAGATCTCCGACCCGCCCTTTCGATGGATCGCCCCGTCCACACCGCCTCCGCCAAGAAGGGTCCAGTTTGCGGCGTTTACTATTGCGTCAACGTTCGCTTCTGTGATATCGCCGATTTTGA
>DLHV01000050.1:729-14081 GCA_002483395.1 Chloracidobacterium sp. UBA7659 | reverse complement strand
AATTCTCCTAATACACTGTCGTCACCCTGACTTTCTTGCTCGCCGGGTTTTCATCCAGCAAGACCTGTACGTCAAATACTTCTTTCAAATTTTGTTCGCTGAGCACTTCTTCCGGCGCACCGATCGCGAATATGCGGCCGCCTTTCAAAAGCACGATCCGGTCGGCAAATTCCGACGCCAGATTTAGGTCGTGAGTAATAACAATCGCCGAACCGGCGTCCTTTCGGCATCGCTCGCGGACGAGGCGGAACATCAATGCCTGGTGCGCGAGATCTAGATTGGCTGTCGGTTCATCGAGAAGCAGAATATTTGCTTCGGTTGCCAATGCTCTCGCCAAAACCACACGCTGGCGTTCGCCGCCGGAAAGCTCGTTCATCAGCCGGTCGTCATAATCCGCAAGATCGCATTTGCGGAGAGCATCGCCGGCAATTTCAAGGTCATTGGCCGTCTCCCAGCCAAACGCCGAGCCTCGTGCAAAGCGGCCCGATAGCACAAATTGAAGGACCGTGACCGGGAATTTGGTTTCATTCTCCTGTGCGACGACGGCTATCGCTTGAGCTATTTCCCGCCGCGAAAAACCAGCGAGAGATTTGCCGCCGAGCAATATCTCGCCCGTCGCGACCGGCAAAGTTCCGTTGAGTGCTCGGATCAGCGTTGTTTTACCTGCACCGTTCGCTCCAAGTAAAACGACGATTTCCCCTGTGCTCAGGTCGAACGAAATGCTTCGCAAAACCTCGACGGCGTCGTATTTTACAGTGACGTTTTGAACGCTCAACATACACAAACACTACTTACAATGAAAAATTTGGCCACAGGACGAACACATATAAGCACGGATAATATCGTGATACATAATTGATCTTCCTTTCTAAATCCGTGTTCATCTGTGTTATCTGTGGATAAAATTCTTTCCCATTTGCAATTCAACTTCTGCGCAAGAGATATATAAACAAAGGTGCCCCGATCAGTGCCGTGATCGCTCCCACCGGCAATTCTCTCGGTGCGATCGCTGTCCGCGCGACCGTGTCCGCCAAAACGACAAATATCGCCCCGGCCACTGCCGAGAACGGCACAACGAGCCGGTTATCACTGCCAACCGCCAAGCGAACGAGATGCGGCACTATCAGGCCAACATAGCCGACCGAACCGCTCGCTGCGACGGTCGATCCGACCAAAACGCTGACCGCGACAAAAACGATCAGCCGCACACGCCCTACCTCAACACCCAGATCGAAAGCATCACGTTCGCCTATCATCAGCAAATTCAATGGCTTGGCTTGCGAAGTTAAAACTACCGTTCCAATAACGGCAACCGCGAGCGGCAGGTAAACTCCGTTTATCGTCGATTGCGAAAGATCACCGAGCAGCCAGAATGTAAAGCTGCGCAGCTTGGTTGCGTCCAGCAAACTCGTCAGCAAAACGAGTATCGACGATAAGAAAGTCGTGACGATAACTCCGGACAGTACGAGCCGCTCGACATTCATTCCGGCCCGGCTTTTTGCCATTTGATAGACCGCGAATGTCGCGATGCCAGCACCGGCGAACGCGAGCAGCGGACGCGACCATTCGAGCTGTTCAAAGAACACGAACGCCAGCATCGTCCCCATCGCCGCACCGTTCGAAACACCAAGCAAATATGGCTCGGCCAGTGGGTTTCGCAGCAGCGTTTGCAGTGCCGCACCTGAGACTGCCNNAATATCGAAAAGTATCGTCCGCTGCTGGTCGCTCAGATCGAAAAAAGCCAGCCGCTCGCTTCCTAGAGCCGTCGCCAGGGCAAGTACGGCCGCGAGCGCCGTAAAAAGCAAAACTGCGATTTTTAATTTTAGACGCAAGCTTTTTGCACGTTTACCCTTTGGAATAACGAATAACTGAATAATGAAAAACTAATAGCACCCAAAAATTACCGTTATTCGCTATAACTTATTCGTTATTCCGAAAGCATTCCTTAATTTCTCACACGGAGCTTCTCCGCAATTTGCTCCAATGCATCCACGATCCGCGGTCCCGGGCGCGAAAGCAGATCGGCATTGACGCTGTAAACCCGTCCGTTTTTCACCGCCGGCGAATTTCGAAAAACTTCGTTCGGCTCTCGATTGTCATCGCTTTCAGAAAGAATGATTACGTCCGGATTCAACGCAAGAGCGGTTTCTNNCTCAATTTCGGGTATGCAGTTGCGAGATCGGCTGTCGCCGAAATTCCGCCGGCCCGGGCAATAATGTCCGTGATAAAAGAATCCTTCCCGATCGTGTAAAGCGAATTTTTGTCGATCTGTGCAAACACCTTTGGACGATCCATTCCCGTAGCTGAATCACGAACCTTTGCAACGCGGCCTTTCATTTCATTCAAAAGGTCCTCAGCACGGTCGCTGTTTCCGAGAATCTTTCCGACCGTATCGATGCTTTTGTAAATGTCATCAAGACTGTTCGGGGCGGTGACGAAAACGTTTATCTTCTGCTCATTCAGGACTTTGGTGAAAGCCTCAAGCTGCGACGCAGTAGACACAAAAACAACTTGCGGCTGCAGTGCAACGATTGTCTCGATGTTGGGCGTTTGCGTATCGCTGACCTTTCGTATCGCCTGTGCCTGTTTCGGATAATTACAGAAGGTTGTTACACCAACGAGTTTCTCGCCACCGCCGACCGCAAAGATAATTTCGGTCAAGTTCGGGGCAAGCGAAATGACGCGGTCGACCTTTTCGGGTACCTGCACCTTGCGTCCAAGATCGTCCGTGAAACTGCGTGTCTTGACCTCAACCGTAGGCACCGGAGCTCGGTAACAACCGAATGTGATCGCCGCGATCAGCATCACGGCTATCAAAACTCTTCTTTTATCAAAACGATCAGTCATAAAAAACAAATGCCCCGTTTTCGCGTCTAAAAAAACTTAGACAAGAAAAACAGGGCATCTGAAATACCGTGTCAGCCTCGAATGTTTTGACGCGAAACATCGAACCGGCAAAAGAAACGTTTTAGGCAGGTGTTCTGACTTAGGCGATGTTCAGAGTTCAAACTTAGTTTGCCCCCTGTCGTTCAAAGACACGCTAAAGNNGCGCGATCGTGCGAGAATCTCACTCGGCTTACCCTTTCTACAGCCGCCGCAAAAATGCGGCCGGCACCCGAAACGTTGAATATTAAAAGAACAAGTGGGAGATTATCACGTTTTGAAGCAGCAAAGTCAAAACGTCTGGTTCCGCTGCGTTCGTCACCTGCACCACACGCCATCAAAATGCGCGAACACGAAGGCGTATATGCCAACGGCCTAAGAATATCAAAAAGTATATTGTCCTTTTTGCAGAAAAAGTGCATCATAGTGTGATATTCCTTCTCTCGTATCAGCGGTGATACGCTCGTCAAAGGCAGTTTTCTGGATTGGTTTGAGAGCAGGCGGTCAATAGTCAATTAGAAGTAGCTCTTGAATTTTTGAGTACCCGAATTCCGAAACTTCGCTGCAGAAAGTCTTTCTCCGAAGATCATCCGATTCGTAACTTCTTTAGAATTCCCGAAAAGGGAAAAGGTGAAAATATAGAATGTCAATGAAACTTTACGTGGGAAATCTTTCCTTTAACACATCGGATCAGGATCTCAGCGCTCTTTTTGGAGAAGTCGGAACCGTCCAGTCAACCAATATCATTCAGGACCGCGAAACGGGCCGCTCGCGCGGATTCGGCTTCGTGGAAATGGCATCGAAAGAAGAAGGCCAAAAGGCTATCGCGACGCTTCACGGCAAAGAGATCGATGGCCGTGAGCTGAAGGTCAACGAAGCTAAACCGCAGGAAAATCGCAGCGGCGGTGGCGGACGTGGCTACGGCGGCGGTGATCGTGGTGGTTACGGCGGAGATCGCGGCGGCTACGGTGGCGGAGGCGGTTACAGCAGTGACAGCGGCGGCTTCAAGGGATCCGGCCAAGCCGGAAGCAAAGCCGCATTCTAAGATCGGCTGATCAGAACGATCGACGGATGTCCCGAGCTTTGCTCCGGGGCATCTTCTGTTTTTTATGCGGCGGTCGGCAAAAACTTTGGCATTCTGCGGGCCTTTGTTGCCTGCTCGAATGAGTATGCTATCTTTATCAGCGTACCCTCAGAAAATGCTCTCCCAAAGAATGAAATGCCGATCGGTAATTCGCGAGCAAAGCCCGCGGGAACAGTGATGTTCGGGTAACCGGCGACCGCCGCAAGCGATGAACTGCCGACATAACCGCTGCCGCAATCTCCGTTAATGAGGTCGATCATCCACGTCGGCGCGTTCGAGGGAGCGACAATGGCGTCCAGCTTGTTCTCATTCATTACCTGATCGATTCCCTCTTCGCGCGAATATTTGCGACAGGTTTCTGCCGCATCCAGATATTCTTTATCAGTCAGCGGGCCTTTCTTCGCTGACGATTCGAAAATGGTCTGCTTGAAATGCGGCATCTCGCGGGCAGCGTTATCGCTGTTGAATTTGATCAGATCGTCGAGAGTCCTATACTTACCCCCACGCCCGCTCAAATATTTTTGAAGGCCGTACCCGAATTCGTATTGAAGTACCGTGAACTCGGCATCTTCAAATTTCCTGGAATTAGGAAACTTTATGTCGATCAATTCTGCACCGGCCTTTTTCATCGATTCGAGCGCCGCATCAATAACCGCATCCACGTCAGTTCGTCGCCCCCAAAATTCGCGTGCGACGCCAATACGCGTCCGTCTTAGTCCGTCAGCCAAAAGATAACTAACATAAGACACGTGCTCACGGCGTTTGCCGCTTGCGGTTGTCGCAGGGTCGCCCGGATCGGCAACATCAAGGACATCAAGCATGACTGCCGCGTCCGAAACGGTCCGCGTCATCGGCCCGGCGGTATCTTGAGAGGCCGCGATCGGGATGATTCCGCTGCGAGATATTAGGCCAACCGTCGGTTTGAGCCCGACCAGGCCGTTGATCGACGCGGGACAAACGATCGAGCCGTCCGTTTCGGTTCCGATGCCTATCGCCGCCAGATTTGCCGCGATGGCCACCCCAGTGCCGGACGATGAGCCGCATGGATTTCGGTCCAGAATATAGGGATTACGAGTTTGCCCGCCACGTCCCGACCAGCCGCTGATAGAAGCGTTATCCCGGAAATTCGCCCATTCGCTTAAATTGGTTTTGCCCAATAGAACCGCGCCTGCCTCGCGCAATCGCTCGACGATAAAAGCGTCCTTAGCCGGCGTCGGGGCATCAGCAAGTGCGAGGCTCCCCGCTGTCGTTTTCATCTTGTCGGCCGTGTCGATGTTGTCTTTGATCACAACCGGAATCCCATGAAGCGGGCCTTTGAAGTTTTTCAGGGGGCGGTCGCGATCGCGTTCGCGGGCAATCGCAATGGCGTCCGGATTGACCTCGATCATAGAGTTGATCTTCAGATCGATCGCCTTTATGCGTGCGAGATACCACTTGGTCATAGCCTCGCTGGTCAACTCGCCTTTTTGCATGGCGGCTGACAGTTCCACGACTGTTTTTTCGGTCAGATCGAGAGCCTTTGCGGCCGGTCTCGCTTCGGCAACCGTTTCCGAGGCAACGAGCCCGATGCCCGCCAATGCCGCCATCTCTAGAAATTCTCGTCGGTCCAATGAATTCATAGAATCTCCTTTTTTACGAGCGGAAACGCGAGTGTAAACGAGCGTGCTTCTTATCGCGTAGTAGGCACGCTTGTTCACACTCGCGTTTCGGCCATCAAATCACCTTCCGTAAAGTTCGTTCATTTCGGTCAATTTCGATGCGATCGCCGCCGTCAGATCGCCATCCCGATACCTCCAGCTCCAATTACCGTTGGACGTCGCGGGCACGTTCATCCTCGCTTTGTTGTCAAGGCCCAGAACGTCCTGCAGCGGAACGATCGCGATGTCCGAGACGGAAGAAAGGGCCGCGCGAATGAATTCCCAGTGAATTCCACTTCCGTCAGATGTCAGATATTTCAGGCAATGGTCAAGAGCCGCGGGTGACGGTTGGCCGCTCTTTCGCTTCTTGCGTGCCTTGTACCAACCGACAACCGTGTCGTTGTCGTGTGTTCCGGTGTAGACAACTGAATTTTGAATGTAATTATGCGGCAGATGCGGATTTTTTGCATCGGCGCCAAAGGCAAATTGGAGAACGCACATGCCCGGCACGCCGAATGAATCACGAAGATCTTCGACCTCCGGCGTCAATTCGCCAAGGTCCTCAGCGATCAGCGGCACCTCACCGAACGTATGCCTAAACGTCAAAAAGAGGTCGCGGCCCGGCACCGATATCCATTGGCCGTTCGCTGCCGTTTCGTCCTCAAAGGGAACTTCCCATGCCCGTGTAAAGCCTATGAAATGATCGATGCGGATAATATCGAACATCGATAGATTGAACCGCGCGCGTTCGATCCACCAACCAAAGCCAATCTCCCGCATTTTGTCCCAGTCGTAAATCGGAAATCCCCAGAGCTGGCCCGTTTGGCTGAAAGCATCGGGCGGAACACCGGCGACAACGGTCGGTTTGCCCTCGTTGTCTAATTTGAACTGGCTTTGATTGCACCAAACATCGAACGAATCGCCGGTCAGATATATCGGGATATCGCCGATGATCGCTATCCCTCTTTCATTTGCGTACCGCCTTAGCAAGCGCCACTGCCTGAAGAATATGAACTGGTAAAATTTCTGTGCAAACACTTCATCGTCGAGTACAATGCGGGAATTGTTTAGTGCTTCAGGCTCGCGGTCTTTTAGCGCTTCGTCCCAATCCGTCCATTGGGCTTGATCGTTTGCAAGAGAAATTGCCCTGTAGAGCGAATAATCTTCGAGCCAGAAACCGTTCGCGTCGCAGAACCGGTGAAATTCGCCGATCAAAGTTTCATCGCTCGTGTTTCTGAACTTTTGGAATGCTTGTTTGAGCATCGGCATCTTGAGCTTGATGGCGCCNNGCTATCGCTCCCGGTTCTGACAAAAGGCCATCCGCCACAAGCCCTTCCAGCGAGATCAGATAAATATTGCCCGCAAAAGCCGAATAGCAACTATAAGGCGAGTTGCCGAACCCGGTTTGGCCGAGCGGCAGTATCTGCCAGTACCGCTGTTTTGCACGTGCAAGAAAATCGACGAATTCATAAGCCTTCGGGCCGAAGTCGCCGATGCCGAAAGGCGAAGGCAGCGATGTAATGTGAAGCAAAATGCCGGAGCCACGCGGGAATTTCATATTTCTGGATTATTAATGAGAGCTCCGGTCTTGTTGTCGTGCTTTCTGTTCCGTGTTGTTATTCATTTGCATTCAGATCATATCAATACAATAGCTTCGAGCGGTAATGGCGAAAGATCCCGGTCGCTACCGCTTCTGGTACTGACTTGGTAGACTATACTTATTCAGATGAATCCACGTCCGCCCGAAATTCCGCCGCACAAGCTGATCGCAACTTTGCGTGGCTACAACCTGCTGCCGGCGATCATTTTTATGCCGACGCGCCGTAAATGCGATGAAGCCGCGATAGAAGTATCAAACGACAAATCGCAAAAAACCGACATAGAAAGACAAAAACAGAGGCAGGAAATATTCAGCGAATTCGTGGCCGAAAACCCTGAGATCGAACAGCATAAGCACGTCAGGATTTTGCTGAACGCGGGTGTCGCATCGCATCACGCGGGGCATGTTCCGGCGTGGAAGCTTCTTATCGAGATGATGATGTCGAGCGGTTTGCTGAATGCNNATCTTCGCCACATCGACGGTCGCGGCCGGTGTCGATTTCCCTGCCCGGACGGTCGTTATCAGCAATGCTGACACACGCGGAAATGATGGCTGGCGGGCACTTCGCGCAAGCGAATTGCAGCAAATGACCGNNCCGGCCGTGCGGGGCGTCGCGGTAAGGACAACGTCGGTTTTGTGATTCTCGCACCCGGACAATTTCAGAACCCGAAAAAGATAGCCGAGTTGCTGAAGGCTCCGCCCGATCCGATTGAAAGCCAGTTTCGTTCGACCTATACGAGCCTTCTGAATTTGCTCGATGCCTTTAAGAGTTTTGAACAGGTCCGCGAGATAGCGCAGAAAAGTTTTGCATTTCAGAGAGTAGCGAGGCAGATAGAGCAGCTAAAAATTGAGACAGCCGAAAAGACGCGGAATCTTGAAGAAAAGATCGCGGGTAATGAACTTGGCGTCACGCTGAACGACGTTCGCGGATTCGAGCGCCTTAGCAGCGCGCGAGGACGGCTTCAGGAAACGGTCCCGATGAGCCGTGCCGAGCTTCGTCATGAGTGGCTGGAAGAAAATGTCTTGCCGGGCCGCATCATTTCGCAGGGCCGGAGCGGCAAACGCCTGTTTATCGTGATAAACGTCCACGGCGAAAAAGTAACGGCGATGCGCGACGACGGACAGGGAGCCTCGATCGCCCTCGACCGCGTCAGCCGCGTGTACACGAACATTTATCCTTTCAAGGAAAAAAGTATTGAACGGGCGTTCTTTGAGACGATCGAGGGAACGAATCCGCCGGTCGAAGAACCGAGATTGTCCGCAAAACGAAACGATTCTGACGAGGCGGTTGAACTCATCGATTCGCTGATGAATGATATTTCCAAAACCGGCAAAGCGCGGACGGAATTATTATGGAACGCTGCAAAGGATGCGGCGGCGTTGGAAGAGCAGCAACGCGATATCGAATTTCTGTACAGCGAGATATGGCTGCCGTTCGAACGGCGTGCGAAGATTCTGGACCATTTCGGCTATATCGATTTTCGCCGAGAACAAGTAACCGAAAGCGGCAAATGGCTCGCCGATGTACGCGTCGACCGGACGCTTCTCGTAGGCGAAGCGCTCCGTCGCTGCATTTTAAACGAGCTTTCGCCAAAAACTCTGGCCGGGCTGATGGCTGCTCTCGCGGCTGACTCTGACCGTAATTACGGCGACCTTTATCTTTCGAACGAACTGCTCGATGTTGTGAACGATTTTGAAGATATTATTTACGACGTTTCGAATATCGAATGGAAATTCGGGATAGAGCCTTCTGAAGAGATCAACTTGTCGGCTGCGGCTGCTGCGGAACGGTGGGCCGGCGGAATGGCCTGGGACGACCTTGTAAAACGAACTAAAGCGGAGGAAGGTGATCTGTTCCGGCTTTTGGCTCGGACCGGCGAAGCTCTGATGCAGATCGCGCACTTAAAGAATTCAAACCCCGCCGCGGCGGACATTGCAAGAACAACATCCGAGATCCTTCTTCGTGAGCCGATCCGCTAGCCTAAAAGCGGCTTGATCATTTCGTACTGGCTGAGTACTTTTTCAAACCCGCGGTTAACGAGAAACTCCACCGTTTCCGTCACCGCGTTATCGATATTGAGGACCTGCATTTTGCAGCCTTCGGCAACGTCCGCCTGCATCTCAATCAAAAGCCGGCTTCCGATCCCCCGGTTCCGATAATTCCTATCAACGACAAACTGGGCGATCCGACCCAGACCGCCGGAGAAAACGATATAGCCGACGCATCGATCGTCAATGAACGCCCCGAAGATCTTCTTTATATGCTCGCTTCTGCGGATCGCTTCATTCGTGTTCTGCCAGGACGGGGACCCGTCCCAAAACCCCATAGCCGACGAAAGGTCGGATGCAGCAATTCTACGCACTTCGATATCCTTGTTTGGTTCGCGGTCAAGCCGCAATTGGGCCGGTGCCTCAAGCAGCAACAGTTCTCTCTGAATCTCAAAGCCGAGTTTTTTATACAAATTTACGGCCGATTCGTTTGTCGTAATGACCTCGAGCAGAAACTGTTCAGCGCCGGCGCGTTGAAACACCGGAATCATCATGTCGAACATTTCCCTGCTTGCGCCGAGACGCCTCTGACTCGGTATGACGGCGGTTCCGGCATCGTAAACAGTCGATTTGCCTTCCCAGGGCCCAAACCCGTTGAGCGAAAAGCCGATGAGATCGTCGCCGCGAAAACAGCCGACCGATCTGCCAAGATCCACCGCGTTAAGCGTTATGTGATTTCGAAATTGTCTCTCATTAAATTCGAAAGGCCGGGCGTAGTCCGAAAACGCCTCGACAAATTTTTCATGAAGAACGGAAAAATGATCGTCGCTCAGAAACCGGCAATCAAACACGGAGGTTTCGTTTCTATCGTGCATTTGTTAAAATCAAGACTGCTATGACAACGGTTTTTTATTAAAAGTATAAGAAATTAGAGCATAGACAAATATAAATGCAAGTTTTACTGGCAGATGAATACGGCTTCTGTTTCGGTGTCGAACGGGCGGTCGAGATGGTCGAAGAGGCGTTGGGCGAGGGCGACACGGTGCGAAGCCTTGGGCCGCTGATCCATAACGAGCAGGAAATGCAGCGTCTTGGCAAGTTTGGCGTGACCACAATCAGCGAGCCGGTCCAGATAAAACGCGGAGAAACCGCCGTTATCCGCGCTCACGGCGTGACCCCGCAGGTGCAGAGGGAATTAGAAGAAAAAGCGTCAAAGGTGGTTGACGCGACCTGTCCGTTTGTCACCCGCGTACAAAAGCTCGCGGCCCGGGCGGCGGCGGAAGACCGCCATGTGATAGTTGTCGGCAGCCCTGATCACCCGGAGATGATCGGCGTAAAAGGCTACGCTCCGAATCACGCTTTTATAGTTCGCGATGAAACCGAGGTAGATGCTCTTCCGCGACTTAGAAATCCGCTCGTTGTCTCGCAAACTACTATAAAAGTAAAGACTTTTTTCGACGCCGCCGAGGCGGTAAGTGCAAAGACGGACGGTGACGTCCAGATCGTAAATACTATNNTATTTGCTCGGCTACAAAAGACCGGCAGGAAGCCGCACGCGCATTGGCCGGAATGGTCGATGCTTTCTATATTATCGGCGGCCGCCATTCGTCAAACAGCGTGAAGCTGCTCGGCGTCTGCAAGGAGCAATGCGAGAAGAGTTTTTTGATTGAGACGGGAGATGAGATCGATCCGCGAGACCTGGTTGGAGCAAAACAAGTTGGCGTCACGGCCGGTGCTTCGACACCGGAATGGCTTATACAGAAGATCGTAACGCACCTGAGATCACTCGAAAAAGATCAGCCGGGAGAACTGGCACTCAACTAGGATTGGGGTTCCCAAAAATATAAGCCGAGAAGATTTTGTGTCTTGCCCGGCTTTTTCCAGTTCGCAAACTACGTTGAGGTTTTATGGCTTAGGTTCGGCTTCAACAAACCTCGGCAGCGAAATAGCCTGATTTAGAACTACGCCGAATTCAGTTCCCGATTTGACCTCGGCTTCCTCTCCCTTGGTTTGCGTCTCGGCGATCAGCCCGCCGACTCCGCCAATTATGCCGCCGATCAAAGCACCTTTTCCTCCGCCCACAGCTCCACCTAAAATGGCTCCACCCGCACCGCCTCCGCCTATAAATATAAGCTTGCGGTGTTTCGTTTTGTCACCCGAAGCGGTTCCTTCCGCGTCACTTTTCGCGTCGTCGGCGGTAAGATCGGTTAGCGACCCGTTTATCGCCCGTTTCGAGCCGTTCGGCAAAATGACCTGAATAAAGCTGGCATCTATCTCGCCGACGTTCCCGCCTTTGCGAGCGGCCTTAACCGAATCGACTCGTCCGACGACCTCGCTGCCAGTTGGTATAACGACGACGCCGGTTGTCGAATAGACCGGCTCGGTGACCGTCACGGTAAAGCGGTCTCCGACCTTTGCCGTTTTCGAACTGATCGTTTCATTCATCCGCACTNNAGATGCGTTTTCCGGTTTCAACCGTGTAAAGCGGTGCGGCAACAGGCTTAGCGACAACAGGCTTTTTTCGAACCGTCGTCGACTTTTTTAGTACAGGTTTCTTTTTGGCTTGCGCCGAGACATCAAAGGCCCCGCCCAATACAACAGCGAAAATGAAAACGGCAATGGCTGCAAGTTTGCTTAAATTTTTCATACTTTTTCTCCTACCCTATTCAAAACAAGAAATTGTTACGAAACACGAAATCCGCCGGGGCTTTCGACGCAATCTGGAAAAACGAAGTTGTCTATATTCGGAGCCGCAAACCGGATATTCATCTCAAACATTATCATTTTCCGACAAAAACCCGGAGTCGAAGATCGTAATCTTTTTTTTGAAACTTCGATCTATTGTGTGTATATTGTAAGCGTTAACAACAGTTCATTTCTATTTCCCGGCCTTGCCCCCGGCCCATACACTCGGGGGTAAAGTTATTTTCGGAGCACGTTAAACAAGTTTTTGCAGCAAATTTTCTTATGCAACTTTTTCGTGGAACATCCCTACTCTTTGGTCTAAACCTTCTCGATGGATTGCTGACGCTTATTTGGGTCCGAAGCGGAGTTGCTACCGAGGGGAACCAGTTGATGGCGAGGCTTCTGGAGATCGGTGATTTCACGTTCCTGGGTGCCAAAATTGTGATCGGCACTATCGCGGCCCTGGTTTTGTTGCGTTGGGGCAACCTGAAGTTCGCTCAATACGGACTAACGATTGCATTGGCGGTTTATCTCGGCCTGATGGGAATTCATATCTTTACCGGCCTGTCGGCCATGGGGTTGATATCGTCAAATAGCATCCAGGACTGGACGCAAACGGTGTTCGCGGTGTTTATTTAACTACATCTTTATAGCAGCATACTGCCTCTTGTTTTATAACGAAACAAGGGGCCATTTTTTTTCGTAATTGTTTTACGCAACGCAAGGCTGATTTATAGGCATCAAAATCGATGCTAAAATTAGATTTGAGGAAGAATACAATGGCTAGCAAACCGGTTTATCAGTTCACAGCGAGACAGATTCTCTTATTGGCTTTTTCGACGGCCCTGATTGCAGTTGGGGCAACCGCCCTGATGTACGCCGTATCGAATTTCTGGCAGCAGCGTGACGGTTCGAGTCTGAGTTTCGCGGAAGCGGCTCCGCCGCAGGGCATCTCGGACCCGTCGTTGGTTACCGACGAGCAGAACAGCATCGAGGTATATAAATCGATCGCGCCGGGCGTAGCGTTTATCACTACGACGTCCTACCAGCAGGATTTCTGGGGCGACGTGCAGGAAGGCAAAGGCAACGGCTCGGGCTCGGTCATCGACGCAAATGGCAATATCGTCACCAATTATCACGTCATCGAGGGCGCGGGGAAGCTGACCGTGAGTTTTGGCGGCGACAAGACCTATCCAGCCACGGTCGTCGGCGGTGATCCGGACACGGACCTCGCCGTGATTAAGCTCGATTCGCCGCCCGCGGGCCTGACAGTTGTGCCTCTCGGTGATTCGGACAGGCTCTCCGTTGGACAAAAGGTGTTGGCGATCGGAAATCCGTTCGGCCTCGACCGCACGTTGACGACAGGCGTCATTTCGGGCCTTCAGCGTCCAATCCGGGCACGAAACGGCCGCCCGATCGACGCGGCAATTCAGACGGATGCTTCAATCAACCCGGGAAATTCGGGCGGGCCGCT
>DLHV01000050.1:0-706 GCA_002483395.1 Chloracidobacterium sp. UBA7659 | reverse complement strand
TGTAGGCTTTGCGGTGCCTGTTAACATAGCCAAGCGTGTCATTCCGCAGATCCTGCAATTTGGCGAAGTGCGTCGTCCGAAACTCGGAGCTTCGCTTCCCTCCATCGAGCAGTTGAAGCAACAAGGATACAGGGTTCCGGTTGACGCGGGCCTGCTCGTTTATCAGACTCAGCCCGGCGGCTCAGCCGAGCGGGCCGGCCTTCGGGGACTTGGTTCGGATGGAAGTATCGGGGATATTCTTCTCTCGGCCGAAGGGCAAAAGCTTAATGATCTCGACGACCTTTACCGTTTGTTCGATAAAAAGCAAATCGGTGATACGGTGAATTTCGAGGTCTACCGGGCCGGCAAAACGATAACAGTGCCTGTCAAACTTCTGGGCTCTCCGGCACGTACCCGAACCCAGCCACGCAGGGGAGTAGAGTAGTCCCGTTTAGTAGTTCTGGAACAGCGGCCGGCTAATTTGCTGGCCGTTTTTGCTTTATGATCGAATTGAACGATTTCTATAACCGGGGCTTCGGGTGGATATGCAGGCATTGCGAGCGTGACCTCGCTTCCCCGCCTGATGGACCGGAAACGCGGCCGCGCTTCGTTCGCGAAGGCGAAGCCGAAAACAAACAACCCATAATGTCGAGCCTCGCCCTTGCGAAATGGCTTGACCCCGCCCACACAACTCTCGTCTGTCCGCGATGCGGTATTACGGAACCGG
>DLHV01000051.1:23486-23901 GCA_002483395.1 Chloracidobacterium sp. UBA7659 | reverse complement strand
ACCCCTCCTCCGGCAGGAGGGGAGCTTGGGATCGTTGCGGCAAGTGACGGTATCAGATCGACGGCCCGGGTGTAATAGAACGTCTGGAAAATTTTGAACATCGGGGTTTGGTAGCCGATGCTTGCCGAGATGGCACGCACAGCATCGCCCTGGACGCCAACATCCATTCGCGTGTTGAAGAAGATCGTCCGCTGTGGGCGATATGTCACGTCGATGTTCAACGGCGAAAATCTGCGGGGAACACCGCCGAAAGTATAGAAGCTCATCGCCGTTATCGGCTCGATCTGGTTTCGCTGGCCGGGGATCAGTGCTCCGCCGAAAGTCTTGTCAAAAAAATACTTACCTCGTATTACAAGGCTGAAGATCTCGTAGGGCTGGACGGAGATTGAGTCCTGAGTCCTGAGTCGTGAGTTCT
>DLHV01000051.1:17706-23417 GCA_002483395.1 Chloracidobacterium sp. UBA7659 | reverse complement strand
AACGCCGAATTCGACCTCGTTCGTATCGGTAATGGTATCCATCTGGTCGAAGCGAATGATCTTGTTGAAATTATCGACGCCTTTTACGTATCGATAGGTGACGAAAGGCTCGATGACATGCCTGAATTTAAACGCGTTACCTTTGCCGTAATAATTTTTTGCAAGTGCAACCGGCCGGATGTCGAATTGAAACTCGCCGTATTTACGTACCAGATCGGTTCCAACCACACGCCGCATATCATTGAAGGAATTAGAGTAATAGGTGACCCGCATGGCACCGGTCGCTGTCAAATTGAAGTACTTTGTGTATAGCGGAACAGTCACCTGCGGATAAACGTCCAGACGCTGGCCAAGTGCGGGCGTGACGACCGGATCGGTGCCGGTCTGAGCACGGTAAGCCGCGATGTCGGCCACCTGCTCACGCCGCGAAACGCCTTCGACGCTCGTTTTGAACGAGAAATAAACACCCTTTAAAAACGAAAGTTGCGACGGCCGTTTTTCGAAGTGGACGCTAGGAAGATTGCGTGTGCCGATCGTTACATTCGGGATCGAAATAACCTGAGATCGTGCTAGAAGGTTTAGTGTGTAATTGTTCCAACTCTTATTGATAAAGGCCTGCGAAACTTCAATCGGCGAGATGATCTGCTGCACGCCGTCGGAAAAGACCTGCCTGAAAGCGAGGTTGGACGTTATCCGAAGATCGGCAGCGGCGGTGAANNCCATTCGAGAAATAATGGACACCCTCGGCATAGACGATCGAGCCGCCCTGATCGGGGTGGTCGGCATCGGCTTTTGCACCGAAGATCCTGTCCTTAACGGCGAAGAACCCAAAATTGAAGAACGAACGCGAATTGGCACGCGTGCGAAAATCGAGGCCGTAACCGATGCCGCGTGAGGAGTAAAGGTCGCCACGGATAGTGACATCGGCTGATTTGCCGAGCGTTTGAAAATACGCGGTTTGAAGACGAAAGCCTTTGTTTCCGGAGAAACCGATCGTCGGCGTCAAAAATCCAGAGGCCCGGTCACGCTCCTTGATCGGTATCGACGCATACGGCAGGGGAACGAGCGGCACATCCTTTACACGGAATTTGCCGTTTTTCAGCTTCACCTTGTCGTTCATTTTGATGGTCGCTTCGTCGGCGGTAAACGACCATTTCGGTACCGCTTCATCACAGGCGGTGAACTTCCCTTTTGTCACAACGACAGTATCCAGAGCGGTCCGTTCGACGCGTTCGGCGGTAAAATAGATGACCGTGCCGTCGTTGGTCTGATTTGTAAATCCGGTCGAATCTTCAAAATTGCCGAGCTTGGTTTTCAGGTTCCATGTGCCGCGTGCACCGGTAATACGCTGGTCATCGCCCTGATCGAAAACAACGCTGCCCTCGGCGTACATCTTGTTTTCGGCTTCGATCAGCGTTATCTTGTCTGCCTGAAGGCGGTAAATGCCGAATTTGACATCGACATTTCCCGTGTAAACCAGAACACGTTTGCCTTCTTCGCCTTCGACGGTCGTCTTGCCCGCGTACACTACGACCTCGCCGTCACCGCCTTCCTTTTCGAAGCTGGTTTTCTTCTGTTTCGGGACTTTGATGTCCTGTTCGGCTGAGATCGGGTTGATATTCGGCGTGTCGGTTATCGGGTTGGCGACCTGCCGTTCGACCGGATTGGTATCCTGAGCGTTGGAGTCGCGAAAAAACAGTACGACGAGCAAAGCCAGAATTATTACCTTTAGCAAATGCATTCGTGAAGAGTTAATACCTCGATGCTACACGAAATCAGTGAAACATTAAAGCGATGTAAGAGTTACGCGTTTATGCGTAGGACCGTAAGAGTTACGGCTTTAGCCGTGATAAACGCTGGCTTGTTGGAAACGTTTGTTTCACGCGTAAACGCGTAACTCTTACGGCTTCGCGGTTAATTCCAAAATGAAGAAATCGGTGTTCTGCACGCGTGAGAGCCTTCCCTCTGAATAAAGAGGCATAAAAAACTCATCGGCGGGATATGCGGTGGCGGTAATTTGGTCATCGCCCCGTAATTCGCCCTGGGAGACGAGTTCGGCGGGAAACCAGCGTTCGCTTGGGATCGAAACCGGCTCACCGGCCTTTAGCTTTGCGGCATGTTCGACGACCTTTTTCGAATCCTCCGGCGTAAATCGGATCACTGCCAGCAGCTTTTTGTTATTGCCGGATGCAATTTCCTTCCACGTTACTTCTTCGGGTTCGAACGGCAGTTTGACAAGTTCGCCCAATTCTTCGGCACTGTCTTTGACGCCTTCGGCTATAGGATCGGACTTGTTTGCCGATGCAGCGTTCTTGTTTCCTGTATCATCATTACCGGCTGCTCCGCCGCAAGCAGCGAGCATTTGGATAAAAAGAATTAGTGCTAGAATGAACGCTGTCTTAGACATTGGCATCAGTTAATTGTAAGAGCTATGAAAGGCGATTGCAATTTCACGCTTTTTTTGTTGTTGCGGCATTTGAACTCTTTTAGTTACAATAGCCGCATTATGATCTTTCATGTTGTGATAGAGAAAGACGAAGATGGGTGGATAGTTGCCGAATGCCCCTCGCTTCCTGGCTGTGTATCGCAAGGCAAAACTGGGCAGGAAGCTCTGGAAAATATCAAAGAAGCCATTACGGCGTGGCTTTGGGCCGAAGACCAAAAGGCGTTTGCGTCTTTACCGCTACCTCGTGCCAGCGAAGCCGTACTCGTGTCTAACCGCATGGGCAAGCTCGCCGTCAAGGCTTTTGATCGTGCCGGGTGGATAAGATAGGTCAGGTAAGGCAGCCACCTCGTCATGTCCAAACCGAACATCCGCGTAAACCTTTCCATCCCGCAACATAAAGAACTTGCTACTGGCACCTTGAGAGCATTGATCAGAAATGCTGGAATGTCAGTCGATGAGTTCCTCGAATTTTTGAGGAAATGAAGGCCGAAATTGAACATCTCACCTGGAACACAGCTACAACCGTTGAGACACGCTGAAAGTTCTACCGTATGAATAAGAGCAGAGCCGTCCGGTACGCCCTGATCGTTCTCTTTGCGATCAACACGCTGAACTTTTTCGACCGCCAGATACTTGGTGCGGTCGGCGAGCCTATCCGAAAGGAGTTCGGGCTTGACGACGCATCGCTCGGATTGCTCGGGACAGCGTTCACGCTGCTTTATGCGTTTGTTGGCGTTCCGCTTGGCGTATTGGCGGACAAGATCGGGCGAAAACGCATTCTTTCGGTGGGCGTGTTTGTCTGGAGCCTGTTGACAGTCGGATCGGGCCTTGCACAGAATTTCTGGCAGATATTTGCGATGCGGCTCGGTGTTGGCGTGGGCGAAGCCTCGTGTGCACCGGCTGCGACCTCGCTGATCGGCGACCTGTTTCCACCAAATTGGCGTGCAAAGGCTTTGGCGATCTTCATGCTCGGGCTTCCGGTCGGGGTTGCGTTAAGCTTTGCGGTCAGCGGAACGGTTGCGAAGCAATACGGATGGCGAGCCGCGTTCTTTGTTGCGGGGATTCCCGGCATTCTGTGTGCGATAGCCGTCCTGTTCATCCGGGAACCTAAACGCGGGGCTTCGGAAACGCACGACATCGGCGGCCAGAAACGGGAAGGCTCGCCTTTTCTGAACATCCTGAAATCGCCGACAATGCGTTGGATAATCCTTTCAGGAGCCGTCCACAACTTCAACATGTACGCCATCGGTGCCTTTATCACGCCGTTTCTGATGCGGTATCACGGGCTTGACATACAGCAGGCAAACCTCGTGTCGATGCTCGTCTATGGTGTGATGGGAGCACCGGGATTGCTGATCGGCGGGTTTATCGGCGATGCAGCGATGATGAGGCGAAAGGACGGCCGGATGCTGCTCGGAGCCTTTGCGATCATGTTGTCCGTCCCGACCGTTTACTTCGCTCTCGGCACGCCAAAAGGCGGCACGACCGCTTTTCTCATACTGATGGGGGCCGCCTGTGCGTTGATGTACTTCTATTATTCGACCGTTTATTCTACCATTCAGGACATCATCGAACCGGCGTCACGCGGCACCGCAATGGCAGTCTATTTCCTTGCGATGTATGTGCTCGGAGCAAGCTTAGGCCCATACGGCACCGGCCTCCTGAGCGACTTCTTCACCAAACGCACCGCCCAACTCGCCGGTGTAATGGAAACAACAAACACCGCCCTCGAACCCTTCCGTGCCGAAGGCCTCCACACCGCCATGTACATCATCCCGGTACTTGGGATTATTTTGACTCTGGTTCTGCTTGCCGCCGCCAGAACAACAACAAAAGACATAGAAAAAATGCAAATTTGGATGCGGGATTCGTCGAAGGTTTGAGTTGTCTCACTGTCTCATTTATCTCAGCTTTTGTGGGTGAGTCACGGCAGATGAAGTAGAATAAAATACCTAAACCTTTATATGACTCAAGAAGAAGCAATTGAGTATTTCGACACTCTTTCAGATGACGATAAATTCAAGGAAGTTTACGCACATTTCGGAGTAGCCGTGTATTACGCACAAGTTCTGGAGCAGCAAACCATTAATGTAATATTCCTTAACCAGCTAATAGCTCGGAAACCAAAAGACAATCTAGAGGTTAATAAAATTGTTGACGAATATGATCTTGGACGTAGAACTCTTGGTCAATTAATCAATGAGGTAAAAGCCCTTGTCAAAATGACTGAGCGGGAGAAGGAAGAATTGAAGGATCTTTTGCGTATTCGAAATTACATTAGTCATAACTATTTTAGATTTCATATTGAACTTTTCTATTCGGACGCGGGCAAGAAAAGAATGATTAAGGATTTTATTTCATTCCGTGATCGAGCAAACTCAATGGATAAAACGCTTCTTGATTACGGAGAGTTATATCGCTTACAACTTGGCGTTAGCGACGAGATAATTAATGAGGAATTCGAAAAGTTCCAAGCCGGGTTGAACGAACAGGCCTTAGATGAAGTTTACAAGACTATTTGATCAAGAACGACTCGGAACACCTGTAATAGGTCAGGTATTCCAGATGTTCCAGAGAAATCCCCTGTCGCTACTGACAAATCATCCTGTCCCTGAAAGGGACAAAGATAATAGCCTGGGGTGTAGCGAGGAACGAGCGTAACCCCAGGCAACGTACCGATGATTCTTCGCTCCCTGAAGGGGAGCAACACTACCGTCGATAGTTCGACCCCTTCAGGGTCGGATTTGCTTCTTATACTCTGACCCAGGGTTGCGGCCTATCGGCCTTACCCTGGGCTATTATCTTGGTCCCTTTCAGGGACAAAACCCTGTTTACATACCGCCATCAAAAATCATCGTTTATGCTAGAATTTTGTCTTATACATAAATAAGCTATGACAACTGAGACCAAAGAAGCACAGACTGCGGCAGAGGCCGAGAAGCAGCGTTGGGAAGCGGAGACCTTGCAAAAGGTTTTGGACAAGACGGCGGAGCGGAAGCAGTCGTTCGAGGGCGTTTCGCTTGAGCCGGTTGAGCGGCTTTATACCGAAGCCGACGGCGACGGTTTAGAGATTGGTTTTCCCGGCGAATTCCGTTACAAACGTGGAATTCACCCGACCGGCTACCGCGGCAAACTTTGGACGATGCGGCAGTTCGCGGGGTTTTCTTCGCCGGAGAACACAAACCGGCGTTTCAAATACTTGCTCGAACATGGACAGACCGGCCTCTCGGTGGCATACGATCTGCCGGCATTGATGGGGCTTGAC
>DLHV01000051.1:8425-17678 GCA_002483395.1 Chloracidobacterium sp. UBA7659 | reverse complement strand
AAGTTTTGTTCGATGGAATTCCGCTCGATCAGGTAACCGTTTCGCAGACGATCAACGCCCCGGCTCCGATCTTTCTGGCAATGTATCTTGTCGTTGCCGAAAAGCAAAAGGCCGACTTTTCGAAGATCTCCGGCACCTTGCAGAACGATATTCTAAAGGAATACATCGCCCAAAAAGAGTGGATCTACCCGATCAAACCCGCAATGAAGCTGGTCATCGACACCTTTGAATATACGACCAAACACGTTCCGAAATACAACCCGATCTCGGTGTCCGGCTACCACATCCGCGAGGCTGGTGCGACCGCTTTGCAGGAGCTTGCGTTTACGCTGCGTGATGGCGTCGAGTACGTGAAGTACGGCGTTGACCGTGGAATGGATGTCGATGATTTCGTCCCGCGTCTGTCGTTTTTCTTCAACGCACACAACGATTTCTTCGAAGAGATCGCCAAATACCGTGCCGCACGCGTCGTCTGGGCACGGACGATGAAGGAGCGTTTCGGGGCCAAAAATCCGCGTACGATGCAGATGCGTTTTCATACGCAGACGGCTGGCGTTTCGCTGACCGTGCAGCAGCCTTTGAATAACATCGCACGCGTGGCGATCCAGGCACTTGCCGGGGTGCTCGGCGGAACGCAGTCGCTCCACACCGATTCGTACGACGAAGCCCTCGCACTTCCCACCGACGAAGCCGCGTTGATTTCGCTTAGGACCCAACAAATAATCGCCGAAGAAACCGGTGTTGCGAACACGGTCGATCCGCTCGGCGGCAGCTATTATATCGAATCGCTGACCCAGAAGATGATCGACGGCTGTTTCGATTACTTCGAAAAGATCGACGGCTTCGGCGGAATGGTCGAAGCAGTCGAGGCCGGGTTCCCGCAGCGTGAGATCCAGGAATCGGCGTATCAATATCAAAAGGCCGTCGAGCGGAACGAGCAAGTGATAGTCGGTGTCAACAAGTACGCGATGGAAGAGGACGGCTCAAAGATGAACATCCTCCAGATCGACGAAACCGTCCGCGACCACCAGCTCCTCCGCCTCGAACACGTAAAATCCACCCGCGACAAAGGTGCCGTCGCCAACGCCCTCGACAAGCTGAAACAAGCCGCAAACACAAACGAAAACACAATGCCTTTTATCATCGAAGCCGTCGCCGCCTACGCCACCGTCGAAGAAATTTGCGTCGCTTTGAGAGATGTCTACGGGATTTATGAAGAACCTGCGTTTTGATTTGGGAGTGATGCNNGGAGGGGTGGCCGCGTTTCGCGGTCGGGGTGGTAGATCTGATAAATTCTTAGTTCCTATTTTCCTTTGCCGAAGGGGTGGCAGATATACGCGACCGAATACACAACAAAACCTACCTCGGAGAACGCCGCAAAAAGCTGCGTAAGGAGTTGACTCCTGCCGAGGCAACACTTTGGAAAGCACTCAAAAACTCAAATCTTTCGGGCCGCAAGTTTCGAAGGCAGCATAGCGTCGGGAATTACATCCTCGATTTCTATTGCGACTCCGAAAGATTAGCTGTCGAGCTTGACGGAGAAGTCCACCGAACCGATGCCGCCGCTGAATACGATCACAAGCGAAAGCTTTTCTTGAATAGTCTTGGTATCAAGGTTATTCGTTTCGAGAATTTCCTGGTCTTCGAGGACATACTTTACGTGATGCACCGGATTGAAAGTTTCTTCGGATGGTGGAAAGTTGACAGATCTACCACCCCGTCAGCCGAAGCGGCTGCCACCCCTCCTAAACAAGGAGGGGAGTTTTAAGAGAAACCGGCGTTTTAGGTGTAAAGTGTAACAGTTACAGGTGTTACAAACTGTTACCGTGTTACGGCTGTTACGGTCACCGCCTACACCTTACCGTAGCTTGGTGTGCGTAACGAGGCTTTGTTTCGTTTTTTTCTTTAAACTGAGTATTATCTACCTCGAAGTTTCACAAAGCTGTATAGGCTCAGGTTAACGCTCCCCGGTATGGCAGAAATAATACGGATACACTGTAACCGGTGCAATCATTCTACAAGGCACGACCTTAGGGCCTCGTTCGAGGAATTTCTGCCCGACGGGGACGCGGCGGTGTGGCAAATAGTTCAATGCAGCGGCTGCGAGGCAATTTCGTTTTATTTAGAGCAAAATACGGAGGTCGAGCAAGGTGGTATGGGAAACGGCCGATTCGAGTGTATACCCACTAAGATATTATAGAACTCCTAAGCAGTTCGTGGACGCTCCCGAAATCCTCGACCGGCTCTACAGAGAAACGATCGACGCCTTCAACAACTCTTCGTTTTTGTTTTGTGCCGGCGGACTTCGTGCGTTGGTCGAGGGTATATGTGCGGACCGAGGGGTCACAGACGGGCCGAAGGTTAATCTCGAAACCGGGGAGTATATTACGCTAAGAGGGAGTGATGAATTGCTCGTGACTCTAACTTGCAGTGCAAAATTGAAGGTCTTGCCGAAAATGGAATCCTAACCTCGCGTCGAGCTAGAACTCTTCACGAGCATCGCTATCTGGGCAACAAAGCGTTGCACACGCTCGAAGTCCCCGTTCAAGGTACTTTGGAGGCCGCACTTAATATTATTGAACACTTAATGGAAGAACTTTACAGCCTAGAGGCTCAGGCCGAGGACTTGCGGCGGGCTCGACAGGACACCCCTGCGGTGCCACAGTAAGGTCGGCGATCTTCACGTATGCTCCAAACACAAACAATCTTCTGCGGGGACAATTTACAGAAGTTGCGGGAACTTCCCGATGAGTGTGTAGATTTAATCTACATCGACCCACCTTTCAATAGTAATCGAGATTATGAGACCTTTTGGGGCGATACGAAGGAGAAGCGTGCGTTTGAGGACAGGTTCGGAGCCGTTGAGCACTATATCGCCTGGATGAGACCTCGGGTCTCAGAACTGTACCGAGTTTTGAAAAAGACTGGAAGTTTCTACTTTCATTGTGACTGGCACGCAGACGCGTACGTGCGAGTAATGTTAGATCAGGAATTTGGAGCGAACGGGTTTAACACCCACATCATATGGCGTCGGACAAACGCGAAGGGCCTCGCATCAAAGTCGTTTCCAAATAATCACGATTCTATTTTCTTCTACACCAAAGGAAAAGAGCATACTTTTAATAGATTATACTTGCCTCATAGTCAGAAGTACTTAGACGATTTCTATAAGCATGTTGAGCCTGGAACCAACCGCCGTTACCGCTTGGGCGACCTTACTAATCCTAATAAAAACAGGCCGAATTTGACATATGAATTCTTAGGAGTCACAAGAGTTTGGCGTTGGACTAGAGAACGAATGCAAGAGGCTTACGAAAACGGTCTAATTATTCAGACCAAGGCCGGTGCCGTTCCCGCTTTGAAACGCTACTTAGACGAGCAGGAAGGAACGCCAATAGATAGCATTTGGTCAGATATTCCGCCGATCCAGCCGCAATCGAAAGAAGGACTCGGCTACCCGACTCAAAAACCCCTCGCACTGCTGAACCGAATAATCGAAGCTTCATCTAATCGAGGAGATGTGGTTCTCGATGCGTTTTGCGGTTGCGGCACGACACTCCACGCAGCTCAAAACCTTGGTCGAAAATGGATTGGCATCGATATCAGTCCGACTGCGTGTCGAGTAATGGCAGATCGCCTAATTGATAAGTGTCGGCTGCGGGAGGGAGAGGATTTTTATCTAAGGGACCTACCGAAGACTTCAGAGCAGTTGAGGAAGTACCCGCCGTTCGAATTCGAGAACTGGGCGGTTACTGCCTTGAATACCGTCCTCGTGAACGGTCACGCTATCGCAAACAAGGCACAGGTTCGAGATATGGGCATCGATGGTCGGGTTTACCCTGCGACCGTTGCTAAAGAACGCCAGAAAGGGCGAAATCTTTTCGGCGAGATGGATCGTTGGTTCCCCGTCCAAGTAAAGCAAAAGGATAAAGCAGGGAGGCCCGATATAGACATGTTCGAAACTGCTATGAAAAGGCAGGGTCGGGAGAAGGGCTTTTTTATTTCTTTCGATTTCACTAGCGATGCTATAAGGGAGATAAGTCGAGCATTGCGGGAGGAAGGCCTAGAAATTATCCCGGTCACGGTCTCGGAAATCCTCGATGAGGAGCATTCCTATAAAGTGTAGACCTCTACTTAATCAAAACTCTCGTCGTAAGGCGAAATAAGGAAAACTGCTTCGCTTGTAGTTCTGGACGAAGCTGGTTGACGCTTGAAGGGGCAAATGTAACAGTTACACCTGTTACAGGGTGTTACAGTTCATTAGCGTGCTAAGCGAGTGTAACAGGTAGTAACACCTGTAACTGTTACGCCGGAAGAAGACGAGAGACAAGAGACGGGAGACGGGAGCAGAAAACTCCGACTCAAGTCTCAAGTCTCAAGTNNATCATCCAAATCATTCCTATCGTTCGTATCATTCCTTTCTTCCAAATTGAACGAAATGCCGTTTACCCGGTGCTATGCCTCGTGTTCTATTAGGTGTAACGTTCGTTTTAGATTTTTAAGATGATCGTTGGTTGGAAAGATTATGATTTAGGAGAAAACACAATATGAATTTAGGGAATTTACTCCCGAGCCTTTCCGGGGTACGGAAGGGTGGGCAGGGCTATGTCGCAAAGTGCCCTGCACATGACGACCATAAGGCTAGTTTGGCGTTAGCTGAAGCTAACGGACGTATTTTGTTGAGATGTTNNGAAGACGCGTTGACAAGCGACCTAAAATGGACTATAAATCGCCTGAATCCAAGTAAAAATAACCGCTTCCACGTTTCCAAACCAGTTCACTTTAGGAGGAAATCACTATGAGAACGAGCATAATGGCTCTTTTAATCGCGTTGGTTCTAAGTGCCGCAGCTTTCGGACAGAAGGTCGAGGGCGTGTGGGCCCTGACGGAGATTACGACGACAGGCCCGAACGGTTCGACCCAAAAGATGTCTCAGCCGAGCATGTATCTGTTCACGAAGAAACACTACAGTATAATTTACGTTTCAAGTGATTCACCACGTTCTGCGACCGCTGACTCCAGTAAAATGACGGCTGAAGAGCTGCGTAGTGTGTTTGTCGATTCCTTTATCGCGAACGCCGGCACATATGAGCTAAAGGCAGGAAAGCTTACCGTCCACCCGATGGTTGCCAAAAGCCCTGGTTACATGCAGCCGGGTGTCTATACCACACAGTCGGTAAAGATCGACAGCAATATGATGACGCTGGTCTCGGATAGTTCGAACACCGGGCCTTCCGCAAATCCGACTACATACAAGCTCAAGCGGATAGAGTAAAGAAGGCTAAAATAGTGCCGCATCAATCCAAAGTCGCCGTTGGTTGGGACTACTTACCGTAGCTTACCCGCCACACCTTGTCGGCTCCATCGTCGGTGATTAAGAGAGAACCATCAGCGGCAACTAATAAACCTACGGGACGGCCCCAGACTTCGTTGCTATCTTCGGTTGGGAGCCAGCCGGAAACAAAATCTTCGTAAGAGTTGCCGACGAGTTTTCCGTCCTTGAAACGGATGCGGACGATCTTGTATCCGGTCAGCTTCTGGCGGTTCCATGATCCGTGAAACGCAACGAATGCGTCGCCGTGATATTCCTTTGGAAACATTTTGCCAGTATAGAACTGGATTCCGAGGGCTGCCGAATGCGAGGTCAGAAGCACGTCGGGCACGATGGCTTTCCTTACCAATTCCGGATTCTCGCCTTTTCGCCGAGGCTCTTCGTTTTGTCCAATGTACGAATATGGCCAGCCGTAAAAGCCGCCTTCTTTGACCGATGTCACATAATCAGGCACGAGGTCGTCGCCAAGCCCGTCACGTTCGTTGACCGCTGTCCAGAGCTGTCCGGTTTTTGGGTTCCATGCAAGGCCGATAGGATTTCGTAATCCGGAAGCGTAAATGCGGTGGTTTTTGCCGTCCGGATCGTAAACAGAAATGGCCGCACGTTTCGGGTCGGATTCGACATTAACGTTTGTTGCCGAACCGATTGAAACGAACATCTTTGTGCCGTCCGGCGAGAACAAGATGTTACGCGTCCAATGCTGATTGTAGCCGCCGGGTGTCAGCTCGACGAGTTTTTCGGGCGGGCCTTCGGCTTTTATCTGGCCGCTTTTGTACTTGAACCGCACGATGGAATCGGTGTTCGCAACATAAAACCAGTCCTTGTAAAAAGCCATACCGAACGGTTGTGAAAGTTTGTCCGAAAAAACGAAACGCTCCTCGGCGACACCGTCCTTGTTCTTGTCTCGCAGGACGATCACCGAATTTGCACGCGAATCAGCCAGGAACACGTCGCCGTTCGGTGCTAGTGCCATCCAACGCGGTTCGCGGAAATCTCCCTCGGCAAAGACGTTGACCTTGAAGCCTTTTGGAACATAAAGCTTTGCATCAGCAGGCTGCGGGATACGTTTCGAACTTCGGCGTGCACTTTCCGTGGCAAACGGCTTTGGCAGCGAAGCCGGATCGACACTCGTAACAACAGACTTTTCGAACGTTACGACGGCTGGCAGAGGAGTCGTTACCGCGGGTTTCGCTGGTTCGGCCACCTGACTTGATGCGATCGGCACAGCACTGAACAGGAACGTTATTATAGCCAATAGCCTTTTGATACAATTCAGGTTCATAATAATCCCTTAAAAGATGTCGGAAATAATTTCGGTTACAGGTCAGAATAAACAAGTTCGCATGCAAAGCTCAAGGCGGCTTGGGGATTTGGGTGAGCAGATGGCCGCTGAGTACCTGGTGCGGCACGGATACCGGATTGTGGCTGCGAATTTCAAGGTGCCTGTCGGCAGAAACTCTAGGGGCGTGCAGGTATCGGGCGAGATCGACCTGATCGCTCTCGACGGCAACGTGCTTTGTTTCATAGAGGTAAAGACGAGGCGTTCGGCGGAATTTACACCACTGCTGACGAATGTAGGTCTTCGCAAACAGAGGCAGATCACGAGGACTGCAAGGGTTTATCGACGGATATTCGGATTGAAGGACATGGAACATCGTTACGATGTCGTCACCGTACTCATACCTAAAGCCGAGACGCCGGAGATCGACATCGTCAAGGGCTTTTGGCACGAAAGCAAGTTTCGCAAGCGAAGGTGGAACACTCAAACCTGGCAAGATTTTATCTGAACATAATTTTTCGGAAAACGTACTAACCCGAAGCAACACACCAACCATATGAAAAACAAGTCTATTTTTTTGAGCATTCTTCTATCGTTGTTTGTCCTTTCCGGATCGGTCTTTGCCCAACAGCCGGCCCTGATCGACCGTGAGCTTATCTTCGGCAACCCTGAGTACGCAGGTGCCCAGATCTCGCCTGACGGGAAATATATCTCGTTTATCAAGCCTTACAAGGACACGATGAATGTCTGGGTAAAGGGCGTCGATGAGCCGTTTGACGCGGCCCGTCCGATGACGGCGGACACCGCACGCCCCGTCCGAAGCTACTTTTGGTCGCGTGACGGAAAATTCATTTTGTTTGTTCAGGACAAGGGCGGCGACGAGAATTTCAACGTCTATGCGGTCAACCCGGCCGACAAGCCTGCTGCCGGTTCGGATGTTCCGGCGGCTCGAAACATCACTGAGGCGAAAGGCGTCCGTGCGATTATCCAGGCCGTGCCCGATTCCGATCCCGACGCGATCTATGTCGGCATCAACGACCGCGACAAGGCTTGGCACGACCTCTACAAAGTCAAGATCTCGACCGGCGAACGCACCTTAATTAATGAAAACAAAGACCGCTATCAAGGGATGGTCTTTGATAACGCGGACAAGCTCCGGCTTGCGACCCGTGCGGCTCAAACTGGCGACACCGAAATTTTGAAGATCGGAGCCGACGGCAAAGCGACGAAGATCTACAGCTGCAACATTTTTGAAACGTGCGGCCCCGTGCGTTTTCACAAAGACAACAAACGCGTCTATATGGTGACGAACAAGGACAATCTCGATCTGATCGAACTCGTTTTGATGGACGCCGAAACCGGTGCCGTGACAAAGGTTGAAAGCGATCCACTCGGCAAGGTCGATTTCGGCAATGTGAATTTTTCGGATGTGAGCGACGAGGTGATCGCAACGACATACCAGGACGACCGCGTACGTATCTACTGGAAAGACAAAAACTTCGAGAAGGACTATAACCACATCAAGAAGCAGCTTGGCGACAGGGATGTGGCCTTTCAGTCGGCAACCAAAGATGAATCCAAATTTATCGTCGTAACGTCGAGCGACGTTGACCCGGGCACGGTCTGGCTGTTCGACCGCAAATCCAAAAACCTGAAAACGCTGTATCAAGTTCGTGAAAAGCTTGATCGGACCGCTCTTTCGCCAATGAAGGCTGTTCGGTATAAATCATCGGACGGACTTGAGATTCCGGCTTATTTGACTATCCCAAAAGGGTCGAACGGCAAAAATCTGCCGACCGTTCTGTTCATCCACGGCGGCCCGTGGGGACGCGATGGCTGGGGCTATCACCCGTACGCACAGTTTCTTTCAAACCGAGGTTATGCCGTTTTGCAGCCTAATTTCCGTGCCTCGACCGGATACGGCAAAAAGTTTCTGAATGCGGGCAACAACGAATGGGGCCAGAAAATGCAGGACGACATAACCTGGGGCAAGAAATATCTTGTCGAAAAGGGCATCGCCGATCCGAAGCGCGTGGCGATCATGGGCGGAAGCTATGGCGGTTACGCGGCCCTGGCGGGCGTCACGTTCACACCGGACGAATATGCCGCGTCTGTTGCGATCGTTGCTCCGTCAAATCTACAAACGTTGCTCGAAGCGATCCCGCCGTACTGGGAAGCAATCCGCACGGTATTTTACAAACGAATGGGCGATCCGAATACGCCGGAAGGTCTGGCTCAAATGAAACGTCAGTCGCCGTTGTATTCGGCGGACAAGATAAAAACGCCGCTGCTTGTTGTGCAAGGTGCAAACGATCCGCGTGTAAACAAACGCGAAGCCGACCAGATCGTAATCGCTCTGCGTGACCGGAATTATCCGGTCGAATATCTTGTCGCACCCGACGGNNGGCTTTGCACGCCCGGTCAACAACATGGCGATGATCGCCACATCCGAGAAGTTTCTGGCCAGGCACCTCGGCGGACGTTTTCAGGAGACGATGACACCGGCAGTTGCCCAGCGTTTGGGCGAGATAACCGTCGATCCGAAAACCGTCAAGTTGGCCATGCCCGCGAATATGGTCGCCGCACCTGGGACAGACATCTCCGGCAAATGGAGCCTGACAGTCGACGGTCCGGGAGAAGTG
>DLHV01000051.1:165-8409 GCA_002483395.1 Chloracidobacterium sp. UBA7659 | reverse complement strand
GATCACGGCGGCGGAACGGTCGAAAATGGCAAGGTCAGCGGTATGACAGTAAAAGCGACTGTTAAAGCCGAAATACAGGGTCAACCTATGGAGATCCAGCTTGAGGGAAAGATAGAGGGCGAGAAGATAAGCGGCACGCTGACTATTGCCGGCCTCGGAACCATGCCTTTCACAGGTGTAAAAAACAAATAACTGCCAAGCCAATCGGAAGTGCACGACACGACCGGACGACCTCCCGTCGCGTCTCTTTTTGGTACGATGTAGTGCCGCAATATGCACTACGGACGTACAAAATCGTGTTTGTAAATATAATCTATCGCTTTAGATTATCGGATCTTTCCCATTGTAGAATAAAGACTTAGTCTAAAGGCGGCACTTTGCGGCACGGGGCTTGCAGTGGAATGGAAGCGTAGCTTGGGGCTACACATAAGCAGATGGGTAATGTTATGGAATAAATAACCAGATAATAACAGCGGACGACCATCTCGCCCGCTGCCGTTTCACTCATCTTCGATCCTCTCAGCTCCGTCTAGTCCGCGGAGCTTTTTTTTTCATTTCTTTCCAAAACAAAAGAAGCGGGCCAATGTCACCCGCCTCTCTCCACTACTGATTTGTACCCTGCGTTATTTTATCTCCCAGGTCGTGCCTATCGTAAACGAACGTCCGCGGGCCGGTGCGTATGTAAACTGTTCGCTGTAGAAGCGATTGAACAGATTCGAAACACCTGCGTTAATGCTGAAGTTGAAGTGCTCTTTGCGAAAGTAATAGCCGCCGGAGACGCTATGTGTTACATATCCGGGTTCCGGACCGTCGTTGACGGGTATCAGATACCCCACGGACAGGCGGTTCTGTTTGCCGACAATGCGGGCGTTATAGTCGAAGTAATAACTCTTGCCGAAGTTCTGCCAGCGGAATCCGACATTGGTACGGAAAGGGCTGATGAAATCAAGCGGCTGTGCAAAATCGACATCATCGCCGCGCAGGTAGCTGAAGTTGCCGTACGGTGTCAGGTAACCGAGGCTGATCTTGAACGGTGCCTCGATGTCGGCCTCGAAACCTTGAATCCTCGCGGTTCGGACGTTTCGGGTCTGGTAGACGTCCAGAAATCTTCCCGGACCTTGCGGGATTCGGATGCCGGTAAACTGAGTCGCAAGGAAGTTCTTGAAGTAATTATTGAAATAGGTCACCGAGCCTGTGAATCGCGAAGTATGGAACTTCGCACTCGCGTCAAAGTTGATCCCTGTCTCAGGAACGAGCGAGGGATTCCCTACGAGAAAACCTTCGGCGGAGCCGGCATCTGTGAAGAAACGCTCGGAAATGTTCGGTGTTCGGAAAGATCGTCCGATTCGTGCGGAGAGATTGACGTTTTGCGTCAACGTAAAGACCGCCCCGATATCACCGGTGTAGGCTGAGTTAGTAATCGCCAGCCCTTCTGCCAAACCTGTCAGGCCGAGCTGCTCTATCTGCTGGGTGGTAAGACGCGGATCGATCGCAAAGTTGGTGGTTGGTTCGGAAGCTGTCTTGAAGCGGTCGAATCGGAAGCCTCCGGTCAANNGTTGTTTACGCGGTAGTCGTCCTGCACAAAGAAAGCCGCGTTCGAAAGGCTTGCATCGGGAACACTGCGTGTATTGCGAACTGTACGGTTCGGCGAAAACGAGGTGGTGGACGAAACTATCAAACGGCGGTCCGTGTTGTCGTCCCTAAAATAACTGCCACCGGCAACGATATTGTGCCGTCCAAATAGCCAATCGCTCTGCAGATCGAAACCGCTCGTCTTCGTATCCGTAATCGTCTCGCTGAACTGGTATAAGCCTGGGAAAAATGGCGGCACGCTTGGTACTGTCAAGATGTTCGTAAAGTTGCGGTACTGCGTCTGGTAAAAGGCCTTTGCAGTGATCCGCTGCAGGTTGTCGGTCAAAGCCGCAACATCATAACGAACGTTAAATCGATCCCGGTTACTGAACGGGAAAAATCCGTTAAATACGCCGGTCAGCCCTGTGATACCGGTGTTGGCACCGGCAAGGCCGGACGAACCAATGTTATTGCTTCGACGGCGTTCGTAGTTTAACTTGACCGTGTTGGTGTCGTTAATAAAGAACCGGAGCGTCGCCTGGCTGTTGCCGCCGTGTGACTGTGAATTGAGCACCTCGCCCTCGCCCGTGATCTGAAGATCATCGGCCCTCAGTCGAGACAGATCGACGGCACCGGGCTTACCGGTGAAATAGTTGTTGAACCGGTCAAGCGACTGTGCCACGCGAAAGGCGAAAAAGTTGTTCGATCCGTTAACTTCCGCATTTACCCGGCGTCCTGTTTCATTCGAGCTGAAAAATGTGTTCAATACTCCGCCGAATCGCAATCCGTTGTCACGGCGTGCCGGCGTATCGCGGGTGATGATGTTGATGGTGCCGGCGAGTGCATCGGTTCCATAAAGCACCGAACCACTCCCGCGAACGACCTCGACGGTTTGAATCTGAGAAGTCTCGACCAGCCCCGGCTCGATCCCGGATTGTGCGGATGTACGGCTGTTGTTCAAACGCTCGCCGTCAACCAGGATCAGGACACGGTTGCTTTCCAGTCCGCGAATACGCGGGCGGACCTGGAACGCTCCTTCGTTCGTTGTTGAAGTTCCTGGCAGACCGCGGAAAATATCACCGATGGTGTTCACATTTCGCTTCTCGATCTCTTCCCTGTCGAGGACGCTGACCGGCACGGCGGTGTCGGCCGTCGATATTTCGGTGCGGGTCGCCGTGACAGTTACCTGCTCGGTGATCCCGGCCGGGTTAAGCGTAAGCACCACGTCGGCGTCTGTCGAACTCAGTTGTCGAATCGTTCTGCCAAAGCCGTTTGACGATATAATCACCTCGTATTGCCCAGCGTCGCCGCTTGCGGCAAACGAAAACCGGCCATCGTCGCCGGTAGAGACGACACTTTCAGCACCGGTTTTCTTATCCCGAAGGGTAACCGTTGCACCGGCGACCGCGGCTTTTGCCGGATCTTCGACGCGTCCTCTAATCGTTACCGTCTGAGCACTGACGCCCGAGACAAAAATGATTGCCGAGAGGAAAAGTAACAAGAGGGATGATTTAAACATAATTTGCAGCTCCAAGTTTTTTTATTGAGACGTATCTTAACGGCCGGTTATTTCAGGTGCGGAGAATGACACNNCAAAAAAATACCGGCATGCTTTCAATTCATTTATTCCGGCCTTTCGTCCGATGACCAGATCGCAAAGACCGTGCCGCTGCGAAATACCCTTGTTTATTGGGCGTTATTAAATGAATTCGCGGGAAACTACGCGTTCAAACACAGCAAACCGCGAAAATTTTCTACCGCGCATTCAAACCTGGCATATTCAACTTATACGAAAAAAGCCGTCGGGAGTTACCCAATGGCTTGTCAAAGTTGCTTCTTACTCTTATTAGATTGTCTGTCCGGCTTTACTCCCCCCACGCGCCGTTCAGCGCGGCTGGGCGGTGAAATCTACGTCCGCAATTTCATCGTTCAGCGTGACAACGCGTGTCGCATTAACAAAGGTATAACGCTTTCCGCTGACGCTGACGACATATGTCTCGCCGACCCGAAGGCCGTCGAAGACAAAATAGCCGAACGATCCGGTCAGCGCGATTCGAGGCTCGTCCAGGTTGCCGCCCGAGATGACGACGCGGGTGTTACGAATTCCCCGGCCGTTTGTGTCGGTGATGCGTCCGCTGAGCGAAACATCGGCGGCCGTTGGGGCCTGAAGTTGTCCAGCAGTCCAGCGTGAGAATGTCGTAACGCCTGTCACCGGGCCTGCGGTGTTATTCAATGTATCGACGCACGGTGCTCCCGGACAGTGATTTGTTGTTATGCCGCTCTCGTCTCGGCTATAGACGCGATAATCGGCCTCGTTGCCGTTGACATCACCCGGATCAAGATAAGTAAACAGCAGATCAGCCGTTAAATCGCCGGTTTCATTCAAGCGCCAGTTACGCGAGAGGCTGGTCGCAGGGGAGAATCCAGACAGAGTGTTGTCGAACGCCTCGACCGACAGCGTCGACGGAACGACGCCAAGCGCCGTTACATTGACCGCGACCGGCGTGTACTCGGTCGCTGCGCCAAAAGGCTGCGGATCGCCGGGGTTCATGCCACCTGCCGATGTGCCAACCGGATATGTAAACGCACCGGTTGTGCAGTAATCTTTAGCGAGATTGCCGACGACGTAATTGGCCGTTCCCGCGTTCGCGACGGCCGCAGCACAACCGAGCGTTAAGGTGTTCGCTCCGGTGTTGACAATTCCGCCCAGTGTCAGAACATTTGTCACACGGACGTTGCCACCCAGAGTTGCTCCATTCGACGCACTCAGATTTGTGTAAGTCCCTGTCGGAACCGAAGCCGCTCCAATCGTGTACAGGTTTGGGGCCGCCATACCTGCCGCCGGATTAGAAACCATAGTAGCCGCTCCATCCTGGGCTGTGACATAGTACGCAATTGTCGAAGGATTGGTCAGAGTTCCCGTAATCGTGCAATCCCACGTTCCGTTCTGGGCCGTTCCGCCCGACAGAGCACACGGATTCGAACCAAATGTTCCGCCGTTGACACTCCAGAAGATGGTCGCTCCGGTCACTCCGACAGCATCCGTCCCCGCCGCACTCAAAGTCGGGTTCGCTGTTGAAGTTGTATTCGGCAGCGGTGTATATGTAATCGCCGGCGCGGCCGTGTCCACCGTCCACATATACGAAGCGGGCGTCGGGTCAACGTTGGTCGTGGCGTCGATAGCCCTCACCGCAAGTGTGTGGGCGCCATCCGCGAGCGAAGCGGTGGCAAAAGGCGTCGTGCACGCGGCGAAAGCCCCGCCATCGACCGAACATTCAAAGGTTCCCGGCTCCGTCGATGAAAATGTGAAATCGCCTGTCGCATCGTTCGTCGGATTCGGTTCGGTCGTCAGAAAGGAAGTGTCCGGTGGTGTCGTGTCGGCCAGAGTTGCCGTAAGAGAAAAATTATCAACGGCTAGCCCGTCGTCGGAATTTACTGCGTCGAAGCTGTTATAGCGAATATAAAACGTGGCTCCATTGGCAATGGTCAGCGACGAGATCGTCGCATTTATTCCCGCCATTCTATTTCCCGATGCATTTCCGTCCAAAATTCCGCCAGCCGTAGTCGTATTGGGCGCAATAAAATCTAGCGCATCCACATCGATCCAGGTGCCAGTCGCCAAAGATGTTGCATCCGTGCTGTACTGAAAATCCAGCTTATCTAGCCGCGCTAAAGCTCCAAGCCGCCACTGTTCGCCGTCATAAGTGATTTGGAATGCGGATATCGTACTTCCCGTCGAGTTTGTAAAACATCCGCCGACCGTCGGGATCAAACTGCTGCTCTGCAGGCCGCCGAATGCTCGTTCCGTACTGCCATCTGTGCCATAACTGTATGTGTTCCCGGTCGACGAGCCCCCGTTGTTCGCGCCGTAAGTAGTGTTCATATTCGTTCCCGCTTCGACAAAGCCGAAACCTCCCGGAACAATTGAGCTTGTTCCGGTGATCGCCAGGGTGTTGAAATCCTGCGCATACGTTAAATTGCCCGACGTGAGCGAATGGCAAACGGGCGCCTGTCCATACAGGCTTTCGAAACCAAGAGCGATAAACACAACCGTAAATAACAACCAAGAGCGCCTCATGTAATTAATTTTTGGGGAACTGGAATTTAGTGAACGAGATTATCTTAAAACCAAACGAGGTTTTGCGCAACGGTGAAAAGGTCAAATTTGCTGCAATGTTGCCTGAAAATGCGGTCGGTGCAATGTTTGTGGAAAACTTCTTCCATGAACACTCTTTACTACGGCGACAATCTTAAGATTCTCCGCGACTACATCAAGGACGAGAGCGTTGATTTGGTGTATCTTGATCCGCCCTTTAATTCGAACCGCAATTACAACGTGCTTTTCAAGGACGAATCCGGTGCCGAGGCCGATTCGCAGATAACGGCGTTTGACTGGTTTGCTACGGTCGATTAAAAACGGTATAACTTGGTCAACGCTATTTCATTCTGCGTAATCAAAGTGCATGCCAATTGAATCTTTGCCTCAATTTATCCGGGACTCGTATGAGGTTTACGAATGGCGCCATGCAACGGCGATTTTAGAGAACGACTTTCCAGAAGAGTTTCGAGATATTTGCGAAATTCTTATGGAATTCCGGTTGAACAAAAGTGCCGTCGTGGAGCCGGGCGGCCGAAAGTCGAAGAATATCGCGGGATGGATTGATAAAAAGTTCTATGAACGTGGTTGGGCTGAGAAAAAGTTTGACACGAAAATATCTCTTGACAATGTTGATATAGAGTCACCTACGCACTCGATAGACTGCTTTAAGAATCGCGTCGCATTGGAGATTGAATGGAACATTTCGAACCGCTCGCTGTCTCATAATCCAAAACTTGGAGGCGAATATGATGACCGACTTAGTTATTGAAATTCAAGGTGGGGTACTTCAGTCTGTTTATACCAACGATGAGAGCATTCGGGTTGCGCTAATAGATTGGGATGATATAAACGATGGCCCGTCCGTTTCGTCAGAACTATCATTCCCAACTGATCCGATCGATTCGATGCCTGGCGAAACTTCTGCTTTATTCCTGAATTCGAAAATCGAACACTGAGCCGATCACCTGAAATGTTCACCTTGCAAATGAATCCAACCGTGGCCGAGGGTTATAAGAGTAACAGCCAAGTTGCTCGTAGAATTACGGAGGGTTGGGCAACTGAATCGCTATATTGCATTTCGTGCAAAAGTGAGCGTGTGATCCCTACGCCAAACAATTCCGCAGCAATTGATTTTTATTGCGGAATTTGTTCGGCTGCATATCAGCTTAAAGCGAGCAAACGATGGGACGAGCGACGCGTTCCTGACGCCGGCTATGAAGCGATGGTTCGAGCGTTACATAGCGATAGCGTTCCGAATCTTTTGCTGATGCAATATACCGATGATTGGGCAGTAAAGAATCTCTTAGTTGTACCGTCCTTCTTTTTCTCGATCTCAGCCGTGGAACGACGTCCGCCCCTAGGGCCTAACGCTCGACGCGCTGGTTGGATTGGATGCAACATTATTTTGAGCAAAATTGCCGACGAAGGGAAAATAAGGTTAGTTTCTGATGGTAATGCTGTTGCAGCTGAATCCGTCAGGGCGGACTACGACCGGATTCGGCCAATTGCTCGTCTCGACGTGAAGACTCGTGGTTGGACACTTGATGTCCTTCGAATTGTGCACAAGATCGGCACTCGAGAATTCGATTTGACAACTGCTTATAAAGGCGAAAACGAACTCGCATCCATTTACCCTGCAAACAAGAACATCAGACCGAAGATTAGACAACAGTTGCAGGTGCTTCGCGACCTAGGTTTTATCGCATTTCTTGGAAACGGACGATATCGTCTGCTTTAGGCCGCACGTTTCCCACGAATCGGATGGTCAACTTGGGGGAACGAGGACGTTAATGAGAATTCTTCCAACGGTGTCGCGTTACGAAAGGGACATGTTCAATCCGAACTCCGCCTTACTGAACCGCCATGAAACTACCGAGGCGATCAACCGACGGTGGTTGCTAAGGATTTGACTTTTGAACAGATCGCGGCGGCCCGCACTTAAACAAGATAGTGAATGCGGAACGACCATTGCCGCGGCGCAAAAGCTCAACCGTCAATGGATCGGCATCGACATCACGCATCTTTCGATTGCTTTGCAGAAATACCGGCTAAAAGACGCGTTCGGCTTGGAACCAGCAGGCAGACAGAGCGGCGCGGGGAAAACAGGCGGAAACCTGAGCGGTAGCGAGGGTGTTTCTTTCGTTGGCCCGGAATTGAGCGAGGGGAACACACTCCCTACTGGTCGTGTTTCCGCCTCTGATGCCGAACGCCCGGCACCTTTTGCCACTTACCGCATCGTCGGCGAGCCGGAAGACCTCGAAGGCGCAAAGCAGCTTGCTTCCGAAGACCGTTACCAATTCCAATGGTGGGCGTTATCGCTGATAAAAGCGCGTCCGCTTGGCGGTTCGACGGGAAGCAAAGAGGGCAAGAAAGGCTCGGACAAGGGAATCAACGGAACAATGGTCTTTGTTGACGATAATTCCAACAAAGCAAAGCGTGTGATCGTTTCTGTAAAAAGCGGGCACGTCAACGTTTCGCACATCCGCGATCTCGGCCACGTCATCGACCGCGAAAACGCAGCCATCGGCGTCTACCTGACACTCGAAAAGCCCACGCGCGACATGGTAACCGAA
>DLHV01000051.1:0-121 GCA_002483395.1 Chloracidobacterium sp. UBA7659 | reverse complement strand
GGAAAACAAGTAGACATGCCGCCATCGTCGATAACTTTCAAACAGGCCGAAAAAATGTCGTCGAATTCGACTGATCAGAGAAGATTGGGATTTGAATAAAACAGCCCGCGACGGCACGGAG
>DLHV01000101.1:2138-16050 GCA_002483395.1 Chloracidobacterium sp. UBA7659 | reverse complement strand
TTGTTGTTGTTAAGGATAAAGAAGTAAAGCGCCGAATTCGCGAGGCTGCCGAAAAAGAAGAGCACGAGAGTTACCACAGCCGCATGAGCGAAAAGTGGCTGCGGCGGCTCGCGCCGCTCGGCACCGACGAACATAAGCNNATAAGCCGTTTCTCGAGATCGCGCCGTACTTGATCGTTGTTTTTCGCATAAATTCGATAACCGAAAACGGAGAGACTGAGCCGACATATTACTCGCAGGAGTCGGTCGGCATCGCGGTCGGCATCTTGCTCGCCGCGCTTCATAACATGGGACTCGCCACGCTGACGCACACGCCGTCACCTATGAAGTTTCTACAGGAAATTCTTGGCCGGCCAAAGAACGAAATTCCCTTTGTGCTCATTCCGGTCGGCTATCCGGCGGAAGGTACGCATGTTCCGGACATCACACGAAAACCGCTTGACGACATCATGAACATTGTTTAGGAAACAAAATCCGCCATCGAGACCGCAATGTCCGGAAACGCAGCAAGCAATTTTTTATCTGATGTTACGAGCGGAACAATCAACTTCTCGGCTAGGCAAACAAATTCGCAGTCGTATGCCGTGCAGCCAGAGCGAAGTGCAAGCTCCAGCACGCGAGGTGAGTCAACAAGGTAATCGCTGTCGGCCAATATTCGCTCTGCCTCATTCATTTTTTCAACCGCGCCTTCAAGATCGAGTTCGTCTCTTCTCATGTAAAGAAGAAGGACATTTCGCAATTCGGAACGCCACAGTACCGGTGCCGACCATTCCGAATCCTTTTCAAGTACTTTCTCAGCAAGTGCCGTATGTTCGCTCTCGATTAAAGAATAGACAATCAAGTTGGTGTCGACGACGATCATGGCCGACCTTCGTTCTTGGCGAGATAGATATCTTCCTCAGTAAGCCGCAAGTTCGGATATTTCGCACGGTGCCTACGCAATCGTTCGATTGTTTCTTTCGCGTCAATACGCGGCGCTCCATTGCTTTGCGTCAACTGGACTATCGCCTCGCTATTGATACTTCGTCGATTGCGTTTTGCAGTTTGTGACAGAGCGGCGTAAATTTCGTCAGGTAAGTTTTTTATTGTTAAAGTTGCCATAAATGATAAATGTCAGTCCAAATCGCATCCAAAACGAATGCATAATGCAAGTATATTGGATGCACTTTGCAGCTGTCAAGGCGCGGACTCCTTCTTTTATGTAGTCCGGGAAGGCGCTACTTGATCGCAATCGGATTTATGATCGCCTGCACGCCGCCGGTGATACGAGCCGGGCCAAGCGTAAACAGGAATTCCCACGCCTGATCCTTAGCCATTTCCTCTGTATTCATGTTCTCAAGGATGTGAATGCCGCCCAGCGCGAGCAGGATTTGGTGGACCTCATAGACGCCGGCGTCCTTTTCGAATGGGATCACCTCAAAGTTCGATGTGTCGCTGCCGATCATCGCTACACCGAGAGAGGCAAGATACTTTGCCCCTTCACGGCCGAGTCCCGGGTTGACCGAGATAAAGCGTTTGTTGTCCTTGCCGATCAGCTTAAGCCAACCGGTGTAAAAAAGCACAACATCACCTTTTTCTATTGACGTGATTCCCTGATGTTTCATCGCGCCTTCGATCTCGGCTCGGTTGAACGCTGTGCCTTCCTTCACAATATCAGTACCGAAATAACCGGCCATATCGAGCAGTACGCCGCGCGTGGCAATCGCCGGGACGTTTTCGATGCCTAGTTTCGTAAGGCCGTCGGGCTTGGTAAAGTCGGCCACTTTGTTGCAGTTGAAGTAGAGGCCGTCGATGCCGGCGTGTCCGAATCCGTCAATNNAACCGACGCCGACCCAACCGGTAATGATGTCGTCGTTATATGTTGTTTTCGTGGGGCCGAGCGAGGCTCCCCCGGCCTGGTCGGGCTGCAACACTGTTATGGAGAACTTGCGCGTGCCGTATGCGGGCGTGTCCTTGTTCGTCTCGATGCCGAGACGATAAGCTTTGCCTTTTGTGACAAGCTTTGAGGCGGCAAGCGTCTTTGCGGGCGTGATGTAGTTGACATTGCCTATCTGATCATCAGGCCCGAATTTTGAGGTGGTCGCGCAAGGTTTTTGCTGCGCTTGAATAAAAGTAGAAGCCAAGACTGTGATCAACAGTGGTCTCCAAAGTTTTTTTGTAATCATCTCAGTACCTAATTATCATTTTCCGTATTTACGATTGAGGGATCGGAAAGCGACCAAAATTGTATGTTAAACATCACTACAGTTGTGATCGTAATGATCAATAATTGTATTTCACCCGACAGTCCGATTAGGCGGTCGCCAACAAATAAAACGACGCCATAAATAAACAAGCCTGCCGGAATTGCCCAAGCCAGGGTTTCGAATGAGTCGACAATAATTCGGCTAAACATCCAGCCGAGCGCAAGCCCAACAATCGCAACAGCAGCCGGCCAGGGGCTTGTGAAAATACCCGCCCCGAAGATGGCCATCCCGCCAAGCCCAACAAGAAGCAAGATCGTCTTAGCGAACGTCATTGTCCCGAACTCGCTTTGAATGCGACGAAAACGATGGATCATCTTGCTAACTTTCCGGATGCAGATAAAAAACCTTGCTGATGATCTTCCATTCGCCGTCCGTTTTGAGCAGCGTGAACATATCGGTGAATTTGTGGCCGGTCCAGTTATCAAGCTCCAACCGGACGGTTGCTATCGAACCTTCGACATCAATGCTGTCAATCCGATGCTGTAGTTCCGCGGCCGGGCCATTCGAGTCATACCAATCAAATAGTAGTTGGATCGGGCCGCCAAAGAGATCTTCGCCGATATAGCCGAATATGGTCGCATCCTTGTGGAAGGCTGGTTTCATATCCGCACCACTGCCTGATATTCCGCCATCAATATATTGCTGAATGGTGGCGGTGATGGCTCCGGTCTCGCTTACCGCAGTTGCTGCATTACTCATATTTTCTCCTATTCAGTTTGTCGAATTTCAGGTTCTTGGGAAGCCCGATAAAAATAATCGATTTCGCCTGTTTTAGCAATCAAAGACGGATCTCAGCCACGACCCACAAGAGTTGGGGGCGGCTCGCCTCGGGCGAGGATCTGCGCCGTCACTGATTGTGAAAGTACATAAAACTGTCACAACGCACATTATCTTTCGCCCACTTGCTGAAAGAATGACATTGGTTGCTTCGGTGTGGTTTCGTAGTGCCCTGCTACAGAGAAAACGCCTAAAGAGATGTAGCTCTATGTATATTACCGGCCCTATTGTTCACAATATCGATCCCGTAATTGGGACGATCCTCGGCGTTCATCTTTGGTGGTACGGCCTGAGTTACTCGCTCGGATTCCTGAACGCCCATTTGTTCCTTAAACGCAGACGCGACACACTGAACCTTTCCTTGCCTGCTATTTACGATCTGAGCCTTTTGCTCGCGGCCGGCGTACTTCTCGGCGGGCGCTTTGTAGAAGTAGTTTCTTACGAATGGCTGTTTTATAGTGAAAATCCTCATCTGGTCCCGGCTTACTGGCTCGGCGGAATGGCAAGTCACGGGCTGATTCTCGGCGGTTTGGCGGCGGTTTGGCTTTTCTGCCGGATACAAGACAAGTCCTTTCTGGATATGACTGATGCCCTAGCCATACCCGGTGCATTCATTCTTGGAGCCGGACGGGTAGGGAACTTTATCGACGGACAGATACTAGGCAGCGTGACGGATGTCTCATGGGCGGTCAAATTTCCCGACGCGGAAGGCTCTCGTCATCCGGTTGTGATCTATGACGGTCTCAAGAATCTTTTGATCATACCCATTCTGTGGTATGCGAGCATCAGGCGTCCGCCAGCCGGAGTTGTTACTGGAGTATTTCTCTTTTTGTATTCGTTTCTCAGGATCTTTATCGACATTTTTCGGGAATATCCAACAAATCTACTTGGGCTCGCGACCGGCCAGGTGCTGAATATTCTTACTTCAATTATGGGGATCGTGCTTATTCTTGTGCCTCTTTGGCTCAGAAAGCCGATGAAGGTGACGGCGAAGCCTGCAGTGAGTGTCGAAACATCTGGACCGTCTGGAGATCTCGGCTGGCGGTCCTTAGTTTTTGCAGTCATTTTGGCCTTCTCGCTGACGATACCCAGCGACTGGACTCAGGATATCCCGACTCGTTATGGACACCGGCATGCAGGTCTAACGTATTCAGTCCTATACCCGAAAGTAACTAACCCACCGGAAGTGGTAAACATTGAAGCGCCGAACCAAGCTGCGCGAGCGGCGCCCTGAGAACACATTGCAATGAACAGGGATTACGCAATAGGGCTTGAGATTTTTGTTTGTTGTGTTTAAAACGCTTCCATGTTTCGCGGACATTCGATTCTCGCCGTGAGCGCCAGAACATGCAGATTTGCGTTAGAGAAACTCAGCCACAACGGGTGCATGGTCGCTCGGTTTTTCGAGAGCGCGGGGCTCTTTGTCTATCCAGCAATCGGTACAAGCTTCGGCGAGGGGCGGCGAAGCCCAGATGTGGTCGATGCGTAGGCCGAGGTCTTTTTCGAAAGAATGGTGAAAGTAATCCCACCATGAAAATTCCCTTATGTCGTCATTTATCTGGCGAAAAACGTCTATGAATCCCCATTTCTTCACATTTTGAATTGCGTCGCGCTCAGGTTTTGTGAAATGCAACTTGTCCTTCCATAGGGAAGGCTTCCAGACATCCAATTCGTGCGGGGCGACGTTCAGGTCGCCGCAAAGCAGGACGTATTCATCAAGATCGAAATTTTCGTCAAAATACTTTCTCAGGCGCGCGAGCCAGTCGAGCTTGAACGTAAATTTGTCCGAGCCGATTTCGGTGCCGTGCGGAACGTATGCATTAACAATGCGGGTGTCGTTTATGGTCGCGGCGATCAGACGTTTCGGCGCGCCTTCAACATCGCCGGGAAAATTCTTTTGCAGGTCGCCTAAAGGATGTTTGGAGATGATCGCGACGCCGTTGTAAGCCTTCTCGCCATGAAAGGCGATGTGTTCAAACCCGATGGAGCGGAGCCGTTGATGAGGAAACTTTTCATCGACGCACTTTGTTTCCTGAAGGCAAAGCACGTCAGGCTGATTTTTTTCACACCAATCGAGAACGTGCTGAAGCCGGGAGTTTATTGAATTAATGTTCCAGGTCGCGATTCTCACAAAGGGGGGTTACATCGGCAGGCCAAGTTGCGGATGCTTCTAATGCCGGTTTTTTTCCGTTTCATTCCGCTTTCGATGGTTTTATCAGATCTCGGCGAACCCCGCGTAAACTCAGCGTCCTCAGCGTTGAAAAATTGTTCAGCGACATTTCAACGCGGAGGTTGCAGAGTCGGACGCAGAGTTCGCAGAGGTATTTCAAAAGACTCTCTTAGTAACTCAATCGGATATGCATACGTGATGGTACCCATCGGCATCCGGTTGAGTCGGCTTATTATAATTGGCAGATTGCAGCCATAAATGCCGCCTTCATCCAAAATCCATGACTTGTAATGGTACGCCAAATCGTTCATTGACCCGAGAATACTCTTATTATTTGTCGCCGCGTATCCTATATCTGCGTACTCCGAAGGGTTTTGTCCATCACTGATTTCTCAAATCTTTCTGCTTCGATGCTGCACCGAAGGTTATCGATCAACCGCATATTTCATCCTGCGACATAACAACGGAATCAAACGGCGTCCATCTTTTTGCGAGCGGGGTAATCGCCTATTTTCGCGGTAGATTTACGACGTTGCCGTGCGATCTACGGGTTTCGACGGCATCAGGTTCAGCCCGCAAAAGACCGGGGCCGACGTTCCATCTCTGGCCGTCAGTTGTGACGACCGTGACCGATTTTTTGTTATATCTCGTAACGACTCCAAATATTCGCGAGTTTCCGTCCGGCTCAAAGGAAACACGCTCGCCGATGCGAAACTTGAGCATGCTCACATGGGCACGAGCTTGCCGCATGAACCGCAATCGCTCAACTACGCGATTGTTGAGGTCGATTAGCTCCGCCTCGCTGAGACTGTCGATATCTATTCTCATGCCGCCTTTCCTCGAATATCCCTAATTCCATTTTCCGGGAACCGGCCAAAATTACCTTTGATTTGACCAAAGGTTAAAACAATGCTTGATTGTTCAAATTTTACCGCATATCTTTCTAGTAGAGAAAATTGCTCCGTCAAAAAAATTTGCACCGAGAATTACCATGGCAAAATCCCTTATAAACTTAGACTGCGACGACCACCGCGAATATGCTGCAATTCAAAAGCCGTCGTTACTATTTGACTCAAAATGAGATTTTCCCGAAACCAGATCATTGGCTCTCTGATCGTGCTTGGCGCGATACTGTTAATCGCTCTGGGCCGATGGTTGGCAAATTAATAATGAACCGCAGCGACGGAGAAAAGCCACAATTAGCCACAGATGAACACAGATAANNGAGTAAAAGCAACAGGATCGTATCATTGCAGAATCAAAATTACCCGTGTGAGAGCACGGATATAGCGAAGAGAAGTTGGGCAATGTAATACAAGGGCACACCCCATATCTTGTTGACAACGCTCCGTGCCACAAATCGATTGCGTGCCACCGAGATATCCGACGCGGTAAAGGTTATCGCTGCGATCGCCAAAAACGGCGACATCGATGACGCGCTCGCGGCTACCGCAAGCGACGTCATTACCGTGATGGCTGCCAAATAGACCGGCACCGCGATCTTGTAGACTGGTTGAAGATGCTTCCATAGCCAGCGAAGAAATGTCAACGCCGCCGCACTCAGAATGGTCAGGGAAATGGCCAGCCACATGGTACCGAGCGGCTGCAAAGCGAATGCGACCCCAAAAGCAGCATGTGCGAGGAAAAAAGCGGCAATTCCGGCAAGTAGAAAAGCACTTCGCAATGAAAGAAGCAGCATGTCTCCCACCCAGCTAAAAATGAGCGCGAGCAGGATAAAGAGGCCGTAGGCTGAACCCGCTGCACCGTTCGCGACAACTAAAACCACAAATGCGGTGCTTGCCGCCAATTTGGAGAGCCACCTGATCGTTCGCCATTTACGCCATTCGGCAACAATATACAAGACCGCATTCGCCAGGCAGACNNAGACCGTTCCGAGGACAATTGTAGCGTTGTCGTAAATCATTTTCTCTGCGCGAATGGTTTCGCCGGCGGTACGAAAGAACCGCAAGAATTACAAAAAAGGCCTCATTTTGAGAGTTTATGGCAAGAAGAGATTTTTGGACCTTTCCAATTCGAGGAAAACACCCTCCCACAATATCAGGGCTTTGTTTCCGGGCAGTCTCAGCACGATCGTTTGAGCCGGAAAATTATCCTTGGCCTTGCAGGCCAGGAGGATGACATCGACCTTATCCGATGGTATTCCCAAAGATTTGATCGAACTCCCAACACGCTTAACGACCTCGTCGTTTGTGATGGTCTTGGAGTCAAACGTCGGAGCGGAACAGGTTTCTTTTCCTGCCATCACCCTGTCCAAATTGAACAAAATATTTTAACCAACAAGTGAAGTTAACTCGGGCGGGTCATTATCAGAAGCTGGATCGCCCGAGGCGTAACGGTAAGAGACCACCCGCCAAATGCCGAATGGCCGCAATTGACTGGCAGCATTGAATAGGCGATTTACCGTACGGCCCGACAGCGGCTTCCAGCTATTTGCGTCCCTCGACGAGTAGGAGAAAACAACGTTCCCTGATGCATCGAGTAAGTCACTTTCTGAAATTCTATAGCGCCGATCTTTCATGCTGAACTGGATGGAATCGAGTCGGGTTTGGTATTTAATGTCCGGCTTTCCGGGAACTGGTTCCGGCTTTAAGAGTTTAGTTTTGAACTGGGCGCTAATTACCTGGTTTTGTTCGAGGACAAGGCTCGAACGGTTGACATCGATAATTGATTCCTCCTCAGTAAATACACGCAGCCATTGATCGGTGTTGTCTTGAGCAAGACCTGTGAGAACCGACATCCCAGAAACAACTGTTACGAATGCCAATCGGATAAACCACGGATGATGATTCACAATAAGCTCCACTCAGCTGAACCAATAACGTATTAGTACGCTGATAATATGCCGGATTTGCATAATTTGCAATACCTTTTTTGGTCTGTGGTAATCTTGTCACTCTGTGAAAACACTTCATTTGACGAAACCCATTTACGCGATTGTCGGCCCGACGGCTTCTGGCAAAACGGCGCTTGGCGTCGAGCTTGCGCTTACCGTCGGCGGCGAGATCGTCAATTGCGATTCGGTGCAGATTTACAAGGAAATTCACATCGCGACCGCTAAGCCAAGCGAAGAAGAGAAACGCGGCGTTCCGCATCACCTGATCGATTATGTCGATCCGAACGTCAACTATACAGCGGCTGACTGGGCGAAAGATGCATCGGAACGAATAGCCGAGATCGAATCGCGCGGCAAGATGCCGATCCTTGTCGGCGGGACGGGATTTTATCTCAGGACGCTGCGGCAGCCGTTATTTGACAGCCCGAAAACGGACGATTCGCTTCGGCAGCGGTTGCAAAAGATCAAAGTGGGTCGCGGACCTGAGCACCTGCACCAAATGCTGCAAAGGGTGGATGCGGCCTCGGCCAAACGCCTTTTTCCACGCGTCNNACGCGACAATGTTCGGGTTATTCGTGCTCTGGAAGTTTTTTTCCAGACAGGAAAGCGGCTTTCCGAACGACAGCCGGACCGCTTGCCGCCGCCGGAGTTCGCGGACCGGATCCTCCTTTTTGTGTTAAATCCGCCGCGCGATGTGCTGTATGAAAAAATAAACCAACGCACGGAGATACATTTTGAAGCAGGGTTGGTCGACGAAGTGCGGCGGTTACGCGAGCGGGGAATTGCCGATTCGACAAACACTCTTGGCTCGCACNNCGCGGCGAGCGAACGCTTGAAAGCGCCTTGGAGCAGTCGAAACAGGACGTGCGGAATTATGCTAAACGGCAATTGACGTGGTTCCGGCGTGAAGAGAACGCCGTTTGGTTAAAAGGATTTGGCACTGACCCGGCAGTAGTTGAAGAAATGCGGCAATATGTAACGAAAATAGATCAAGCGGTGTAAAAGGTTTGAAATTAACACTTATGGTCGTATGGTTTTCGATCATTTCTAAAGAAAATACTTGTTTGAACGGCCAAATCTGCTATAATCACCAATCGTAACACCGAAAAAATAGAATAATAGACGAGAAATGTTATGGAAAAACAGACTGCCCAGAACATTCAGGATGCCTTTTTAAATTCGACTCGGCGCGAAAAGGTGAATGTTGTCGTTCACCTTATACCAGGTTCTACGCTTTCCGGCAGGATCAAGAGTTTCGACAAATTCTCGGTTATGCTCGACGTAGGCGGACAGGATGTTTTGATTTTTAAACACTCGATTTCCACAATTTCTCAAGAACGAAGGCCCGAGTCAAACTAAGTAATCTTGCGCGGAAAATTTATCACTTTTGAAGGGATTGACGGCAGCGGCAAGTCCACGCAATTGCGAATGCTGTCCGGCGAGTTGCGCCAGCGCGGCGTCAACGTCATAACAACGTGCGAGCCTGGCGGAACGCCTCTGGGACGAAGGCTTCGGGAGGCATTTCTCGAAACCGAGGAAACGGTCGCTCCAATGGCGGAACTGCTCCTTTTTGCCGCCGACCGGGCACAGCACGTTGAATTTTTGATCAAACCGGCCCTCGACGAGGGCCGCGTGGTTATCTCGGATCGATATGCCGACGCGACCTTTGCCTACCAGGGAGCGGGCCGCGGATTTCCCGAAGCAACGGTTGATCAGATCATAAAGCTGGCGACCGGCGGGCTGAAGCCGGATCTGACGCTCTTTTTCGACATATCGGTTGAGAATGCATTGCATCGGATGCGGTCACGCAGCGAAACCGGCGAGCGAATAAATCGAATGGATGCCGAAACGGCCGATTTCTATACAAATGTGAGAGCAGCTTATCTGGCGATCGCCGAAAAAGAACCGAATCGTTTTTGTGTCATCGACGCCAACGGTTCGGTAGAGGAGATCCAATCCAAAGTTATCGAGACCGCGACGAAGTATTTGGAGAGTAGTAAAGGCGCTAAAGAATGAACCCGGCACAGCTTTGCAAATCACAGTCTCAGTCTCGGCCTCTTCTCAGCGGTCTCCGCGAAAACCTCGGTATCTCCGCGATAAAATATTGTTAATCGCTGAGACCGCTAAGGATGACGCAGAGTTCGCGGATAGCGTTTTTTTATGTTCAGCAGCTTAATCGGAAACGATCTTGTAAAGGTCTTTCTGCGGCGCCATCTGGCCACTAGTCGCGTTCCGAACGCGATCCTGTTTGCCGGAACCGAAGGCGTCGGCAAACGGCTCTTTGCGCTCGAGCTGGCTAAAGCGTTTGTTTGCCGCAACAAGACGAACGATGAAGGCTGTGGGACGTGTCCCGCGTGTACCCGTTCTGGGCATTTCGAATTGCCCAGGGACGACGACAGGGAAGCGCTCAAAAAGGTCATTTTCAGTAATCACGCCGATGTAGGCATGGTCATAGCCTACAACCGCTTTATCCTTGTCGAAGCCATCCGTGACCTTGAAAAGGAAGCCTATTTTCGGCCATATGAAGGCAACGCCCGCTTTTTTCTGATAGACGAAGCCGACAAAATAAACGACGCCGCGGCGAATGCACTGCTGAAAACGCTCGAAGAACCGGCGTCGACCTCGCATATTATCCTTATTACCTCACGCCCGGACAGCCTGCTGCCGACAATCCGTTCCCGGTGTCAGACTGTGCGTTTCGCACCGGTGGAAACCGAAAAGATCGAACAGTTTTTGATCGGCGAACGAAAGCAACCGGCGGCGGATGCGAAGCTAAATGCACGGCTCGCCTTTGGCAGCGTCGGGCGGGCCTTGTCCATCGAGCTTGAAAAACTGCGTGAGCGACGGGAAACCCTACTGCGTGTTTTGCAGGACGCCATTGAAAATAATGACCGAGTATCGCTTTTGCAGACGGCTGAAAAACTGAACGATGCGAAGAACAAGGACAATTTCGAGGACAACCTTGAGATCCTGCTTACTATGATCCGCGATGTCTGGACACTTGCACTTAGCGGCGATTACGAAAAAATCATCAATATCGATCTTGCGACGGAACTGGGACGCCTGGCTGGAGTTGCGGAAACTCGGCGACTTGCCGGCTGGATCGACGAAATTGAACTCCTGCGCGAAAGCCTGGCTGTAAACATAAACCGAAAGGTCGCAACCGATGCGCTGTTTATGCACATGGCCGCATGAGAATTTTCCGGGAACTTTTCTCGTAGAAAAGTGTCTAATGAACGTCAAAGTCTGTTATCATCAACTCAAAAGGAGAATTAAATTATGAAACGGATCACCATGTTTCTGATCGCCCTTTTTTCTCTAACCGGAGCCGTCTACTGTCAAAATGACCCGCCACCGCCAGCGCCCGTCACGCCAAAACAGATATCCGGCGGGGTGCTCAATGGCAAAGCGACGAGTTTGCCCAAGCCAATTTATCCTCCGGCCGCAGTGGCGGTAAAGGCAAGTGGGGCAGTTAGTGTCCAAGTCTTGATTGATGAGGGAGGTAATGTGATTAGTGCGAGCGCTGTTTCGGGCCATCCGTTATTGAGAGCGGCGGCGACAGAAGCGGCCAGGAGAGCGACATTTTCGCCGACTCTCTTAATGGGAAATCCGGTCAAGGTGAGCGGAGTTATTACCTATAATTTTGTTCCCGCCGCCCCTCCCGGTGAAGGCGTACTTGGAGTTATTCCTTCGGAGGACCATGACAAGATATGGGTGTTCGGTTTTATGTTTACCTTTGTGCAGGAAGCCGATTCAGAGACAATAAGGTTGATCGGTGACGAGAAAGAGTTTCTACAAATACTCAAAGACCTAAGCTCAGACGTACCACCGGAACTTAAAAATTACAAACCTATGCTTGAAAAGCTTTCAAGCTCTGATTGGGCGGAGCGGGCGAACGCGGCTCGGGAATTTATGACCTTGCTTCGCCCCGAACTGGATGCAGAGAAGACCTGGCAGGTTGACGTTGGAGATAAACTTGCACTTGCGGTGGTAGAGCTATTGAAACAAAAAGTCCGCTACGTTAAGACCGGTGACCCGTATAATGCAGTCGCGCTTAAAGCTCACTTAAGGGGCCTTTCCGATTTGCTGGCATCCGCTCCGGAAAGCTCATCAGCCGAATTTCGAGCCAACGTTCAAAGATTTGCCGCTTTTGGGGAAAAAACGGATATTGCGACCGACAAGCAATTCATGGCTATGATCGAATCTCTCGAGCCGTTATTTAAGGCCTTTGAAGATGTTCACTGAAGTTCAGCAACCTATTCAGAATTCTGATTACACAACGCGGCTCGAAAGGGTTCTTTCCATGGGCGGACTTGGGGCGATTCTCGCGGGCAGTGCAGCTGTCTGGTACTTTGATCCGACAAAGGCAGGCTTTTTTCCGGTTTGTCCTTTGTATTCGTTTACCGGCTTCGCCTGTCCGGGCTGTGGGTTGACGCGTGGATTTCATGCACTGTTCCACGGCGATGTAATTACGGCCCTTGATTACAACGCTTTGATACCAATCTTCGTTTTGCTATTCGGCTTTCTGTTTCTATCATTGGGGTCTCTTGCAATCCGGGGAAAAGGGTTGATGAAATTATCCGCTTCGCCGGGGTTTCTGTTCGGGACTCTTGTGTTGCTTTTGACGTTTGGAGTTCTGCGGAATCTGCCGTTTTATCCGTTTACGTTTCTGTATCCGTGATAAAGAACTTGCCCGCGAATAACGCGAATCTGCGCGAATAAAAAAGAATTTGTTTCTGTTCAGTCAGGTAAATTAGCGTTATTCGCGGGCAAACTTTTTGCTGTCTGAAAGAATACGGTCGCTACCGCTCCCGGTTCTGACAGAAATTGCTAACTGATTTGCACAAACGGTTTATCGTCGAGAAGCGATTTTGCGGAAGAGCCTTCCTTTCTCAGGATCTCAACTTCCTTAACGAATTCCTCGACAATATCTTCGCCCGAAACGCGGCGCATCGGAACGCCGTCCTTGAAGATCATCCCAACGTTGCGGCCAAAGGTGATGCCAAGCTGTGAATCGTGAGCCTCGCCCGGGCCGTTTACGGCACAGCCCATGATCGAAAGGTGCAAGGGTTCCTCGACGTGGGCGAGGCGGCGTTCGACCTCCGTCACAATTTCGACAAAATTATCTATATCGAGCCGTCCGCATGTCGGGCAGGCGACAACCGTAACACCGCGATTCCGTAATTCCAGCGATTTCAGTATTTCCCAAGCGACGCGGACTTCCTCGTGCGGCTCGGCTGCCAGGGAAACGCGAATCGTATCGCCGATGCCGTCGTGGAGCAGAACGCCGAGGCCGATCGCGGCTTTGATCGTGCCGCCGAACGGCGTTCCGGCTTCGGTCACGCCGAGGTGAAGCGGGTAATCGACCTTTGCGGCCATTAGTCGATAGGCCTCGACCATTCGATTTACATCCGACGCTTTCAAAGAAATTATGATGTCCGAAAATCCGAGGTCTTCGAGAATGCGGATGTGCCGCATTCCGCTTTCGACCATCGCTTCGGGCGTTGCGGTGCCGTATTTTTTGAGCAGGTCTTTTTCGAGCGAACCGCCGTTTACTCCGATGCGGATCGGCACTTTGCGGGCCTCGGCGGCGCGGACTACCTCGCGGACGCGGTCGATGTGGCCGATGTTGCCGGGGTTGATGCGGAGTTTGTCGATGCCTGCATCGAGAGCTTTTAACGCGAGTTTGTAGTGAAAGTGGATGTCGGCAACAAGCGGCACGTCGGTCCGCTTGCGGATCTCGATCATCGCAGCCGCCGCATCGTCGTCAGGCACGGCAATCCTAACAATCTCGCAGCCGGCCTCGACCATTTCCTCGACCTGACGAATGGTCGCGTCGACATCGGTCGTGTCGGTTTTGGTCATC
>DLHV01000101.1:0-2043 GCA_002483395.1 Chloracidobacterium sp. UBA7659 | reverse complement strand
CTTACGTGCGGGCTACTGACACGAAATCTAAAAGAACCGCGAAATATCAAGAAACAGCGTGAATACCATCAGCAGCAGTATCACCGCCAGCCCGGCAAGCTGTATCTTTTCCTTGATCGCCATCGACAGCGTTTTGCCGAACCACGACATCACTTTTTCAATGCCGAGCACCATTATCTGGCCGCCGTCGAGCAGCGGTATCGGCAGCAGGTTAAATACGCCGAGATTAAGACTGATGACGGCCAAAATTCCGAAAAGTCCGGCAAATCCGAGTTCCTTAACGACCTTGGAAATTATTTGGACTATGCCGACGGGGCCGGCAAGCCCGGCGTCTTTGACTGAGCGTTCACCGGCGAAAAGCTGGCCGAAAACCTTGCCCGTCAGGCGAAGTATTCGAAGATTCGAATCGACTGCAAACGAGGCCGCACCGCCCAAGCTTACCGGTACGCGGGCGGTGATGATGCCGGAGCCGAAAGACGCTCCAATCTTATAAATGCCCTCGGACTCAAGTTTTGCCTGGGTAGTGATTTCCCTACGCTCACCATTTCTTTCGATAGTGATCTTTGCCGGAGCGTCCTTATTTTCTCTTATTTGATTGGTGAATTCGTTGCTATTGCGAACAGTTTGTCCATTAAAAGCAAGTACACGGTCACCGACCAGCAACCCGGCGGCCTCAGCGGGAGAACCGGGTAAGACGCTGCCGGTCTCAACAGGTTCGACGCCGACATCGGGCAAAAGGCCTATCTCACCAACATTGTTGCCGTCATCGAGCTTTTTTTTCGGCGTTACGACCAACGGCAAACTTTGCCCACCTCGGTCAACAACTAAGGGAAGGTGTTTATCGGGCGAGATCATAGCTTCGTCCCGAATCCTTTCCCACGTCGGGTTTTCCATGCCGTTGAACGAAGCAATACGGTCGCCGACCTTGATCCCGGCCGATTCAGCCGCGCCACCCGTATTGACGACACCGACGATCGGGGCAGGCATCGACGGGATGCCGTAAATCATTGCCGCCGCAAACGGAATCGCCAAGGCCAAAACTATATTCATGAACGGCCCGCCGAGCATGACGAGAAATTTCTGCCAACGCGGACGCAACTCATAGAGCTCTGAATCTGGCACCTTTTCGCCGTCGGACTGCCCGCCTTCGAGAGCAGCGGTCGCCTCATCACCATAAAGCTTTACGTATGCCCCAAGGGGTATCGCGCTGATGCGGTAATCAGTGTGGCCGTACTTGAATCCCCAAACACGCGGCCCGAGGCCAAAAAACGAATAAGCCTCGACCCGCATTCCGAAAAGCTTGGCAACCATAAAGTGGCCGAACTCATGGATATTGATGGCAATTCCGAGAACGAATATGACGGCTAAAATAACTATTAAAATATCTGGCATAACTTAAAGTTGTCCGTCAAACCTTGGTTTGACGTTTCAACTGGCAACAAACTGACGTTTGCTGGACATTATTAGAACCAAAATCCACCGGTGGCGTTTACCGCAAACTTCTCCATCAAATCGCCGAAGCGGTCTTACCTAGTTTCATTATAGCGCGTGTCCTGGCCCATTTGTCAGTCTCGAGAATTGTCTCGAGGTTGGCAACGTCCTGCGATTTGTGGTCGTTCATTACCGATCGATTGATTACCGCGATCTCGCCAAGACCGATCTTGCCGTCGAGAAAAGCCTGAACAGCAATTTCGTTTGCGGCGTTTAGGGCCGTCGGCATCGTTCCGCCGATCTTTAAGGCATCGTAGGCAAGATTCAAACACGGAAACCGCTCGAGATCGGGNNGGTTCTTCGAATGTTAATTGGCTCAGTTTTTTGAAGTCGAGCGGCTCTGTGCAGTTTTCCCTGCGTTCGGGATAGGTCAACGCGTACTGGATAGCGTGCCGCATGTCTGTGACGCCGAGTTGCGCAATGACGGAGCCGTCGATCATTTCGATCATCGAATGGACGACCGATTGCGGATGAACGACCACCGAGATCTGCTCGGCTTCGAAACTGAAAAGCCATTTTGCCTCAATGACCTCTAAGCCTTTGTTCATCAGC
>DLHV01000087.1 GCA_002483395.1 Chloracidobacterium sp. UBA7659 | reverse complement strand
TCCATTTGTTCCTTGCTTAAGTCCGAAGATTTCGCATATCATTCAGCGTTATTTTTTCTTTTGAACTCAAGTGCTATGAAAAAAATCTATTCGTTCGTATTTGTGTTTTTCGCTCTTTCGGCCGCGTCTGTAGCCCAAGATAAATTGCTCACGCTCGACGAGATCTTCGGCACCGATCCGAACGTTCGCGTCAGATTTTCGGGGACCCCGGCCCAACTGGTTTGGGCAAAGGACGGGCGTTCGTTTAAGCAGGTACAGGGTGGAAAGCTCGTCCGCGTCGATGCGATCAGCGGGCGGGTGACGCCGTTTTTTGACAGCGACCGGCTTGCCGCGGCGCTTGAGCTGGCGGGGATTCAGGCGGCAGAGGNNAAGCGGATGGCGAATTCGCCAGATCTGCAGTTCAGCGAAAACGACAAAGCGATCCTCATCAGCACCGCCAATGACCTTTGGCATTACGACACTTCGGCGGCGACGCTGAAGCGGCTGACGAATTCAGCCGACGTGGAGCTGGAAGCTGATTACAGTCCGGACGGCCGCTGGGTCAGTTTTGTTCGCGGCAACAATTTGTTTGTCGTCGATGTCGCCAAGGCAAAGGAGAAACAGCTTACGCGCGACGGAACCGAGAAGATCTACAACGGTTATCTCGACTGGGTTTACGAAGAAGAGCTTTACGGCCGCGGCATCAAGCGAGGCTATTGGTGGTCGCCCGATTCGAATTTCATCGCATTCTTGCGGCTGGACGAATCGCCTGTTCCGAAGTTCGTTTTACCGAACGACATCGTCAACGACCAGATTGTCGAGAATACTGATTATCCGCAGGCTGGCGATCCGAATCCGCTGGTCAAACTCGGCATTGCCGATGTGAACAAGAACTCGATGATTCCAAACCCACGCCGCATTCCGAAGATCGGCGGGCGTATTCCGGCAAATATTCTGCGTTTTGGCGATGCTGCGAAATTCGTCGATCTTTCGAAATACAAGCCGGACGACCTGCTCATTGCCCGCGTCGCGTGGGCTCCGGACAGCCGTAACGTGATTTTCCAGGCATTGAATCGCGAGCAGACTTTTCTCGATCTGAACGCGGCAAAGCTTGACGGCAAGGTTGAGCTTGTATTGAAGGAAGAAACGCCCACATGGGTTGAGGTCCAAAGCAATCCGCTGTTTTTGAAGGACGGCAGCGCGCTTTGGGAATCCGAGCGAAACGGCTGGAAGCATCTTTATCATTACGATACGAGCGGCAAATTGATACGCCAGATCACAAATGGCCGGTGGGAAGTCCGCTCGGTTTACGGCATCGATGAGATCGGCGGTTGGATCTATTTCTCGGCGACAAAAGACAGCCACATCGCCGAAAATATCTATCGGGTTCGCCTCGGCGGCGGCGAGGTCGAACGCCTTTCGCATGGGCCGGGGACGCACGCCGCGATGTTCAATTCGACCTATACGCACTACGTCGAAACCTGGAGTGATCTTGGCACGCCGCCGCAGGTCCGGCTCTTCAAAGCGGACGGCACGCTTGAAAAAGTTATCAGCGAAAACCCGGCTACGACTTTGGCGCAATACAAGCTGAACAAAGTTGAGTACGTAAAGGTAAAAACACGCGACGGTGGTTTTGAAATGGAAGCCGCGATGATCAAGCCGCCCGATTTCGACCCGAACAAAAAGTATCCGGTTTTGAGCTACATATATTCCGGCCCGCACTCGCAATCGGTCGTTGACCGCTGGGGCGGCAGCCGTTATCTTTGGCACCAGATGATGGCCCAGAAAGGCTATATAATCTGGGTCTGCGACAACCGCACAGCAAGCGGCAAAGGTGCCGAATCTGTCTGGCCATCATACAAAAATTTCATGGTACTCGAGCTACGTGATCTTGAGGACGGCGTAAATTATCTGAAATCTTTGCCCTATGTCGATGGCGACCGCATCGGCATCTGGGGCTGGAGCTTTGGCGGAATGATGACAAGCTATGCGCTGACGCACAGCAAGTCTTTCAAAATGGGCATCGCCGGCGGGACTGTTTCGGACTGGCGGCTCTATGATTCGATCTATACAGAACGCTATATGCTCCAGCCGAAAAATAACATGGCGGGATTTGACGTGACATCGGTATCAAAAGCAGCAAAGGATCTGCACGGACGCCTTTTACTAGTGCACGGCGTTATGGACGACAACGTGCATATGCAGAACACGATGCAGCTTGTCTTTGAGCTGCAAAAGGCGAACAAGCAGTTCGACCTGATGGTGTACCCGACACAGCGGCACGGCGTTTCTAACCCGCCGCAGGTCCGCCATATGTACGGAATGCTGACGGATTATGTTTTGAAAAATCTCTAAAACGATGGAAAAGTTCAAATGTACGATTAGGCTCGTTCTCGTGTTCGCGGGAATGCTCTTTGTTATCGCCGCGCCTGTCGTAAACGCATCGGCGCAGGCTTCCGATAAACGGATCGAGGCGATCAGGAAGATATACGACGAAACAAACGGCCTGATCGCCGAGATGGAGAAAGAGACCGCATTTTCGTCGATCTTTGTCGTCGAACTCACAGTTAATAAGCACCTCAGCCCATATCCGGCGGTCGGGATATTTCAAACAAGATCTACTTTTTACTACACCTATGGCGACCGTGAAAAGAACCCTTATCCCGACCGTTTGTTGAAGATATCAGGCGAATATCGGCGTTCCGCCAGAACTGAGAAGGGTGAGTTTTATTTCAACGCCGCGGGCGAATTGGTCTTCGTTTTGGTAACGAACCCAGGCTCTGCGATAGAGGAATCGAAGGCTTATTTTGCGGCCGGCCGGTTGATAAAGCTGACCGACGACGGTAAAGAGATCGATCTGAAGCGGCAGCACGCCGTGGAGGTAGCGATGCTCGCCAAAGCCGAGGCCTCCCGCCTCACCGGAATTTTTCGGGCCTCATTGCATGAGGTGAACTAACAATCGATTAGCTCCCCTCCTGTCTTAGGAGGCCGGGGTGGTGCTGACCGGAGGGTGGTTCTCTTAGCTCCCCTCCTTGATCAGGAGGGGTGGACGCGTTTCGCGGGCGGGGTGGTAGAGCGCTTCGTGTCCTACGCCCCGTCTTCGCCCGGTTCATGAAGCGTCCCGGCCGTGTCGTCGCCGAAATCCGGGACCTGGTTATAACCCGCAAGCCGCACCGCCG
>DLHV01000234.1 GCA_002483395.1 Chloracidobacterium sp. UBA7659 | reverse complement strand
GCCGGGAAGGAAAATGCCCGGTAACTCTGACGTAAAGCCGAGTTTTGCGTTTGGATTGTAATAGTAGATCAGTCGAAACGGAACGTTCACGACCGGCACCTGTACGCGAAGTTCGAGACCGACGCTGGCTTTAAAATCGCCTAGCTTGCCAAACGCACTGTCATCGACACGAAGCAGCGAATTTTGTTGGACTTCGCCGCGCAGGAAAATTTGCTGCACCTCCGGCGAAAGGCTTGACGGGCAGCCAAAGCGGTTTCCACGGCAAAATTCGTTGATAAAGTCCGTTTTCGTCAGGACGCGGCCATGATAGTACAAAATGCTGCCGAAGCTGCTTTCCAAAACGGGCGTATTGATCAAGCCCAAAGCCGTCAGCCTACCCGCCCCGAGAAATGTGTCATCGGGGAGGAATTCAGTGTTTATCGTTTGCACACCTGTTTTCCGCAGGTTGAACACGCTGCCAACGTCCGCAAACACGGCCATCGTCGCTGGTCCGAAGATTGGAATGCGGTATTCGAAATTCCCGAGAATTTGTGTATCGCCGCCAATGAATCGAANNCCAGAGCCTGTCAACAAGCCAATAGATGCGAGTTCCGCCGGGATCGGCGAGCCGGCCGGAAAGCCGGGCACCGGAATCGCGGTTCCTGAAGAATTTGTTGTGGCTACGACATTTCGGCTTGTTACGTAAGTGTCGAACGGGGCTATCGGGCCAATACTACGCGAGTTATATCCGCGTATATCGTTCTCGCTGCCTAGAAAATAACGCTCATAAGCCGGTACGCCGCCGACGAACGCGATTGAATTCGCGTTCCTGACAGTGTCCGTCAGCGCGAATGCACCGATCGTGCCCGCCTGGATCCTGAAGGCAAAAACCTCAGGATTTTTCGACCTTTTACGCCGGACGGGGATGTACTGCGAGAAACTGATATTCGGCTGATATGCCCGAACATCGCCGCCCAAACCCGCCAACGCAAATGACGCGGTAAGCTGTGTCCCGCTCAAGGTGTCGATGCCATTTGCCGCGGGCTGCCGTGTGTCGTAAACGAATGATCCCGTGATTCGGCTGGTAAGGATGTTGGGTTGAGTGTAAATGACCGGAATACGGGCAGCGGGGTCAGCCGTTGCATTGACCGGCGGGTCGGTGATCGAAGTCGCCGAAAGCTGATATGTGAGTCCGACCCTTGAAAACTGAGTGAATCTTCGTTTCTTGAAGAACAGTTCCGACAGCGGAGCGGTCGCAAACAAAGTGCCGCCATAAGTGCTCTGTGTAAACAGGTTGCTGGAATCGGTCGTTATTTGCCCAAGCGGATTGAAAAGGTCGTTCAGAACATCAGTGTTCTGAGTAAGAAAAGTTCCCTCGCCAAAGAACTTATACCGCGAGGCAAACAGCGAGAAGCCGACGGAGATCGGCCTGTCCCGGAAATACGGCTCCTGGTAAGTAAACTGCAGGCTCTGCTGCCGGTTTCCCGCACCAAGCGAAAATGAAAGAATTTCGCCGCGGCCGGCAAGGTTGTTTGTCGAATACTCAAGGCCGAAGAACGATCCGCCGATACCCGAAACACCGCCGTTGAAAGATATCTGCTGGCGGCCTTTTTCCTTGATCTTGACGATCAGATCGACATCGCCCTGCTCTTCATCGGTCCGGATCTCAACGTCCTGATCTTTATCGATCGGGTCGAAATACTGCGTTTGATTCAGGCGGGCGACGGAAATCTCGAGGTAATTCTGATTGTAAATATCACCCTCGTTGATCAGAAACTCGCGGCGCATCACGCGGTCACGGGTAAAGGTGTTGCCGGTAAATTCAAGCCGGCGTAATGTAAATTGCTTACCTTCATCGATTCGGATCGTAATGTCGGCAATTCCTTCATTTGGGTTTGTGGGATTGTCCTTATACTCAGGTTCCACATCCGCAGTATATTGCACGAAGCCTTGCGATCCGTAAACCTTCTTCATATCCTCGTAAACGGCGTCGCGCAGCCGCTTACCGTTAACAATCTCACCCTTCTTGAGTCCGACATAACCCAAAACTTGTTGCTCGGAAAAAATGGAGTTCCCCTCGACTTTAAGCTCGCCGACGCGAAATACCTTTCCTTCCGTGACCGGAACCGTAATTTTCAGCGTGTCGTCTTTTGACGAAATAAGCGGAAGAGGCAATGTAATAAGTGGGATGAAATCGGTTCGTTTGACGCCAAGACCCTCGACAACAGGATCGCCGACCCGCGCCGTAAGATATCCTTTCGAACGTATATAAGCTAAAACATGTCGATCCAGATCATATTCCAGTTTTCGCAGATCAAGAATGTCCTGCCCCTTGAATCGGGCGATAAGCCCAGTTGCCTGAACCAGCGTAAGCTGAGAGCGGAGTTCGCTATCCTTGAAATGCTCGTTCCCCTCAAAATCTATCTCGATAATTCGCGATCGGTTGCCTTGCTCGACCTCGAATGTAAGTGCGATCGAGGTCGCCGAAACCTCTTCTTCCTTAACATTAATCTTGGCGTTCGGATAACCCTTCGAAGCAAGAAGCTCACGCAAGATACGCACGCCGCCGCGGGCCTTGACAGGATCGTAAACCGCTTCTTTTGAGATACCTACGCGTTCCTCGCGAAATTTCTTGAGGATATCGGATTCGGTGAGCGCCTTGGCTCCCGTAAACTGCAGATCGCGGATGATGGGGAGCTCGCGGACCTCGAAAATGACGTTGACGCCGCCCCTGACGCCTTCGGTCGTGATAACGCGGGTCGCCGTTTTGTCAAAGAAATTCAGTGAAAGCAATTCCTTCAGATCGCGTTCGAGGGCGGCAGGATCGTAAACGTCGCCAGCGCGGGTTTTTATGTAGTAAAGAAGGTCGTCATCGCGAAGGCGGCGGTTGCCCTGAATATCAACGTTTTCAACAATTTGCTGTTGTAGGGCGGCTGTGAATTCATACGTAATGGTGTCAGCTTTTGCAAATACCGGCGCTGTCCAAACGGCAATACTTACCAGGACAAGCCCCAATGCACGGAGATTAAACATAAAAGCGATTTTCCCTATTGCTGCGGTCCACGAAGCTTCGAAGAGCCTTTAAATGCCGCCAAGTCTTATAATTACAACAATATATTTCTGAAAAACAGACGGCCGGCCGATGTCGGATTTTTACTCAATCTATGATTCTGCGAATCAAAATGAGGTTGCCTTTACGTCTGTCCCACAAACTTTCGAATTATACAGGCAAAAAAGCGAAAAGCGAAAAGCGGCGGCTGAAATAGCGCGCACGGAAGGGTTCATTTTGTCAGAACCGGGAGTGGTAACGACCNNCTACCGGTCGTGTTTCCGCCTTTGGGAAAGGAATAAAGATTTTATGGCAATACAATTCAGAAACGTGCCCGATGTAAGAAAACCCGGCCAGTTGCGCGTGTCGATCAACGCGGCCGGCGTTATCACGCTAAACCGAAAAGCATGGGAAGATCTCGGCGAACCGGACGCGGCCGTTATGCTCTATGACGAATACAACCGCGTGATCGGCCTAAAACCGGCACACCCGCGACTGGAGAACGCGGTCCCGTTCAGAAGCAAATACTCCGGCCAAAACCGCTTCGTCATCCGTGCGATCGCCTTCTGCACGCATATGGGAATCACGATCGGCCGAACGCTCATCTTCAGAAACCCAACCATCGAAGACGGCGTCCTGGTCCTGGCATTGCGCGACACCTACGAGTTCACCTCGCGGAAGAGGCATTATGAACGCGAGGCAGAGGCGTGAGATTTGCGGCTTCACGCGCGTGGGTTTGTCGAACCGGGAGCGGTAGCGACCGG
>DLHV01000011.1:4223-10912 GCA_002483395.1 Chloracidobacterium sp. UBA7659 | reverse complement strand
CACACGCTCGAAGAAGTCGGTCAGCAGTTCTCGGTGACGCGCGAGCGCATCCGCCAGATCGAGGCAAAGGCCCTGAGAAAGCTGCGGCACCCGTCGCGTTCGCGTCGGCTCAAAGCCTTTCTCGAAGGAAAGCAGTAAATTGATTCGCGATTTTAGATTTGCGACTTGCGATTGCCGTGCGCACGTCGCTTTTTTATTTAGCTAAAAGGTTAAAACATTCGAAACCTGCCCATTTTGATTACGAACCTGTAACGTTGAATTTCCGACGCTTCCGATCCTCCCTGCCGGAAGCCTAGCGCGAATTTCATTTCCGCCGACAAATTCCGTTTCAACTTCAGTTCCGTTAATCAAAGCCTTTGTTGTCGCGTCAAAACCGGATCCCTGAACCGAAATGCTGTAAAGTTTAGACGTGATCCCAACCGGCGGACGGCCAACAGCCTCTCCGTGCCGTAAAAATTGAAGGGTTGTCAGACTCAAAGGCGAAGTTGTATTCAGCAAATACCGCCAAACCGGCTCGTAAATTGAAACGCCGTTTTGATCAACCGGAAAACGCGAATCGACAACAACTGCGCCGTGATAGTTGCTTCCACTCGGAATCGACTGGAAATTTGAGTTTAGCGAGTGCGTATTTTTGTAAGGAGACGCCACGCTTTCAACATTGATTGGCGAACCGAACGCGTCCATTCCGTAGGCAACCCATGCCCGTGTCGAAAGTAGAAAGTAATTTACTTCTTCGTCTTGCTGAAGTGAAAAGCCGTAGAATTCCGAATTTGGTGTAACGCCAGGGGCGAGAATCCAGTTTGCAACCGAGTTTCGAAAACCGCTGAAATCCATTGCCGCGAACATGATGACCCGCTCAACACGGTGATTTTTTCCGATAATTCCGGAGTGTCCGCCGCCTTGTGAATGCCCTGCCACAACAATTCTGTCCCATCGGATCTGATTATTCGCGTCAAGATATTGCGCCCAATTTGCCGAGGGATTGGTCTGCTGCATATAAATCAACAGCTTAATGAGCCGGTTTTCTATCGAATTCGGACGGTTGACGCTGACTAAGGTCGAGCGTTCGGTCCCGTCAACAATTTCGAGCCGGACGTTTCCATAGCAATTCAGATCACCTGTCGGGCCGCAGAGTTCGTTTACACCGTCGCCATTAACATAACTCAAACCGAGCGAGTGAAACCCCATATCAGCCGCGAGATTGATAAACGTGCGGTAGTTAAACGGAAGGCCATTTGTGCCGGGGAAGAAAACTATCAAACGGTCGCGCTGCGTTATGCTTGGATTGCGAGCAACGTAATGTTGGCCTAAGAAAGTGTCTATTTGCGGGTCGGTTGTTTGCGGATTTACAAAGATAGACTGCGTTTGCGAGAAAACCGAGCTGGCCGTTATGAAGATGACAATTCCAAAATATACGAATCTGCTCATAAAACAAACAAGGGTAAAAATGCCCTGTCATTAAGATGGCGAGGAATTTGAATTAGTCGAGAAATCAGGGTTTTTCGGGCAAGTCTATATATGATTAGGGCTGGACTTCTCGTCAAGAATAGATTTGCCGGCAGTGATCGCCTCGTCGACGCTATTTATCTTGCCGTCGAGCTGCAATTCGTAAACCGCATCAAGGATTTTCTTGAATTCCGGCGATGGTTCGAGTCCCAACTCGATAAGATGTCGCCCCATCAATATCGGCTCCGGAGCCTTTCGCTCGATTTGTAGCTCATGGACCCTTGCGATAAACCATTCCTGAGCTTCCGACCCGAACCATTTGTCTTTCGGCAGCCAGTCCGGGTTGCGGCCGAGGCAGTCGGCCTTTGCCACGCGATAGAGCAGATCAGCCTCGACCTTCCGGGCTAAACGTCGAAAAGCTCCATCGCCGACGGGCGATTTTGATTTGTAATATTCGCCCGGCTTTAAGTGATATCGGACGAGCTGAACGATCTGATTCCGCACGTCGAAACCATTGAGCGTATAAATTCCAAGCGTATCCAGGAATGAAATCGTCGGCTCGACTCCGGCTTCATCATGCGAATGCGAACGCCAGCGGCCGTCCATAAAAACGGTAGTCGGCGGCTTTCCGAAATCGTGTGCCAAAGCACCGAGCATTACCGCGACTTGCCGCTCGTACGGCAGATCGTCGATCAATTTCCGGGCTTCGTCAACGACCATCAGCGTATGAACATCGACATTACCCTCGGGATGCCACTCGGCCTCCTGCGGCACCCCGACCAATGCCTTCATCTCAGGAAAAAGCTGATCGACGACTCCAAGCTCATAAAGCCATTTCAGCCCAATTGACGGCCTTTTCGCTTTTAATAGCAGCTTTTCAAGTTCGCCCCAGATGCGTTCCTTCGGTAGATCGGTGACATCGATCGTTTTACAGATCTCGACCGTCTCCGGTGCTATGTCGAATTCCAACCGTGCGGCAAACTGTGCGGCACGCAGAACGCGCAGCGAATCCTCGGCAAAAGTCTCGCTCGACACGTGCCGCAGCACTTTTCGTTCGATATTTTCCCTGCCGTTAAACGGATCAACGATCTCACCGGTTAACGGGTCCTTCAAAATCGCATTGACCGTAAAATCGCGCCGAGAACAGGCGTCTTCGAACGACATATCAGGATCGCCTTCGACGACGAATCCTCGATGCCCTTTTCCAACTTTCCTCTCCCGCCGTGGCAGAGAAACATCGAGATCCTCACCCAGCTTATAAACCGCAAATGCCTCGCCAACAATCTTCGGAGCGCGGACACTCTTGTCCGCACCGCCGCTTGCGGCGGAATCATTTTCGTGCTCAGCACTCATGGGGACAGGAGTGTCCCCGCTCCGCTCTGCAAATTCCTCGAGAATCTCTTTCAGCTTTCCCGGCTCAACACCATAAACCTCGACATCCCAATCCTTCGGCTCAACGCCCATCAACTCATCGCGCACGCATCCGCCGACGAGCATCGCGCGTCCGCCGGAGTTTTTTATGAACTCGGATAGATCGGTAATTTTTGACGAGCGATCTTTCATACTGACCGACGTTTTGATTATAGAAGACTCCGGGAAATCAACTACAAATCAAACGGACTTTTTACAAATGATTTGTTCTTGACTACGTGAGTAAATATTTGGGTGGTGCGCACGTCTTTGTGCCCGAGGAGTTCCTGAACAGTTCGAATATCATAATGATTTTCCAGCAGATGCCTCGCAAAGTTGTGCCGGAATGTATGGCAGTTCCCGTGTTTGTGGACCCCGGCTCGTTTCATTGCGGCGCGCACGGCTTTTTGTATCGGTGTTTCTGTTGCGTGCCGAATATACGACACGTAGGCATTCCCGGTTTTCTTGCTCAAATGGCGCAGCCTTGCTGTATGCCGAACCTGGTCCAAAAGTGTCGGTTTTTGTTCCATTACCTTTAAAGACTATTCTAATGCAGTTTGCTTGACAAACGGCTTAGTTTTACATGTAATCACGCATGTGGATTTAGAAACAATAGTTAGCCGTCACAAGCAATGATTGAGCTCGCCACCATCGCCCAAGCTTTCGCGGTCTTTGCTGCCTGCTGGGCCATCATTTCTGGCATTGGTGCCTGGAAGCGCGAGTTCATTGGCAAGCGCCAGATTGAGCTTGCCGAACAGGTTCTGGCAAAGTTCTTTGAGATTCGCGACGCAGTGGCATTCATCCGGAACCCGTTCTCCCAGTCCTCTGAGGGTTCCACGCGCAGGCGTGCCGACCACGAAACACCAGAACAGGCTCAGCTGCTAGACCGCGGCTACATCGTGGTCGAGCGGTATGCCAAGAAAGAATCGGCCTTTGTCGAATTCAGTACGCTGAAGTATCGGTTCATGGCATCGTTTGGCCCGAGCACGGAGGCGATCTTCAGTGAAACCAATAGCGTGCTGAATTCCATCTTCATCTCGGCACAGATGCTTGCTACGTACTACTGGCAGCGCCAAGGTCGGGTCAAGATGGAACAAGACGAATTCCAGAGGCACCTCGATGAGATGCACAAGCACGAAGGGGTCTTCTGGGATATTGGTACGGAAACGGATGAGGTGAGAACGAAGTTCAACGCCATTCAAGCGAAACTTGAGGCGGCAGTGAAGCCATGCTTTCAGGAACCGCTGTCGACATACACGCTCTTCACCAAGAAGTGGTTCTGACGGCTAACCCTTCGTTGCACCCGTCTCATACTCGCACGAGGACCTGCCCGAACGCATGACGTTTGGTGGTATCCACTACTGATTCGAGAGGCTGACAGTCTGGGAATGTCCTGAATGTCGAGAGCGGCGCCATGATTCCGTAGAGGGTACAGCAGAGGTCTCGGCCTCTTCTGAAGGAGGTTCAAACCAAATGAGCGCATTTGTTGTTTTCTTCGGCGGTTACCAGGCCACTCAGTCCAACATGGACGCATGGCTAAGTAGCGCCAAAGGCCAGAGGCCTAACATAGAGTTCAGTGCCTTCTCCTGGCCACACGGCGCAGGATCCGGTGCCAACAGCGCCGTCGCCACCTTCACCAAGAGCGGCCAGTACAAATCGGCGGTCGCCGCAATCCAAGCGTCCAAAGCGGACAAGATCTACATAGTTGGCCATTCGAGCGGCTGCGCGATTGCCAATGCCGTGGACAAGGGCCTCAAGGACACCAGCAAAGTCGTGCTCGTGGCGCTCGACGGTTTTACCCCAGACAGCGGTCAACTCATACGGTCAAGCACGCAAGTCTGGGGGGCTGTGTGCGGCGACGTGAAATCAATGAACTACCCGGGCCTGGCCGGCGGCAGACGAAAGGTCTATGAAGCGAAAGACTGCAAGTCTAAGTGGGCGCTTCATTTCTCCCTGGTCAATGCCGCCGCCACTGACAGCTTGGTCAAATCCATCGCCACCGGTTACGTCCAATGTTGGGCGAACCTGGCATGGCTGTAAAACGAGCCGGCCTTGGTAGTTGTCCGCCCCCTGGGTGAGGCGATAACGGCGAACAATCCGTTGCAACAGACAGCGGCCGCAATACGGTTCCTCGTAAGATCAAGGCTCTCTGGCCGGCGCTGCTGAACCGAGGCGTTAAGCCTTGAGCATCTTTCCCAGGTACTCTCTTAGTTGATCAATAGGAACGCGCTCCTGCTCCCACGTATCGCGGTCGCGGACGGTGACCGCGTTATCCACCAGCGATTCGTGATCGACGGTGACGCAGAAGGGCGTGCCGATCTCGTCCTGCCGGGCGTAGAGTTTGCCGATGCCGCCGGTGTCGTCNNATCTCGTCCTGGCGGGCAGTTCTCCGGTGCCAGTTACATAAGAACGATCAATCCTTCCTGCGAAAAATGGTGGTCGTGGCTCAACACTTCCTTAATTCCGCGTTCGCGGCAGACGTTCATCGAAATACAGTCGGTCAAACTGTAGCTTTTGTCGGGGCGTTCCTTTTAGAGTTGAACACCTTGGAGAAAAAGCTCGTGCGAGACTGGAATGACTTCGGTATTAGGATCGGCTAGTATCAACTCGATCGCGATGGCAGCCCTTAATCTCGATTCAGAGCCGTATTCGCAAAAGTAAGCCAAGACCTCAGTCAGTACAGATTCGGTTGTTACGTAATGCGGGTAGATCAGCGCGGCTTCGGCGTCACGGGCCTGCTTGTGCCACTGGTCACGCGGGTTTACTCTCCCAACGAAAAACTGAGTGTCTGCAAATACCAGGGTCATCGTTTCGGCGTGCCATAGATGTAGTGGTCGTGCTGCTCAGAGCCGTCTTCCGGGATGCGTTCCCATACCTCGTCGGGAACATCGGCGAAGAGTTCGGCCAGCTTTTCACCTAGACGCGGCTCGCGTTCTTGGCCGCCGATCACGCGGTCAACATAGCGCAAAACGTCTTCGCGCTCCTTATCAGTAAGAGTTCGGATCTTATTTACAATTTGTTCTTCGACGATCTGCATAATGCACCTCAATGCTCACATATTACCATAATCGCGGCAGTCAGATCGCGTAATTTATTCACCCCGATGTTCATTACGACAACCGCTCTTGCATATACTCTTTCAGGGCATCGATGCCGATACGATCCTGCTGCCACGTATCCCGATCGCGCACCGTAACGGCGTTGTCCACCAGCGATTCGTGATCGACCGTAACGCAAAACGGCGTGCCGATCTCGTCCTGGCGGGCGTAGAGCTTACCGATCCCACCGGTGTCGTCATAGACAGTTCGCATTGAAGGCTGCAAGTCTTTCTTTATCTTCCGGGCCATTTCGACAATCTCCGGTTTGTTTTTCGCAAGCGGCAGCACGGCGACCTTTATCGGTGCGAGTTCCGGCGTCAGCTTTAATATCACGCGCGTTTCTCCTTTATCGTTGGTCTTTTCGGTGTAGGCGTCCATCATTACGGCCAGCAGAGTGCGATTAACGCCGATGGCCGGTTCGATCACGTATGGATAGAACCGCTCCTTTGTCGCTTCGTCAAAGTACGACAGATCTTCGGTCGAGTCCGGGTTGATGCGTTTGCCTTCCTCGTTTTCCGGTTTTTTCGAATGGACGCGGAGGTCGTAATTCGTCCGGTTCGCGATGCCCATTAGCTCGTCCCACTGCTTGTCTTCCTCTCCCCGTTCAGGGAAATAGCGGTACATTATATCGACGGTCCGCTCCGCATAATGGGCAAGCTCTTCCTTCGATTGCTCGTACAGGCTTAGATTTTCGGCTGAAATCCCAAGAGACTGAATCCACTGCTGAAACCCGTC
>DLHV01000011.1:1821-4217 GCA_002483395.1 Chloracidobacterium sp. UBA7659 | reverse complement strand
TACTCCATCTCCATCTGCTCGAATTCACGCGTGCGGAAAATAAAGTTACCAGGCGTCACTTCGTTGCGAAACGCCTTTCCGATCTGCGCGATACCAAACGGCAGCTTTCGACGCGAAGTATTCAAAACATTTGCAAAATTAATAAAAATACCCTGGGCGGTTTCAGGACGCAGGTAGGCAATAGCGGATTCGTCTTCATCAGATGAAACCGCACCGACCGTTGTCTTGAACATCAGGTTGAACTCACGGGCCTCGGTCAGGTCGCATTCCTTGTCATCGCCTGGGTGCACTGACGGATGATTCGGGCACTGAACATCGAGGAGCTTATCGAGCCTGAACCGTCCCTTGCACGCACGGCAATCCACAAGCGGATCGTGAAAGGTCTGCTCGTGCCCAGAATATTTCCAAACCAGACGGTTTTGGATTATCGACGAATCAAGCCCTTCGATATCGTCGCGCTCATAAACCATCCACCGCCACCAGCTTCGCTTAATGTTATTCGCCAGCTCGACGCCCAGCGAGCCGTAATCCCACGAGCTGCCGAGCCCGCCGTAAATTTCCGATGCGGGAAAAACAAAACCACGGCGTTTGGAGAGGGATACGATGGTTTCAATATTTGGTGCTGACATAAAGTATAAATAGCCGTGCCGGCATTCAATTGATACATTTCAGTCCGAGATGTTCTTCAAACGGTATAAAATCCCGGTCGTTGTGCAAGAGTTCAAACCCGCTAAGGATGCAGCGAGTGGCGATAAGGGTATCGATAGTTTTGCGGATGGTTATCCCTTTAGTTCGGAGTGCAATATAATTCCGCGCCGCTTCTAGCGCAAGCGGATAACCTCCTACGATAACGAAATCGGCTTGTTGAAATAATTGTACGGTGTCGTTGAAAACTTTCGCATCATTGCAACCCTGAAGCACCTCGGCAATGACCAGGTCTCCGACCACAACTCGCTCATTTCCCAGGATCGAATCGAGCTTTTGGGTCTGCTGTGTTTCCAGTTGACGGAGATAATCAATCCAGACACTCGAATCGACAAAGATCATTTATCAAGCCTCATCTGCTCCAGGTCGCCTTCCCAATAAAACTTTCCCTTCAGCTTTTTCAGATCAGCCTGCCGATGAAGGCGCAGCAACTCCTTCAAAGCCAGCTCAACGACTTCGCGCTTGGTTTTCAAGCCGGTGATCTTCAAAGTATCCTTCATCAGCTTATCGTCAATTTCTATATTTGTCCGCATAATGTGTATAACCTGCCACTTCAATACACATTCTATCCACGCATTCGTCAAAAGTCAATTAAACCAAAAAGGACGGCCGAAGCCGTCCTCTTAATTAAGCACCGGAGAACAACCCCGTCAGCTCCCACCACCCCGGCCTTCGGCCACCCCTCCTCAGGCAGGAGCGGAGTTGCGGCTGCCACCCCTCCTTCGTAAGGAGGGGCGCTTTCTTATTCTTCCCCGCCGCCGCTTGCCTTTGCCTTTTCTTCCGACAATATCGCCTTACGCGAAAGCTTGACCTTATTGCCTTCCTTGCCGATGCATTTGACGAGGATCTGCTGGCCTTCTTTTAGTTCGTCGCGGACGTCTTTTACACGCCGGTCCGAGATCTCAGAGATGTGCAGCAGGCCGTCAAGACCAGGCAGTATCTCAACAAACGCACCGAAATCGACAATTCGAGAGACAGTCCCCATGTAGGTTTCGCCGATCTCGGCTTCCGCGGTCAGGGCCTTGATACGGGCAACGGCGAGTTGAGCGGCTTCGCCGTCGGCGGTTGCGATCAGAACCGTTCCGTCATCGGAAATGTCGATCTTCGCTCCGGTTTCTTCGGTGATCGAACGGATCATCTTGCCGCCCGGCCCGATCACGTCGCGGATCTTGTCCGGCGAGATCATAAGCGTGATGATACGCGGTGCGTATGGCGAGATCTCTTCGCGAGGCTCGGCGATCGCCTTCTGCATGATGTCCAGAATATGAAGCCGGCCTTTTCGTGCCTGCTCCAAGGCTTCCTGGAGAATCATCGCGTTGATGCCCGCGACCTTGATGTCCATNNTCCATATCGCCGTAATGGTCTTCGGCACCCGCGATATCGGACAGGATCGCATAGCGATTTCCTTCCATTACCAATCCCATCGCCACACCTGCAACCGGACGTTTGATCGGCACACCTGCGTCCATAAGGCTCAAGCAGCCTCCGCAAACAGACGCCATCGACGACGAACCGTTAGATTCTGTAATTTCTGAAACCACGCGGAGGGTGTACGGAAAATCGTTATCATCGGGAAGGACGGCTTCGATCGCACGGCGGGCAAGGTTGCCGTGGCCTGTTTCGCGTCTCGACGTTCCGCCAAAGCGGCCCGCTTCTCCGACCGAATACGGCGGGAAATTGTAATGCAGCAT
>DLHV01000011.1:0-1750 GCA_002483395.1 Chloracidobacterium sp. UBA7659 | reverse complement strand
GCCATGAACACGCGGCAGCCAGCCGACGTCGCACGTAATCGGGCGGATCTCTGAAAACTTGCGGCCGTCCGGACGGCGGCGTTTGCCGAGCATATCTTCGCGGAATATCTTTTCCTTCAAATGGCCGAATGCCTTGCCGGCCATCTGGCGGGTTTCCGGTTCGGTTTCGGGATAACTTTCGACAACTTCTTTTTTCAATGCGTCGATCGCCGCATAGCTTGAAAGCTTATCTTTACCCGTCGTGTCCAATGCCTGCCGCAAATGCTCGCCAAACTTCGCCTCGATATCCTCAACAATTTTTTCATCGACCTGTGCCGCAACAAAAGTACGCTTCGTGATATTGAGTGCCTTGCCCAATTCCTTCTGCCACAGGCAAAGGCGCTTGATCTCCTTGTGCGCAAGCATTAATGCCTCGACGATGATGCTTTCGGCGACTTCGTGGGCTTCGGCTTCGACCATTACGATCGCTTCTTCGGTTCCGGCAACGATGAGGTTCAAATCGGAGTCGCGGCGTTCGTCGTAGGTTGGGTTAACAATATATTTTCCGTCGATCAGGCCGATACGCACGCCGGCAATCGGGTTTTCGAACGGAATGTCCGACAAATAAAGCGCCATCGAGGCACCAGTTATCGTTATAACATCGGGATCGTTATCCGTGTCGGCCGAGATAACGCTGCCGACGATCTGCGTTTCAAAACGGTATCCGTCGGCAAATAGCGGACGGACCGGACGGTCGATCAAACGGCATGTAAGAACTTCCTTCTCGCTTGGGCGGCCTTCGCGTCTGAAATAGTTTCCCGGAATTCGTCCGGCCGAGTAGCTCGCTTCCCTGTATTCAACGGTCAGCGGAAAAAAGTCGAGACCTTCCTTCGCTGTCCGTGCACTAACGGCCGTGACCAGGATCATTGTGTCGCCGTATCTTATAACGACCGAACCGTCGGCCTGTTTGGCAACCTTGCCTGTTTCGACGATCAAATCTTTAGTCCCAAGTTTGATCGACTCTTTCAAATATTTTTTTTGTGTCATTTCTTATCCTCATAAAAACAAAAAACGGCAGATGCTGTTTCGTGAAGCACTGCCGTTCCCGGAAATTTTTTTCATTGTGAAGGTTCTCTTTTGCATGTGGCCCATTCGCTGTCACGTTCAGCAGCCGCCGACAAATTCTTCGTGAGAACTTCTTTTTGATGACCGAAGCGTCATGTGAGTCTATAGAGTTTTTGAGTTCTTGGAGTTTTTAGAGTCGAAAACTCTAAAAACTCTCCAAACTCCATGAACTCCATAAACTCTTACCTTCTCAATCCCAATTTCTTGATGATCTCGTGATATTCGTTAATATCATCACGTTTTAGATAATCAAGCAGCTTACGCCTGCGCGAGACCATTTTAAGCAAGCCTCTGCGGGAATTATTGTCCTTCTTGTGTATCTTGAAATGCTCCGTCAGCTCATTTATACGCTGCGTCAAAAGCGCAACCTGCACCTGCGACGAACCCGTGTCCGACTGGTGCGTTTTGTAATCACCTACGATCTTTTCCTTAACTTCCTTAACTGTAGCCATAAAACGCCTAACTTAAAATAGTCACTCCTTGCACGCAGTAACTTCGCCCGATTTTTGGACGATAACCGCGAAAATTAACTTACTTCCGATCTAACAAATTTGAAGGTTAAATCTCTTCAAATACTACACAATTAAGCCCTAAATATCAATTCCGCTTATGTCAGTAGCCCGCGTGTCAGTAGCCCGCACGTAAG
>DLHV01000145.1 GCA_002483395.1 Chloracidobacterium sp. UBA7659 | reverse complement strand
AAGGCGCCGTACGGCGTTCTTGGCAAAAACAAAACCGCAATGAAGAACAGCCAGGAAAACTCAACAGCCGCGATCCGATATTTCCTTCGTGATATCGGCGACACCGAGCGTGATGCTCTTGAGGAACGCCTTTTTTCCGACGCGGAACTAAGCGAATTCTTCGACGCGGCCGAGAACGATCTGGTCGATGAATACGTCCGCGGTGAAATGGACCCGGCAATGCGGCGGAAATTCGAATCGGCTTACTTGATCTCGGACCGGCGAAAGATGAAGGTTGCAGCGGCACGAATCCTCAGCAGCCGGATCGAAGAACCGGTGCGTAGATCGGTCGAGTCCGAACAAATTCCCTCGTTGTGGGAGAATCTGACGGGAATTTACAGGATACCGCGTTTGGCCTGGGCCGGTGGCCTCGCCGCTCTGTTGCTTCTTGGCTTGTTTGCCGGTTGGCTTCTCTTGAGTTCAGAGAATCGAACTCCGCGCATTGTACACGTTGACGAGAACCCCGATCGGCCAATCGCGCCGCCTGTTCCTGGCAATGAGCATGGACCGGATTCTAACGTAAGCGAGGGAAATGCGAACGCGCCAAAACCCGCAAACTCGAAACCGAAGAAAGTTACCGAAGCCCCGCGCGAAAGGGAACGGCCGAGGGTCTTCGCGTTTACATTGCTGCCGCCGGTGCGAAGCGGCGAACAGCCTGTTCTAAGTGTCCCAAGATCTGCTGAAACGATCAATTTACAGGTCGTTCACGATAATGAAAAGGAATTCGCGAAGTATCAAGCCGATATCTACGACCAGAACGGCGACGTTATCTGGAGCCGCGAAATGGATGTCGGTAAAAAGCGGTTGTCCCATCCGATCGGCATCAGCGTGCGCAGCTCGACCCTTAAGGCGGGTGTTTATGAACTGAAGCTGAGCGGCATTTCCAGTGCCGGTCTGATCGAAGACATCAAGTTTTACAACTTCATCGTGCGAAAGCAGTAAACCAGGAATCAACCGCGAATCTTAATTTTAAGGCGTTCACTTGTTTACAAGTCGAACGCCTTGATCTTTCTACGTTCTGAAAAACCGACTAAAAAGAAAACGACATCTTTTTTGCGTCACATTTCCGCGCTTTTTTCCAGTCAAAAGTGAAAGGCAAAAAACGGCAAGGTGGGATCGACCGCCTTGCTTTACCGGAGAAGCCGGAAATGCCATGGAGGATCAGAAAAAATAAAAAAGCAGATAAAGGAGACGTTATGAAAAATCAGAAATTTATTCGATCGATCATTTTGGGTTTAGTTGGTTTATTCGTTTTGACGGGTGCGAGCCTGACCCGCGCGGTGTCGCTTAACCCCATTTCAATTCCCGCCGGGGGATCGGCATTTTCGTCAAACTTCAACGTGGGGAACCTGGGACAGTTTTCTGTGACGGTGCAGTTGCGAACAAACACGCTTCTCGGTTATGGCGGTCAATCGACATACAGGGCGGAGTTGATGCGCAGCAATAGCACAACAGTCCTCACTTCGGTGGATCGGACAGTCAGCAGTGCATTCGAGAACGCGACTTTTTCCTTTACTTTGACGAATTGCAATCAGACCGGAAACTACCGCATCCGAGTCAGGAATTTGCCGGGAACCAATCCGCAGCAGGGACAAGCGGCATTCCTTCCGTTTGAAGTACCGAGCCTGACTCCCGTCTCGGGAAATTTGTCGATCTTTGGCGTAGTGCAGGGTACTACGGAAAATCGGCCGATCCCGCTCAATCTTCAACCGTCGGGAACTGGCGGAACAATGAGAGTTACGGCAACCTGGGACGGCATTTGCCTACCCGACGCAGTCGGCTGCCAACTGAGATTCCGACTCCAGCGAAACGGCGGGACGATGGCTCAAAGCATCGGTTACTCACATAACGCGCTGTTCGGTAATGCCAGTCCGAAAATGACTATCAACTATCTCGTACCGGCCAATCAGGTCGGAGGAACCTGGCGGCTTCAGGTTGTCGGCAGCTCGGTAAACAACGTGCAGAATGTCCGGCCAAACGTAAGCTTTACGCCGGTTTGCCAAAACTAGAGCGCTATCAGCAAAGAGTGTCGGCTTTCGGCACTCTTTGCTGAGCGATCAGGACAGCAATATCCGCACGCAGGGGGGACTTTTCCGCAAAGGACAACAGACATGAGAAACTCGAATAAAATCGCATTCCTCACGGGACGATCTCCCGCAAGATACGGCCTTGCATTGCTGGTTTTGACGGTCATGCTCATATCGACCCACTTCCATGTTGCTCTCGCGGAGGAACGCGATCCGATTACGATCACGGCGAACTTTACAGGACGCGAACTTACGCCAACAGACCGGATCGAACTCACGCTCGACCGTCCCTTGCAGAGCGCCGAAGGCCGTTTTGCGATCTTTATCGGCACGACCGATGCATCGGCACTATTCTCAAACGGGTCGCTAAGCCTCAGCTATACACCTTCGATCTCGCCGCTACCAGTCGGCGAAAGCATGTTGACCGTGTACCTGATCGAACCCGACGGAAACTGGAAAATGCTGGCCGAGTTTCCGATGAAGGTCAGGACGGCGGCTGAAATATCGGAGCCCACATCCGCTTCAAGCCCGGACGCTCCGGTAAATGGCACTGCGTCGCCGGGGGATTCATCGTCGGCGCAGATCGAATTTACGCCTACGATATCGATAAATATAAAAGGCCAGAATCAAACTCGCACATTTCCGCGCGAATCCGCTCCGGAACGCAACCCGTTCACCGATGTCGATGGGCAAAGCAGCCTCGAGTTCAAAGTGACAAAGCGGAATTGGGTGTTCAGCAACAAGTTCGACTTTGTCGGCTTCGCGGCACGGCAAAACGCTTTGCGGTTCGGCGAACTGAAGGATGAAGCGCCGATGATCGACCTTTCAAGCTACCTGATCGAACTGACCAGGAAACAGTTCAAACTGAATTTGGGCCATGTTTCGTTCGGATCGAACCGCCATCTGATCAACAGCTTTTCAAGCCGGGGGATAACCGTCACTGTTCCCGCCGGCACGCAGAACGAATTGTCTTTTGCCGCAATGAACGGAACGTCGATCGTCGGTTACGACAATTTCGTCGGCGTAACGCGCCGCAAACACAATGTTCTGAGCACAAGCTTTGCCCGCGAGTTTTTCAAGGAGCGACCGAACGGTCTTCGTGTGGAATTTTCCGTAATGCGTGGATCGCTTCTGCCGCTAACGAATCTCAATCAGGGCGCGGTAAACGATGCGGAGAAAAGTCTCGGCTTCGGATTTCGCGTACTTGGCAGCGATACAAAACAGCGATTGCGGTACGAAACCGGCATCACGCGAAGCCGCTTTACAAATCCGGTCGACCCGCAGCTTGAACAGGGCCAAACGGTGGTCGCCGTGAAAGAAACGTGGCGCACGGCCCGATTTGCCGAGATCAGCTTCGACTTTATCCAGGGAATTAAGCTATGGAAAGAAAAAAAGCTCAAACTTACCGGCACTTACCGGCATGAAGAGGTCGAACCGCTCTTCCGCAGCATCGGAGCATCGACCCAGGCCGACAAGCATCAGAACCAGTTCGAGGTCAGCGCCTCTTTTGGCGAAATGAGCTTTGTTTACGGAAACCTTCGCGACCGCGATAATCTGGCGGCGATAGCGTCGATACTGAAAACCCTGAACCGGCGAAACAATATGAGTTTTGCGATCCCGCTTAATTCTTTTTTCACGCCGGCCAAACCCCGGAAATGGCTGCCGCAAGTCTCGTATACGTATGATCATCTTCACCAATTCGGGGCCGCGATTCCAGGCAACAGCGACTTTAACGACCCGTCGCAAATTCCGGATCAGCATAGCTATGCCCAGGCTTTTAATGCCCAGTGGCAGATCTCCGACCGGCTCGGTTTCGGATATAAGCACACCCGTGCATTCCAGGACAACCGGCAGCCAGGCCGCGAGCGGGCCGATTTCCGAAGCAGCGTACACGGCATAACTTTGGCCACCAAGCCAACAAGCGACATTGATCTCAATTTAGATTTCACCAGGGAACAGCAGGCAAATCTGGAACAACTGCGGATCGACCAGACATTTCGGATCGGTACGCGGGCGGTATGGCGGACGCCGTTCATAAAGAACTCGGCATTCAGCGCCAATCTCTCGACCACGGTCGCAGGCGATACCGGCAATTTCAACGACGCACGGAATGTGGAATTCGACGTCCAGTGGGCTTACAGATTCACGCTCGGCAAGAAAAAATTCAGAAAACTGGACACACAGTTTTTCATACGATACGCGAACCGCTATGGGAGCACGGTCGACCGATTGCTTTTCGCGAACGCATTCAACAAAACCGAGGCTTTCAACTTCGGGCTTAGCTTCAATATCCTTTAGTGGGGCGGAGGTACTGATGACCAAAATCCTTAAATTGCTAATCTTGGACACATTGCTGTGTTCGGCGGTGATCGCCCAGTCGATAGCGGTCAATCCGAACGGCGTGAACGTCAATTCCCAGGGAGCGACGACCGTATTTCTCACCTTCGGCCCGATACCGCCCGGTTACTCGCCGGCCGAAGCGATCTGGTGCGGCGAGCTGATGCCGGCCATATCCCCAGCGCTTGGACAGCAATGCGATCCAACGACGGTCTTCGGTTCGCTGCCGGTGCGATTGAACAGGTCGACGGCCAGCGGGACAAGCGGATTCACGGACATAATGGGAATCCCGCCGTCGGTCGCACGCCGGGCGTATCAGGCGGCGCAGGCCGGCAGTACGTCCAGCTTCTTTTATGTCCGGCGATTCGTCTCGAACACCGGCGGCCCGGACCAGTATGTAAACGTCACGTGCCGTATGGCGGGCGGCGGGGCCCGCGTTCCTTTCGCGCTGACTAACGTCGAGATTAAGTCCCCAAACGGCGAACCGGTTCTTTTTGTTAAAAGCGGTGAGAAATTTCCGGCCGTCGCCGCCGATATACGGTACAACGGCACAGGCCGGCTGAAAGGCCGCTGGGAGATCGTGCAACCGGGCGAGGAAGCCCCGAGCGACCGCGATCTTCTGACCGAAGCCACGCTTCCGGTCGAACAGCGCGGAACGCAGCGGCGCTTCACACAGGTCGCCCGCTTCAATCACTTCCTGCCGCCGACCGGCAAGTTCCGGCTGGAACTCGAATCGGCGGACAAAGTGCCCACACTCGCCGCCGGGCAGTATATTCTCCTGCTCAGGGTCGAAGCCACAGACGACAAAGAATCAGATTCCGATCTTGCGTCAGTTGGAGCCGGGATCGGTATTGCCCACAGCGGTGCCGTGGCATCGTTTCCAATGCCAACGCTGAAATTCTTTGTTGCCGGAGGATCGTCTTCGACCGATTGGGAAGAGAACGCCCAGGTGCTTCCGATTCGTGACGGAGTGTCCGACAACGCCCGGCCCGTCGTATTCACCTGGCGGGAGTTGCCCGATGCATCGATCTACAAGCTGGAGGTCCTCGACGATAAGCAAACGGCGGTATTGTCCGCTCTGCTCGTGCCTCCTACTGCATTTTACCGCGCGCCTTCGTGGTTTCAGAAAAAACATCAGGGCATGACGCTGCATTGGCGTGTTCTGGCAATCGGGGGGGACGGCAAGCCTTTGGCGGCGACTAATCTGCGCGCTCTCAGTGTCGCACGTAATATTCCTCCGGGCGCGGCCCTCAGCCGTTGACGCCGTTGGTCTGTTCTGGTGCTACCTGCCCCGGATAGGCGTCTCAACGAGGTACAACGTTGCTCTCGGAAGCCGCCAGCGCTCGATATTCCGCATCTCGCTCGGGCTTTTTCCACGATTCATACATGTTGATCACTCGCGTCAGAGCTTCCTTGCGACGCTTGTCATCCGGTTTGAGACTCTTCTCGATCGCCTTATAGCTTTCGGTCAAGAGCTTTTCGGCGGCCTCGAATCGCCCCTGGCCGGCCAGGCACTCGCCAAGGACGCTTTCGGAAACCGCGATTCGCCAACTTACCGTAAAGATCGAGGCCAAGAAATGGACCGGTGACGAAGGGCCGATAATGGTAGGGATCGTCACAATGCCGGACGGGTCCGGAGACGTCGGACCCGGTGGCACGGTTTTCGATTCGGTTCATACCCAACCGGCGACTACGAGATTCTCATTTATCAAAACGCCACGAAATCGCAGACGAATGACGTCGAACTGACGGTCACGGTTACTCTTGGCAGTCCAACCACGCAGTCGCTCGACGAGGTCGCTGCACGATTTCTTCCCACAGACGCGAAGCTGATGCACCGTGTGCTGCAAGGTGCCGTCGGCGGATCGGCAAGGAGTGCCGCCGGAATTTACCTGGAGCATTGAAGAACCCAAGACGGTATTCTTCGCGAACGCTGACAGCGACCGCGAACTCGAACTCTTTGTTGTCGGCGAGTGTCTGACCGGGGTCGGCCCGACGGGCGCGCGGCCGTTCTATCGAACGCGGGTTTACGACTGGAACGGAAGCAGCTTCTCTCACCTGGAATTGGTAAGCGAAGAGATCGGGACTTTGAAGGCCGCCACCGCGATCCGGAGGCAGCTTCCCGCGATCGTCAAACGCGCTGAGGCAAGGTTTCAGCCGATGGATGTCGATGCTCTGAATCAGAAGTTGGCTGAGAGAAAAGGTACGAAAACCCCTCTTTAGGTCATCGCCCTTCTTGTTGACCCGTTCGACGAAATGCCTCTTGCGTTCCGTTTCGATAAAGGCTGATAGCGTCGAAAACGCCGAATCGCTCGCGGTAATAGTTACCGATGACGGGTACGCGGACGATTCCGTTCGGGGAGCTCAGTTCAGGTTCTCCACCGCAGGCGTTCAAGGTATTCGTTGTAAACGGCAGACGCATCCATGACGTGTCGGTCGCCGGGTCGAATGTAGTGCTTTCGCGTTACCGTGCTGCCCTTGGCGTGGCCCAGTTCGTCTTGCAATGCATCAAAGTCCTGGCCGGATGTGTCACGGTTGGTCGCACTTGCTGCTCGCAACGTGTGGAATGTCGCTTCGGGATCAATACCAGCCAATTTGTAAAGGCTGTATTTGTCGTTCACGACCGAGCCGCGATATTCCTTCGTCCACATAAACAGGCGTTCGTCGTCTGCCTTATCGAACGCTCCGGCGGCTTCCATTTCGTCATAAAGCCATGTTGTTATAGCTACCTTCTTGGTCGTCGTTTTGGTCTTCCCGCGGATTATCTTGTTTTTGAGAATCGTAATAACACCAATTCGGTTCTGCTCATCAAGGCTGGTAATATCCCCGCGCCGAATCTCCCAAAGTTCACCCACTCGACAACCGAGTGTGTAAGCCGCGATCAAAACCAGTCTCCATTTCTCGCGGTTCTTCGTCGCACCTTTCGGAACTATTTCACACGCATCCAGCAACCGCATAAAATCCTGATGCGACATACTAACGTCCTTCGGGTTTTCATGGCCCGCAACAATTGCATCATCAAATGCGGGAACGACTCGAACCTTGCCAGCCTTTTCCGCAAATTTAAGAAGATTGCGCAATCGCGAAAGATACCTGTGTGCGGATGAGTCCTTTCTTTCGTACTCAACAATTTCAACATTTCCGCCCGTACGTTTACTCCGCGTGTAGGGCTTTGCAATTATCCAAGCCTTGAATTCCATTACGCGTAAATAATCAATGTCCTCAAGCGGTTCATTGCCAAAGAATTCGACCATCAGATCCAATTTGCGGCATTCGTCTTCATAGGTTGTCAGACCTTTCATTCTTAGATAAGCCTTATAGCTATCGACGAAACCTGCAAAGCCCATCTTTCCTGAGAGCATTACTTTAGTTCCCTTTTGCTCATGTTCGCGGATACGTTCGTCGATCCAGTATTTCCCGTCCTTTCGAGTAACAAGACCCGCCGTGCGCTGCGTGATATGCCAGCGTTTCCCGTCCCAAAGAGCGAATACTGCTCTGTATGACTTCTTTTTCCCTTTCCTTGATTCGGCAAATACGTTGTGATAAATTCCATCCTTCTGATACTTTTTGCTGATACTAATTCGCATGGCTTCGGGTGCATTTTCGGGTATATTTCGTACCCGAAAACTGTCGTCTAATGTCTTTTCGGGTCCAGCATTGTCCGCGTTTGTCCTGCTAACCCATTCATAATGAGTATATTACAAGACCAACCGATTGTAAAGAAAAAACGGCGCAACACGTCTGAAAATCCGCGTGTCGGCGGTNNCGACCCCGTCTCTGGCCACCAATAGAATCAATAGCTTAGGGCTGCCGTATTTGCAGCCCTTTTCTTTTTGTGCAACACCTTTTAGTTGCGGTTACCTTTTTGCCAAAACCCAATCGTTCGGCAGCCACTTTAGGATTTATCCCCTTGTCAGCAAAAGCGTTGCGCAAGTATGTCTCAGATCGTAAAGTCGAATTGAAACAGGTAAACCAGCACTCTTCAGTATTTGCTTGAGTGTCTACGGGTCAGGTCGCTGGGAAGGATAGGAGTCCAGATCGCCGTGGCAAAAACGAAGTCGTGATATTGATACGCAGATCCAAGCAGCATTCGGGCTTCGAGTTGCCGCTTGCGATGATCTGAAAGCTCACGCAGTCTCGGAAATACGCGGCCTGACTTTCTCTTTTCGCCGCTCAAGCACCTTGAGCATGGCAAATTGCGGACGATAACCACGCCGTGATCGGTTGCGTTTCGACTCGCGTGAAATACTCGATTTATGAACCCCGACCTCTTCGCGATCTCATTTTGCCTATAACCAAGTTTCACCGCCGCCGAAATTTGGTATCTTTGTTCAAGGGTAAGCTGCAGATACTTTTTCATGGTAACTCTTTGATGTCACCATCAAAGAGCGAAGATGCTATTGAAGCTTGCCCTTTAGCGGCGACTCTAAGAGTTGCACTTACTACTTGAATTCAAGGTAAATGAATCCGACGGACATAGCGAAACTACTTCTCGAAAGCTCCCCCGAACAGCGGCTTATTTTGATTCGTGAACAAGATCCACATATTGCAGTAGATCTCTCCGAGGCTCTTCAAACGATCTGCTACGAGGTGTGGACCGATGCTCCGCAAAAGGTTGCGGCGATTGCGAACACTCTCAGGGTTCTCGCTGAGCATGTGCAAAGCCCGGAGGTTCGAGCCTATTCTGAGTGGACAAACGCCATAAAAGCACTAGTCGAGGGCGACCTTGAAACCTGTGTTGCCCATCTGGAATCGTCAGAAACCATCTTCTCAAGTATCGGTCGGGAAGACCTCTCCGCTAAAACCCAAACAAGTAAGCTCTATGCACTCGCACAACTCGGACGCTATGACGAAGCTCTCGATTGTGGGCACCGGGCAAGAGAGATCTTTCTGGCATACGACGATCAGTTTTCCGCGGGCAAGATCGAGACAAATATCGGCAATCTCTTCTGGCGGCGCGACCTTTATTGCGAATCAGAACCATATCTGGAATTGGCCCATTCTCGTTTCCTTCTGATCGGCGATCAGAGGTATCTGGCAATTGTCGAAAATTGTCAGGCATTTGTAAAAACACTGCAAAACAAGTTTCGCGATGCCGAGACCATTTACCGCCGGGCGCTTGAGCGGACGACACGGAATAATCTGACNNCGAGATTGAAACCGGGCTGAGCAATCTTTACTTGTTCGAAGGCCGCTATGACCTTGCTCTGGACTACATGGAACGGTCACGGCAAAAGTACGAGCAACTCGAAATGGCGAACCAGTCCGCGATCTGCGAATTGGAGATCGCCGATATTTATCTGGAGCTTAGTCTGCTGCCCGAGGCCATCGGATTTTACCAAAAAGTCGAAGCCCGCTTTGCCCAACTCGGCATGCAGGCCGAACTCGCCCGGTGCTGCCTTAGCTACGCACGGGCCTTGCTCCGAATCGGCGAAACACTCAATGCGGCTCGCGAGCTGGATCGTGCCGAGGAACTTTCCGACAAAGAAGGCAATCTCGTCGCGGGCGGTTCGGTTAGGCTTGCTCGGTCGCAAATGCTGCTGGATGAGGGCGGTCTTGCCGCGGCCGAGGAGCAGGTCGAGTCGGCGTTGTCCGCCTTCGAACGCGGTGAGAACGTACGTTTGGAATTATTTGCCCGCTGGCTGCGTGCCGAAATTTGGAGCTTTACTGGCCGCCTTCGCGAAGCGGAATCGGAACTTCGTGCGACGCTTGAGTTCGCCAAAGAACATTCCAGCCAGATCGAGTATCTCTGCCGTGTATCGCTCGGCAAGCTGACCGGTGACGAAGCACACTTCATCGCGGCGGTCGATCTGGTGGAAAATTCGCGTGCGACCCTTTCTTCGGAAGAACTGCGAACCTCGTATTTCGCTGACAAGGTTGTTCCATATAACGAGCTTATTAAGATCAAGTTTGCTCAACGGCAATTTGAAGAAGCGTTTCGCTGGCATGAACGCTCGCGGTCGCGAACTCTGGTCGACCGTTTGCATCAGCCCGCCGGAACTTTACTATCGAACGAAAAGCTTGAAGGGATCCGCGAAGAATTGAATTGGTATTACAGCCGCATTAACCGCGCCGCGCTTGGCGGAGTCGAGCGTCGCGGTCAGATCGAATCTCTGCGAAAATTGGCGCTTGAGCGTGAAAGGGAGTATTCGGAGCTTCAGCGCCGCCTCCGAATAAGCGATGAAGGAAGTGTAAACGGCACGAACGAGGTCGATATCGACGAATTTCGCAGCCGTCTCGACGACACGACCCTGATAGAATTTGCATCGATCGACGGTCGGATCTCGGCGTTCGTCATTTCAAAAGATGCTTTTCGCGCCGTGCCGAATTACGCGGCCGAGGCCGAAGTTAATCAGGAGATCGCGCAGTTTCTATTTCAGATGAAAACCGGACGAATCATCGATAGACTGACTGAAGCAAACCGGTCAATTGCGCTCGATCGCCTGCAAACGCATAGCTGCCGTATTTACGATCTATTGCTTCGTTCGCTGGGCGATCTGATGCAGACCAAACGGCTGGTTTTTATGCCAGCCGGTATGTTGCACTATCTGCCGTTTAATGCCCTGCAAGATGGTGAGAAGCATTTGATCGAACGAGTTGAGGTGTCTTACGCACCGAGCGTCACGGTGCTGGAGCGGTGCATGAAAAAACCGGCGGCCAACCGACGGAATGCTCTTTTGGCCGGTGTCGCGAATGCTCTGATACCGATGGTAGAAGCCGAGATCGAGACCGTCGGAAAGATGTTTGAGAATTCGATCCGTTTACTCGGACCGGAAGCGACAGTCGAAAATCTTCGCCGATATTCAGCCGGAAACGGCGTTGTCCATCTGGCTTGTCACGGTAAGTTTCGACCGGACAATCCCGGGTTATCGTCGCTCGTTTTGTACTCGGAAGAATTGACGATAAATGAAGTGCAGAATTTTCCGTTGGAAAATTGTATAATGGTGTTGAGCGCCTGTGAAAGCGGTTTAAGCGAGGTCGTCCGGGGCGAAGAACTTACCGGCTTGACATGTGCTTTTTTCGTTGCTGGGGCGAGTTCACTCATCTTGAGTCTCTGGCGGGTCAATGATCACACGACCATCCAACTANNAACTAATGGAGACATTCTATACGGAGTTTTGTAGCGGCAAGGGTGTTGCCGAATCTCTTCGCAACGCTCAGCGACGGCTCATTGACGAGAAATTGCATCCGTATTTTTGGTCACCCTTCATCGTTTCGGGCCGTTGGTAAAGATTTTTTGCAGATTCTGTATTTTTTTGGAAAATTGGCGGACTAAGTAAAAGGGCTAACTGAATTAATACGTCCGACTTTCAATTTTGAGGTAATATCTGATGAAATTAAATGCGATCATATCATTCATTCAAGCTGCCATATTTTCACTCACGATTTTTACATTTGGTGTATTTGCTCAGGCCAATTCCGTTCCATACGTTAATAATGAGGTTGTCGTTAAGCTCAATCAGGCAAGCGATCTCCCCGCGATTGCTCAGCAGTACGGGTTAAGTGCGACGCCCCTTGCTCAAATAGGAAATCGACCAATTTATCGCCTCAGAATACCGAACGGAGTTTCAGTCGATCAGGTGGTTAGCCTCTTGCTAAGCGATCCTTTGCAAAGAGTATCGATGGCAGAGCCTAACTATATCCTCGGTACGCCAGTTGCCAGCAACGTGCCGTGGACCCTGGGCGGATCGTGGACGATCGGCGGATCGTGGACCATCGGGTCAAGCGTTAAGGGATATTCCCGGCAATGGATGCGGTCACGTATCGACCTTAATAGGGCGCATGATATCACGCGCGGACGCGATGTAAAGATCGCAGTTCTCGACACGGGAATCGATCCGCAGCATCCGATATTTGCCGGAAAACTTCTGCCCGGTTATGATTTTGTCGACAATGACAATGATCCTACCGAGGTCGGTTCGCCCCACGTTGGAGCTTATGGTCATGGAACTCACGTTTCCGGGATCATAACCATGGTCGCACCCGAGGCTAAGATCATCCCGATCCGCGTCCTTGATGAGAATGGTGTCGGCGACGTCTGGCGTCTGGCACGCGCATTGATATATGCGGCCAACCCGGATGGTGACATCAATACGAACGACGGCGCGGACATAATAAACCTTAGCCTCGGCACAACACAGCGGACCTCGTTGATCAAAAAACTTATAGCCGCCGAAACTAATGACGGCACGTTGCCGGACGACCCTGATCTGCCTCAGATCGGCCATCCCGCTATTGTGGTCGTGGTTGCGGCTGGAAATACGGGCAACAGTACCTCTATTTATCCCGCTGCCGAGCACGACGTACCGGGCTTGATAGCCGTAGGAGCCAGCACATCGACAGATACGGCCACCGACTTTTCAACGCGCGGCGACTGGGTCGAATTAATGGCCCCGGGCGATGGGATCGTGAGCTCTGTACCCGGCGGCACATACGGTGTTTGGCGTGGCACCTCAATGGCTGCTCCAATCGTATCGGGAATCGCGGCTTTGGTGCATGAACATTATCCGGCCTTGAAACCAAATAGCGTCTTTGAGCAGATTCGGCGATCATCGGTTTCGTGCCAAGGTGCTATCGCTCGCCGGGTAGACGCTCGACGCGCCTTAACGATGAATCCTTAGGCAAAAGCAGTGTCGGAGAGTAAATAGGCTCGCCTCTTGAAAAATTAGGACCACGTAGATGAATCGAACCGATGAGGAATTGGTAATCGCCTGCCGTGGAGGCGACGAATCTGCGTGGGAAGCGATCACTTACAAATTTCAAAATCTTCTCTTTTCAATACCGCGGAGAGCAGGTTTGGGCAAGGACCTCGCGTCTGACGTCTTGCAAGATGTCTTTACAACGCTCTATCTAAAGATTGATCTCCTTGAAAAACCTGAATTTCTTCGAGCCTGGCTGATAACCACCACAAAACACAAGACGATGCACCTCATTTCGCGTGAGACACGCGGACGTCCTCGCTCGATCGGTGACGATGAAAATGATCCCGCATTCGAGATCGCTGACAAATCGCCACTCGCCGACGACATGTTGATACGGCTGGAACGCGAGGAACAGATCGAGAATGCGTTTACCGAGATCGATGATCGCTGTCGACAATTGCTCATGATGCTTTATCTCGATGGCGACAAAGTATCGTATTCAGAGATTGCCGACAAATTGGACATTCCGCTCGGCAGTATCGGGCCGACACGGGCCCGCTGCTTGGACAAACTACTAAAACTTATACCGAAATAATAAATGGTATGTATTTTTTTGTCGGTCAAAATGACATAACAATAGAACATTTGAAAACGGCTCTCAACCCCCGGAGCAAAGTATGAAACATATTGAGTTTGTAAGACTCGTTGAAAAATTCGAAAGGCGATTGTCTGACCATGAAACAAGTGAGATCGACACCCATATCGCCGAATGCAGTGATTGCGGCATCGAGTCAGCAAGGCTGGCAGATTTCTTTGCGTATACCGATCTGAAAGATCTTGAATCGGTTCCGCAGGCTGTTACGGCAAGAATTTTGAACATTTACCAGCGAAGACCGGTCCCGATCGAAACCGTTGCGCCGGAACCCGGCGGACTTGGTTTCTTGATCTTCGATGATTGGCAAATGGCTCTCAACGAAAGATATTCGGGCTTCGATACGCGGCAGATGCTCTATCGCATCAAAGGCTTCGATATCGATCTTCGTTTCGAACTGATCAGCGACAAGTGCCGTCTGACCGGCCAACTGTTTCCCGAGAGCATAGGTGCAACCGCCGAGATTTCTTCGTCGAACCACACCGCAACCACGACTTTGAACAAATTCGGTGAATTTGTCTTCGAACTCGTACCGCAAGGCGTTTACGATTTCCGGATCTCGGTCGGCAAAGAAGACCTTTGTATAGAGAAAGTTCCCCTCCAACGTTAAAGTGGGCGGAGCCTCAATTGCCGCTCACATTTTTGTCAGTCAAAAAAGTCCTTTAGTTAACCCGCCATCGAGCCTCCGTTAACACGGCTTCCCAGCCGTGCGCCATCTTTTTTTCTTTTAGCCAAGTTTGTTTAGTATCGTTGTATTTTTTTATACATATGCCGGACTACTATTCTAAGCGGCCAATTCCACTTGCCCGCCAATCAAAACAATGAGCAATAAAGAAAAAGAAATTGTGCGAAAGGATCGGAGATCGTTTTTATCAGTCTTGCCGCTTGGCGTGCTCGGCGTTGTCGGAGCATCGCTTACGATCGCGGCTAAACGTTCGCTTGAGCCTCATACGGTTGCGGCGGCCGACGAAGGTTGGAAATCGCTCGGTGACGTCGCGGAGATCGCCGGCGAGGAGCCGATAGAAAAGACCATTGCTGTGACGTGCCGTTCCGGCTGGAGCAAAACGGTCGAAGACGTCTCGGTCTATGTCCTGCCAAAACACGACAATAAGGTGCTGTCATCGGTCTGCCCGCATGAGGGGTGCCCGATCGTCTGGGACGCCGATTCAAAAAACTTCTTGTGTCCCTGTCACGACAGTTTCTTTAGCGACGAGGGTCAACGGTTAACCGGCCCGGCGGCAAAAGATCTTACTGAATACGAAACCCGCGTTGAGAACGGAAAACTGCAGATCAAGGTATAGAGGACAAAAACGATGGCAGCTGAACTCGAAATGAAAGGATTTAGTCTGGGAGATTGGCTATCACGCGAGACCGAATTCCATTCGATCACTTATCGACTATTGGACGAACCTGGAAGCGGCGTTTCGGCATGGTCGCGGACGACCAGCGGCGTCATCGCCCTGCTTCTGTTTCTTCAGATAGCGACGGGAATATTGTTGGCGTTCCATTACGTGCCGGCCGTGGGCAGCGCCTATACGACGGTTGCGTTCATCGAGCTCGCCGTCCGTGACGGCGCGTGGATCAGGTCACTTCACTATCATTCGTCCGTTTTGCTGCCGATCGTGTTGGCCGCACATTTGCTGCAGATGATCGTGCGGAAGGCGTACACCGCTAACCGAACCGCCTGGGTCTTTGGGCTGGCAATGCTGGCCCTCGTTCTCGGAGCTGGTGCCACCGGCTTTGCATTACCGTGGGACGCAAGGGCGATCAACGGCGTAAACATCGCGGCGAGTCTTGCGGGCAACACGCCATTTGCCGGCGAAATGCTGCGCACGTGGCTGATAAACGGCGCGACGATCTCGACCCTTACACTATCGCGGTTTTACGGTCTCCACGTTTGGATCGTGCCAATGCTCATTTTGCTTTCGGTGGCCGCACGCGTGTTTATTTTTGGGAAAACGGATGATGGCCGGGATCACGATAAACTATCAGTCTGGGCCAAACAGCAATTCGTCCGTAACGCAGTCATTGTCGGTCTCGTCTTTCTCGCTCTTTCGATTTTCTCAAGTGTTTACCCGGCACCTTTCGGCCCGCAGTTAGCTGATACGGCGACTTATTTGCCGCGTCCTGGGCCGCAGTTCCTTTGGCTATTCGAGATGCAAAAGTATACGGATGGTCAGGTGGCGGCCATGCTGGCGTTGGGATTTCCGGCACTGGTCATCGGCGGACTAATCGCGCTGCCGCTAATTCTAAAAAGCAAAGGCGGATTGCTTCGAATTGCGATAAGCATGGTATTTCTCGCGGGATTCGGGATCGTCAGCGGTTTGACCGCCTTCGCTATTTATCAGGACAGGAGCGAAAGCCGTATTTCCGAGCAGTTGGCAAAACAGGAGCGGGACGAAGCTGAGTTTCGAGCTTCTTCCTTTGAACCGCAGATCCAGCATGTTGAACGCGCACCGGTGAAAGCGGAGCCCGCGCCCGAAGGCCCGGACGGGTCGATACAGACGGCTTCATCAGAATCGCCGCTTTCGATCCCCTCAGCTTACACGACGAATTGCACAAAATGCCACGGGGCAAACGGCGAAGGTACTAAGAAATTTCCCGAACTTGTCGGCATAACTACGCGAGAAGAAGATCAGCTGACGCCGGAATTGGTTTTGGACATAATCAACGATCCGAAATCCGTCGGACGGAGCGCAAAAATGCCCGCTTACCGGAACAAGCTTAGCGAACTTGAAAAACAGGAGATCGTCTCCTGGATCAGGTCGCTGGCACCACAGCCAGATGGCGGAGTGGAGCGCACGGTCCAGACCGCCAGAGTTGAAAAAAAATAGAAAATTATCAAGGAGAAAAAACACTTGGACAAACTTAAATTATCACGAATAAAACTTCTTATTGCTTCGGCGGCGCTTCTGCTGGTTTTAGCTGTCGTTTTTGCGGGCACTTCACACGTAAGCATGGCAAAACTCGCACCGGAAACATCCGAGAAACTAAGACATGATGGCGGCTCGGACTACGTTACGCAATGCGCCCGCTGTCACGGCGGTGACGGACGCGGTCAAACAGCAAAGGGGCGACAGACGCGTGCCGGGGATTTGACAAAAAGCAGAGTCAGCGATGCCAAGGGCATTCGCATGATCACAAACGGAAGCGGCGAAATGCCTGCCTTCAAGAACAGTATGAATGCTGATCAGATCAGAGGCGTTATGAGTTATATACGCGGATTCAGGCGCTGATTGGTTCGAAAATAAGGGTAATACATATCAAACAAACAAGGGAGAAAGAGGTCATGAGAAAGGGCGTACAAAGGATAAAAGTAGTTTTTATATTGATTTTTGCCGGATTTGCAGTACTCACGTTCATATTTGGGCGTGGTTTTGTCGGCACGACCAAAGCGACGGTCTCAGGGCCTCCTGCTTCACGGACCGGTGCGCCGGGCGAACAAACTTGTACCTCTTGCCACACTCCCATGACGGGAGCAGGTCAATTTTCAATCGTCGCTCCTGCTACCTACACGCCAGGCCAAACATACCAGATACTCGTGAGGCATGTAACAGCGGATACGACACGAAAACGCTGGGGGTTTGAATTGACTTCGCTTGCAAGCAATGTGATGGCCGGAACCTTCGCGAACATCAACGCTACCACCAAGATCATAGCGGGCAGCGGCCGCAGCTACATCGAACACACATCGACCGGAACATATCAAAACCAAACCGGCGGTGCAACATGGATCTTTAACTGGACTGCGCCGGCCACCAATGTCGGAGCTGTCACACTCTATGCCGCCGGCATTCAGGCAAACAATGACGGCAGCGAAGACGGTGATCAGACCTATACAACCACCGCCATATCGCAACCGGCGACACCTACGCCTACGCCAACTCCAACTCCAACTCCAACGCCAACACCTACGCCTACTCCAACTCCTACACCTACACCGACACCTACTCCAACCCCCACACCAACGCCGACGCCTACACCAACACCTTCGGG
>DLHV01000152.1:28110-32035 GCA_002483395.1 Chloracidobacterium sp. UBA7659 | reverse complement strand
TTTTAAGGAACGACTAATTAATGCCAGTAAACGAACTTGATGCTGCGATCGCGGTTGCTCGGAAGGCCGGGGCAGCCATCCTTGAACATTATTCCTCCGATATTATTTCAGAGAACAAGATCGGTGTTGACAATCGTTCGGAGCCGGTAACGGCGGCCGACCGAGAGGCGAGCCGCATCATTGTCGAAGGAATCGAAGAACTCTTTCCCGGCGACGCGATCCTCTCCGAAGAAGAGGCAGACAAGCTGGAAGAAAGACTGTCGAACACGAGAGTGTGGTTTGTCGATCCGATAGACGGCACAGCCGGTTTTATAAAAAAGGACGGTGATTTCGCCGTCCAAATCGGGCTTGCGGAAAATGGCGTGGCAGTTCTCGGCGTCGTTTACCTGCCGGCAAAAGATATTTTGTATTCGGCAGTGCGAGGCGGAGGATCGTTCGTCAGTGAAAACGGCGGCCGGGCAAGGCGAGTAAAAGTTTCGGCGAAGACGGATTTTACGGAGATGGACCTCGCGGTTTCGCGTGATCACCGGAGCCCGAAAATGTCGCGTATCGTGCAGGAGCTCGGCCTGCGAAAAGAGGTCGAACGTGGGTCGGTCGGCGTCAAGATCGGGCTGATAGCCGAGCAAACGTGCGATCTATACATTCACCTTTCGCACCGGACCAAATTTTGGGACACCTGCGGCCCGCAGGTAATTCTCGAAGAGGCAGGCGGAAGGCTGACCGATCTGTTCGGAAATGACTTCCGGTACGATTTAGGCAACGTGCAGAATCTCAATGGAATTTTGGCCTCGAACGGAGTTGCACACGCATCGGCGGTCGAACGCCTGACGCCTATTCTGCACAAACTCGGCAGATATAAACTATCAACAGCCGGGCTAAGCTAGGCCGTGTTTATATTTTGGTTTATCAATCTCTCGGACTCAACATAGCGGTTTTTGAGAAAGCACGTCTCGTGGCTTTGCCGCATTGCAAGGCTATGCCTCAATCCGGCGGCTCAGCCGCGAAAGATTTGGAAACGAATGCATCGCGGCAAAGGCGCCGGAACTCTCAGCCCGTCGGCAGGGCTTCCTGCGTGACGTTCTTGCGTCGTTTACGGGCATCTCGCCATGTTTTCAATCCTTCTTTTGAAAGGCTGAGGATGGGTTTGCGATTCGAAAAAAGCAGTTTGATCCACGCCCATTTGCCCATTTGCGGGAAGTAGATACCCCGGAAAAAGAGCCTGGCGACAAGATGGCTTATCCGGACGTCGATCGGCGCATGCTTGATCGCTTCGATCGCTTCGAAATTGCGTTCAGGGCTATACGAATGCGACCAAGCGTCGAATGTTTCGGCCTTTGCATCGTCGATCGTCATTTTCAGCGGATTATGGGCCATGACGAACGGTGCAAATTCGAGCCAGTGTTTCGGGCGATGGAGACGTCCGGCTTCCTGTAATCTTGTATAAAGGGGCGTTGACGGAAACGGCGTCAACTGGCCGAATACCGGAAGTCCGGGCGCCCAGCTTTCGATTTCGCTGACGGTTCGTTTCGCCACACCGACGGTGTCGTTGTCCATGCCAAATATGAACGACGTGATGGCGAAGATGTTTCGGCGGGCAAGGCCCTCGAGCACGGCCTTGTAATCCGATGGCTTCGAGAATTGTTTATTCACATCCGCCATATTTGCCGGATCGANNCAGGTTTTGAAAAGGATTTATTTACGTCCGCCATGTTTGCCGGATCGATCGATTCCATTCCGATAAAGATCCACTTTCCGCCGGCTTCGGCGATGAGATCGACAAGTTCGTCGTCACCGAGCAGATTCGCGCTGATCTGGGCGACCCACGGCAACTGAGCTCCGGCGGCGATCATATCTCTAAGCAGCGATTTGAGGCGTTTCTTGTTTATCGCAAGATTATCGTCGATAAAGAAAACGGCGATCTGGCCTTTTTCCTGTTTTGCCCGGCCCTTTAGCCTCAACAGCTCTTCGATGACGCTTTCATTTGTGCGAAACCGGATCGAATCGCCAAAAAAGCCGGTAACGGTGCAGAATTCGCATCCGTACGGGCACCCGCGGCCTGTTTCGATCGGCACAACGAAAAACTTGCCCCAGCCCGCACCGAATTTCGACATGACCGGCTGCAAAAATTTCGGCACAAGGCTGAATTGTTCGAGGTCGAGTGTTTCCCATGGGATGTGCGGATACGGCTGAAGGCTCGGCTTCTTATCGTTGCCTTTGGCGTCGATCTCCGGCATGTACGTTTCTTTGAGCGTGCCGTTGGCGGCGTCATTTACGATCAAATGCCAGGTTTCATCGGCCTCGCCCAATGCCACAGCATCGGCATGCCGCGGGCCGCCATCGCGCCCGAGAGCCTCATCGGGACATTCGGTTACATGCGGGCCGCCCATTACCACCGGAATACCGGCGGCGCGCAAGGCGTCAGCCACAAGATAAGCCCGCGCGACCATTCGCGTCATTGCCCCGATTCCGACAAGCCCGATGTTTTCGTCCTTGCAAAACCGCACAAGCTGCTCGCGGGTCATTGCTTTGGCGTTACCGTCTATCAGGACCACTTCATGTTGCTTAGGAGTCAGCGACTGCAGAAGAAACATCCACAAATGCGGCATAAAATTGCGCGTAATACCGTTGTCCGGGTTATAAAGCAGTATTTTCATAAATCCACCAAGCGAAGGAACAGAAAAGCCCTCTAACTCAAGCTTAATTAATCGGGGAATTTGTAAGATTAAGTGATCGTTTAGGAACTAGCTCGGTATCATCTCACCTTTTTCAAAATATTGCTATCTTAAAATTGCTTTTCTAATGAGCGGTAAGAATAGCGCGTCGGGCAGCAGCCTTCGGGCGATTAGAATCGCACGCGAGTTGACCGGATACCTCATCTTCCACGAATCGTCCGTCACAGCATCATATATCGCCTCGGCGACCACCGAACCATCGGGCCCGGTTTCGCCGGCCTTCTGCATATTGGGCATCGCGCGTGCGACGAAATTGTCGTATGCAGTCAAGCCTTCTTTTTTACTGATGCTCATTGAGCGTTCGTAAAAATCCGTTTTGATCGGCCCAGGTTCGATAATCTTGATCTTGATCCCGAACTCCTTTACTTCGTATTGCAATGACTCGGAAAAACCCTCGACCGCCCATTTTGACGCGTGATAGATACTGTAGAGGGGAAACGTGAGCCGTCCGCCCATCGACGCGACATTGACGATCGTCCCGCGCTTTTGTTCTCGAAAATAAGGCAGTATCTCGCGGCAGACACTCATTAGTCCGAGCACATTAGTCTCGAACTGGCGTTCGATCTGCTCCGAGGTTGCCGCTTCGAACGGGCCCACGACAGCGAAACCGGCGTTGTTAACGACCGCGTCGATCCGGCCGAAGACTTCCAGCGTCCGGTCAATCGCGGACCGGATCGAATCGGGATCGGTCACGTCGAGCTTGATGCATTCGAGATCGACGATCTTTTGCAGATCTTCCGCTTTTTCAGGCGAGCGCATCGTCGCGGCCACTTTCCAATTTTTGGCCTGAAAGAGCTTGGCCGTTTCTTTCCCGATGCCGCTTGACGCTCCAGTGATCAAAATTACTTTTTCCATGAGAACTAATTTACCACAGAGACGCAGAGGCACAGAGGAACACAGCAAAAAACGGTGTGCGTGCGTGAGATGCAGTTAGTGGCGACGAGATTTAGTCCGACAAAATCCATCGTTCCCCTGGGTCTCATCTCCCTGTTCCTCTCTCCGTGTCTCTGTGCCTCTGTGGTAAACTGCGCTTATGAAATTTCTGCATATTTCAGATGTGCACCTCGGCTGCACACGGTACCAATTGCCCGAGAGCCCGCGTGATTTTTTCGACGCGTGGATCGATGTTCTAAACAAATATGCCATTGGCGAAAAGGTCGATTTCGTCATCATGTGCGGGGATTTTTTTCATA
>DLHV01000152.1:23080-28051 GCA_002483395.1 Chloracidobacterium sp. UBA7659 | reverse complement strand
CAGAAACATACCGACAGCGATTACAGCTGGCTGCGGTCGCTGGCAAACTGGAACCTCTTGCATCTGCTCGAGCCGACAAACCCGGACGGAAAAATAAATTATGAGCCATGGGATGAGGAATACGGCAAAGGCGGATACATCGACATCGGCCGTGCCCGGATCTTCGGTTCGCATTGGTACGGTGCGTCGGCAAATTGGGCGATTCCGATGCTCACCGCCGTGATTCGCGAANNCCCCGGGAGCATTTCATATCCTAATGCTTCACACGGATGTTGAGGGCCATCAGACGCATCCGATCCCCGCGTTGTCTATATCGGCACTGAAAGAACTGAAGTCAGTCACCGAATACGTCGGGCTCGGCCATACCCACATGCACTACGAGATCGATAACTGGGCGTTCAATCCGGGTTCGATCGAGGTTACCAACATAAGCGAATTTCGGGAAACGCGGGGTGTTTTTATCGTCGATGTCGATGAGAACAATCAGGTCTCGGCCAGGCATGTTGAGGACTATCGTCAAAGACCATTTCAGCGGCTGCGGTTCGATGTCGACAATTACGCTGATGCAAAAGCGATTACGGAAGGTATTCTGGCAAAAGTTAAAAATGAGGCCCGGCCGGCCGAAAATGACCAGCCGTCACCGATCATCGAAATAACTCTGGCGGGCAGGCTAGGCCTTCCGAATTCGCTGCTCGAAATGCAAAAGATCCGCGATGAAACACAGAAATTAACGGGAGCATTACACGTCCGTATCAAAAACCATACGTCGCCGGTGGAATATGCCGTTGCCGAAGACGTCGAAGAAGACGCGAGCCGCGAAACGTTCGAGCGTCGCGTGATAGAGGATTTGGTAGTCCGCGACAATCGTTTCAAGAACCGGCCCGAAGAAATGGCCCGGCTCATCATCGGAGTAAAACGCCAGGCACTTAGCGATGAGCCGCCGGAGAAGATCGTCGATCTGATTGGGATAAGTCTTGAGTCGTGAGTCTTGAGCAGGAATTTCGTCTCTTGAAACTCTCTTCTTCCGACTCCAGACTTAAGACTCAAGACTCTCGACTAAAAACCTTATGTCCGAAGGCCTCGACAAGGTTGAATCGATCAAGCAGCTTGCTCTGTTTCCGCTTCCGTTTGTGCTTCTTCCGCACGAGGTCGTGCCTCTGCATATTTTCGAGCCGCAATACAGGGAGATGCTGAAGGACATCGAGCTGGACCGCAATCTTTTCGGTATCTCATACCATGAGCCGAAAGACAGCTTTTCTGACAAGCCGGAGGTTGGCTCGATCGGCTGCGTTGCCGAAGTCCGCGAAGCACAGACCATGGACGACGGCCGCTCGAATATTTTGACGGCTGGCGTCATCAGGTATCGGCTGTTGAATTATGTCGATCTGGGAAGACCCTATCTAACGGCGGAAGTCGAATTCTTTGAGGACGTTGAAGAGGATCAAGCGGTGCTGACGCCGGCGGCGGATGTGATATTCGATCTTTTCGAGCGGGTCGCGAAAGCGGCTTTCGATCTGAGCGGGGGACGCGGCAGGTTTCCCGAAATTCAGAAATCCGATCCGGAGCGTTTGTCGTTTATCGTGACGGCGGCATTCAGCCTGGATAACGAGTTGAAATACAAGCTGCTCGAAATGCAATCGACAACCGAAAGATTTGAAAAGCTCCGCGTAATTCTGGAACCGGCAGTCGGTGCTATGGAAGAAAGCGCGGANNTGACATCTGATACTTAACGCAATGCCGCGAAGACGCAAAGCTGAAAAAATAAGGAAATGATGGCTTTCCCCGCAACAATCAAAATAAACCTTTGCGACTCTGTGCCCTGGCGACTTTGCGTTGAAATTGCATTTTAGAACGGTCTTAATTCGTCGGCTGAGTTTCAGATGCGATCATTATCTGCTCGCCAAGCGACTGTCTGAAGAAATCTATTACACGCTGGTCGTATGCCTCGGACTGCTGCATAGACGCGTTAATAATGCTGAAGCCCGACGGGCTGAGCGTCGTAAAGGCTTGTGCCTGCGTGGAGTTCGGTAAACATTTGCCGAGTTTTGCTGTCGATTCCTGGAAATCCGGTGCGTCCAACCCGGCCAAAAGCATTGCCTTTCTGTTGTTCATCGTTTTTGCCGTATCGCAAACCGGCACCCGTGAATAGCAGCCTTCGTAAAAGTAAGGATACGCACCCAGTTGGCCTAATTTCGACGTTATGGAACTGACGAATGGAAACCGTTTGTCGATGACCGAAGCGACGAGACTGTCGGAATCCTGCGGGACTGAATCGAGTACGATCGCCTTAACGGATTCGTCATTTGACGCCGCGGTCAAAGCCGCCAGCGAACCCATTTCCAAGCCATAAATTCCGATTTCATTACCGACAAGATTCGACAGCGACGAGGCTTTCTGGCTGCGCAGGAATTCGATTGCCGAACTTGTATCGGCCGATTCGCAGCCGCCGAATGATGTGTAGGAAACAACCGGATTCTGACCATGACCGCGCAGATCCGGCATCAGGACCGTAAAGTTAGTCGCCTCGTTGAGCTTGACCCCAAGATTGAGCACGTATGATCGATCTGCACCGTACTTGTGCAGCAGGATCACCGCCGGTGCGTTTTCAACACCGCGCAGAAGCCAGCCGCGTGCCTGCGTGCCGTCGCGGTTCGCCCAGGTTTCCTCGGTTACCTGTGCTCCGCGGGCGCTAAGTTGGCCGTATTTATCGGGTGTTACCAGGTAAGCCGCGCTTCCCGGATGTGACGATTCGTGCGCGAACCATACGGATGCGGCACCCACCGCAACAACGATCAATAAGACCACTGGAAAAAGGAGCCTGTAAAAACTCTTAACAAGACGTGTCGATTTAGCCATAACTTAATTGGAAAAGGAAAGTGCAACCGGAACCGGTTGGAGCGAGTCTTAATGCCAGCCCTATAGAAAAGGCTTTAGATATGCCACCTAAAATGGTAACATATGCGTCGTCGGAAAGGAAGATGTTTTTAACAATGATTAACGTGAAATTTACCCCTTTTTTGATCCTCCTGCTCGCCTTATTTTCCGCGATCTCCGCTCAAAATGTGGCCGTCAAAACTCTGCCGTCTGTTGCGGTTTCAGCTCGTTCACAGCAGTTTTTGCCGCTCAATGAGGTGAAAGTAGGCATGCGCGGCGCGGCGCGGACGGTATTTCGCGGCAGCGAACCCGAAGAATTCAATGTCGAGATCCTCGGTGTACTGCCGGGCGGTGTCGGGCCAAAACAGGATCTTATCGTCGGCCGTTTAAGCGGCGGCAGCGCTGACCGAACGGCCGTATTTGCCGGAATGTCCGGTTCCCCCGTGTATATAAACGGCAAACTCGTCGGTGCAATCTCATACAGCTTTCCTTTTGCAAAAGAGCCGATCTGCGGCATCACGCCGATCGAGCAAATGATCGCGATCTTTGAGCAAAAACATGTCGAGCGTTCAAAACCGTCGGAGCCGCGTGCGGTTTCGTTCGCTGAACTTTCGGCTACCAACTGGCAGCCAGGTTTCCCGAAAAATAACGCCGTTTCGGGAGCACTCTTGTCGGGAATGAACGTCAATTCCCCGCTGATGGCCGTCGCCGGTCAATCTTTCCAGCCGATTGCTACGCCCATTACGTTCACGGGTTTCTCGCAGGAAACATTGAATTTATTCGCTCCGCAGTTGATACAGGCCGGATTATTGCCGGTGTCGGCCGTGGGCGGCTCGGCGGCGATCACGCCGATGAAAACGGCCGATGAAAAAACGCTGCTTGGCGGCACATCGGTATCGATGCAATTGACGCGGGGCGATTACAGCCTCGCGGCGGCCGGGACCGTGACATGGCGCGACGGTGAAAAGATATACGCGTTCGGCCACCCGTTTCTGGGCCTCGGAACATCCGATCTGCCGATGTCCGAATCGCATGTCGTAACTGTGGTTCCGAACATCAACAACTCATTTAAGCTCGCCGTGCCGGACGCGATGGTCGGATCGATGACGCAGGACCGGGCGACCGGCGTTTACGGCAGCCTCGGCCAGGCCCCGAAGATGATACCGGTCCGGATAAATGTTCAAACCAGCCGCGGGCAGACCGACACGTTAAACTTCGAAGTGGCTAAAGACGATTTCCTGACGCCGCTTCTGCTAAACATCGCCGTTTACAACACGGCCGTCGCCCAGGAGCGAAGCCTCGGCGATTCGACGGTTGAAATTTCGGGCGAGATCAAGGTGCTGGGTCAGGAATCGCTAAAGATCGAACGGCGCTTTGCGGGCGGAAACGCCACGCAGCTTGCCGCCGCATCGGTCGCTGTTCCGGTTCAGGCTCTATTGAGGAGCCGGTTTGACGGCCTGCGAATCAGCGGCATCGTGTTGAATCTAGCATCGAACGATGGCAGCAACACGGCCGTTCTCGACCGAATTTCGCTCGACCGGACACGTGCCGTGGCAGGCGAGACAGTCGAAGTCCAGGCGTATGCCAGGACAAACTCGGGCAAGATCTTTGTCCAGAAGATTCCCGTCCTGATCCCGGCCGACACGCCGGCGGGACCGCTTTCGATCACCGTTGGCGACGGCGCGGCAATACAGCAAGCTTCGTCGCTCCAGCAATTCGTACCGCGTGACCTGACCGAGTTGATCAAGACAATCAACAAGTTAAAGATGCCCGACCGGCTCTATGTTCAGATCGTTCGGACATCAACCGGTGCGATCGTCGGTGCAAGCGAGATGCCTAATCTGCCGCCTTCGGTCCTCGCGACGCTTAACAACGATAGGACGGCGGGCGGCTTCAAGCCGGCTGTCCAAACGGTCGTCAGCGACGTCGCGGTCGCCCCGGCCGAGTTTATTATTACCGGACAGCAGACCCTTGCCATTGAAGTTATAAAATAAATGACCGCCGGATGAATTCGACAAAAGACCTATTGCACGCGGCTAGTTTCGCGGCCGATAAGCACAAAGACCAGCGTCGAAAGGGCAGCGATGCCAAGCCCTC
>DLHV01000152.1:6776-23035 GCA_002483395.1 Chloracidobacterium sp. UBA7659 | reverse complement strand
CACGACACCATCGAAGACACCGAAACGACTGCAAAAGAGCTGACAACTCTATTTGGCGAGCGCGTATGCGGTTTTGTGCTCGAAGTTACCGATGATAAATCGCTTCCCGACAAGCTTCGCAAGCAACTTCAGATCGACCACGCGCCTCACCTCTCGGTCGAAGCAAAACAGATCAAACTTNNCCGCCGGCCGGCTGGGACGAAAAACGCCGTCGCGAATACGTCGAATGGGGCGTTGCGGTTGTTGCCGGTCTACGCAGTGTGAACAGCGATCTGGAGGCTTTCTTTGATGAAGTCGTCGCTCAGTGTTCACGCTTCAGGTGCCTGCACCCGCGAAGAGCGGCGGCGGTCAAGCTGAAGCTTGAACTCTGAACTAATTTCCAAACTAAAAATCGAATCGAATTCCTAACTGAAACTCCCGATTGTAGCTCGAATTAAAAGTAAACGAAGGCGAACCGGAATAAAATATTCGGGGACTGCCAAACGTAGAGACCGGAGAAACCCCAGTTAAACGCCCGTTTGCCGATGCTGCGGCAAATTGATTATTAAATACCTGCTGAACATTCGAGCGGTTGAACAGGTTAAATCCTTCCGCGAACAGCGACAATCGAATGCGCTCACCGAAACGAATTATTCTTCCCACGCGCATATCAACAATGTACGCCGCTGGGGTCGAAAATTCGTTTCGCAAGGTTCCGGGTACGCGGTCCGATGCGCTGACACCATCATTGTTAGGATCGCCCGATACCAATGCGGAGTAGGCAATCCCGGATTGAGCAATGAAGATGCCCGTAAATACGTAATCACTCAGAAGCGCCCGGATCACCTTATTTTCGCTGTATTTGAAAGTCCCCGTCTCATAGACCGGGCTGAAGATGAATCGATGCCGAACGTCCAAATCTGAACGGCCGTATTCGCCGGTAAGATCGAATTGACTTTCGGCGATTTTTCCGTCATCGGCACCCGGAACAACAGATGTTTGATCCGGTTTGTCGTCTTTTGCCCTTGAAAGGGTATAACTTGTGTTGAACTGCCAGCGATTGGCAAATCGGCGGTTAAATTCAAACGATAAGCCCTGATAGAAAGACTTAGCCGAACTCTCGAACAAGCTAATCCGGTCATAATCGCGGAACGGGCGGAATCTCGAATTCGAAGTCGTGACGGCGTCCCCAAATCGTTCCCGTTCCGTTTGAAACCGCATAAATGTCAGTCCGCTGGCGGTCACCGGCACCGGGGCGAATAGGTTGGCGTTTCGCGTTCGGGTGAGATCCTTGCCCCGGAACATTGTATATTGCACGGAAAACGTCGTGTTTTTATATACTTCACGTTCAAATTGCGCCCGAGCCTGGTGCGTAAACGGCTGTTTGTAATCCTGCGAAAAGAGGTACAGGTTTGCGGCTGGCCGATTTGCTCCGGTCGGAATACTGGGAAAGGCATTCGGGTATGTCGGACAAATATTTGGGGCCACAGTCCCGCAGGTAATACTGATCGCGACCACTTGAATACCGTTCTGCGAATGCGCCGTTCCGGTCATGATGGCCGGCGTCCGAGCGTAGTATATTCCGTAACCGCCTCGGATCACGGTTTTGTCGTCGAACGCATAACTTAAACCAATACGCGGAGCAAAATTATTCTTGTCGCTCGGACGGAAGCCGGTATCGTATCCGAAATCCGGAAGCGTTCTTGTAGTTCGCGTCGTAAACGTATTCGGATCCTGGATCGTCGTCGGATTTGAGTTCGTGATCGGCGGTTTTGCAATGGCCTGATAGTCGTAACGAAGCCCAAGATTCAGTGTAAACTTTGGACTTATTCGCCAATCGTCCTGTACAAAAAAGCCATACTCGTTGTTGTCGGGATGCGTCTCGGGGCCGGTCGTGCCGGCACCGGCAAAACTCTGCCTGTACGACGACGGAACCGTGGTTCCGTTCAAGTAAGCTGAAAGTTGCAAATACCCTGAGTTAAATGAACCTCCGGTAAATGAATACGAACCGCTGAAGAGGCCCGGAAAGAAGTTGAAGATCTGGTCAAACAGCAGATCGACACCGTATTTAACCGTGTGATTTCCGACGAGTGCAGTTTGATTGTCGATCAACTGAAAACGCTTGATAGTCGTTTCCCGCGGACTAAAGTTATTACGCCCAATATTAAACGTTCCATTCGGCGTGGAAACAGTCAGTTCAGGATTTTCGGAATTCGATAATCCGGGCTCCTTATCTCGCGAATATTGGAGGCGAAGTTCGTTGAACCACGTCGGCGTAAGCGTCAGCGTCCAATTTCCCGTTATACTCGAGGTACTAACGTTGCTGTTTCCGGTATGCTCTTCGGCGCTCAGAGCACCCGAATTTTCCAGATTCGTGCCGGTAAAATTCTGCTGGTTAAACCTGACCCAAACCTGATTCCGGTCATTGATATTAAAGTCCGTCTTGACAAGAAACGTATCCTGCTGCCGATTGACATTATAGGAGTTGATCTTTGGATTAAGGAATGCCTGGACGTTAGCGGGCGTCGTCGCCAAGGCCAATGACGGCAGCACGATCGGATTCGGCAAATCGGAGCGCTGTCCTTCGTATGCTCCGAAGAAGAAAGCCCTATCCTTCTTGATCGGGCCGCCAAAGGTTCCGCCAAACTGATTGATCTGGCCGAACGGTTTTGCCCGCCTGGCTACGATGAGATTCGGATTGAGAGCATTCAGCGACTCATCACGGAAATATTCAAAAGCACTGCCGAAAAACCGGTTCGTTCCCGATTTGGTGACGACGTTGATCACGGCACCAGCCGCTCGGCCATATTCCGCCGAGAAGCCGTTTTGGTTGACCTGAAACTCTTTAACGGTGTCGACCGAAAACTGCGAAGGAGCACGGCCCGAACCCGTGCGGCCCGACGATTGCCCGAAAAATGTATTGTCGCTGCTGGCTCCGTCTATTTGAATACTATTCAGCGTTCCCTTCTGCCCACCTACGGCGAGATCGCCGGCCCGCGTCGGGTCGCGAACAATGCCGGGCGTCAGTGTCGCAAAATCCAGAAAATTGCGTCCGTTTGTCGGAAGATTTGTGACACGCCGCTCATCAACGGTCGAAGAGATCGACGACCGAGTAGTCTCGATTCCCTGTCCCTCGGCATTTACATCGACGACGTTTACCGAGCCGCCTGCCGAAACGGCGATCTCAAGCGAAGTTTTTGCACCGACCGTTACTTTGACATTCTCGTAGGTCGAAGCGGCAAATCCCTGTGCCGCGCTGGTCGTTACTTTATAACTTCCCGGCGGCAGCAGCACGAAGATGTAGCCTCCGTCGCTGCCGGTAACGGTCGTTTTGCCGAAGCCGGTGTCTTGATTTGTCGCCGAGACGGATACGCTCGGCACGACGGCGCCGTTTTGGTCGACGACCCGGCCTTCGATATTTCCTGTTGTTGATTGTGATTGTGCGAACACACCGGCCGCACAAAGGATGATTGCAAATGACAAAACAATGATCTTACGCATTTTTGTGTCCTCTCGATCTTTGATCTAGATTGAATAAGCTTTGAGTTCGAAATGATATTACAGGTTACGCGGTCAGGCAAGAATCGATGTTACATTTATGTAAATTCTACATTACAAATCGCCCTCGACCCAGACCTCGCCGTCGGCATACACCTCTTTTTTCCAGATAGGCACGGTGCGTTTCAGTTCGCGGATGAGCCATTCGCAGGCGGCGAACGCGGCTTTACGATGCGGAGCAGCGACGGAAATTACCACGCTCGTCTCGCCGATCTCAAGCCTTCCGAGGCGATGGACGATGCCAGTGTGTGAGATCTCAAATTGTTCTTTTGAAGCCTTTATTAACTTCTCCATTTCCTTGATCGCCATCGGCTCGTAGGCTTCGTAAAACAGGTGCTGAGTCTCGCGGCCTTTTGTGAACTGGCGTACGTAGCCGTCAAGCGTAACCGTCGCCCCGCATTCCGGCGGAACAACGCGGCGGGCGATCTCGCCAATGTCGAGCGGGTCGGTTGTGAGTTCGAAGAAATCGGTTGCCATTTTAGATAGACCCTGAATACTTTTTTCGCGGCTTGCCTCAGCACATTGCGACAGGCCGCCCGAGCCTTGTGTCTGCTCTTTTGATGCAGTGATTCGCGCGGCAATCTCCAAAGGCAGAGCGACAATTCCGACGGTGAGGCCACAAAGCAAGTCGCCGCGAAACATATTTTTTGTATAGCCTTCGCGAAGAATTGTGAGGAGTTTTGGTTCGAGCTTGCGGTACATTCTATTTGGACGGTTTTATCTTCGCCACGGCGACGGTTCTGGGTGATTTGCTCGGTCATGACATATTAATTTGGCTTTCGTTTTTCGGCTTCTTCAAGTGATTTCTTAGCTTCACTCACAATTTTGCTCGTCTGGCTTTCAATATCGATGGCCTTAGCATCTGCTGAAGCAATTAAGTTTCCGACCTCACGAACTGCTAAATTAACCGCTTCTGAATACTCGGAAAGCAAATTCTTGTCTATATCTCGACGGATTAAGCCAGTATTATCTTTTGCCAAAGCAACCCAATATTCATTCCAAATGAGATTTAAGTTCTGTAAGCTTTCTTTAGAATTGTTTATTACATTCTTTGCATTCTTGAAATCATATTCAAGTGAATTTCTGTCGTAAAGTATGGAGTTTTTAGTATATTGGAGATTAGAAAATTCATACTTTGCATCAACTAGTTCGTTTCCCCTTAAACTTATTAGAAATTTATTTTCCTCTTTTTGCATTTCTTTCAAATCTTTTTCAAAGGGTGAAATGTCAAATTTCTTTACATTCTTCAACCTTTCTATTTGATTTTTCACGGTCTCAAATGCATCAAAAATGTCCTGATTTATTTTAGTGGCATATCTTTGATAAGCAATTTGCGCGTTTATTCTTGCTGCTGCAATTCTTAGGTTAGAAACGGCCTTATTAAATTGACTAACATTAGAGCGTTTATACGTAATTATCGCAATACTTCCATCTTGTTGTGGCATAGAGAGATTCAACCTACTTGTTGTATAGGTACCTGTTACTATGCTTTGTGAAAGAAAACCCCCGAAGTTAATGCTGACATCGTTACCACTAATCGTTCCCGAAAACGGGTATCTCTTAGTTCCTAAACTTTTCCCGCTATAGCCATCAACGAGGGAAATAATTTGCACAACCCCATTCAGTCGTTCTCTTATTCGATTTATCTGAAAGAACGCAATCTCTTGCCGTCCAACATGAAGATAGCCTTGGTTTTGGGCAAACGATATTCCAGAAAAGAGAAGAAAAATTTCAATAAAGATCAATGAAATGATGGGTGGAATTCTACGATTCATGTCGATTTCCTCGCTTTATTTAGTGCTTCCTTTCCGATCTCGGTCGGTGCCAACTTCCATTCTTCGCCGCTCATCATGTCTATGAGTTTAACCTTGCTTTCCTCAACTTCTTCTTCACTGATTTTGCATACGAAGGGCACATTGATCGAATTGGCGTATTTCAACTGTTTTCCAAACTTGTCAGCTTCAGGATAAACTGCAACGCGGAGGCCCTGCGAGCGGAGTTCATTAGCGAGTTTTAGCGATTCGCCGATAGTTTCTTCGTTCCAGATCGTTACCATCACCTCGGCGGGCGTGGATGCGGCGATCTCCGGCGGGAACATATTCCGTTCGTCCATTACGACCAAAATGCGCTCAAGTCCGAGCGAGAAACCGCACGCCGGGATCTGTTCTTTTCCGAACATCCCGATCAGTCCGTCATAACGCCCGCCGCCGCCTAAGCTGCCCGCAAGATCGGGGACGTTTATTTCCATGATCGTTCCGGTGTAGTAGGAAAGACCACGGGCAAGACTGGCATCGATTTTCAGGTGGTTTCGACCCGAAGCGTCTCGTGTTAAATCAACTATTTTCTTTAGTTTTCCAAATGCTTCATTCGCAACGATATTTTGTGCGCTATTTGACGGAAAGTCCTTAAAATATTGACATAGATGTTCGAGCATTTCGCAATTCACCGCAAAGTTGTCGGTAGAGGGAACATACCGCTCCATTTTACCAACAGAAAAAAAATCCTTATTCGTAGTCAAATAAAACAAGGTCTCAATACTATTTTCAGGGATATTTAATCGCGTAAGTTCTTCTTTAACACCGTCTTTGCCTATTTTATCCAGCTTATCCAGGGCAATGAGAACATTTGATCTTTTTTCTCTTTCGATCGTTGCATTTATCATCATGGCATCTAGCAAAAGTCGATGATTTAATCGAATTTCAAAATCGCGGAAACCCAGCCTCTCTAAAATCTCGCTCACCGCAGAGATCAATTCCGCCTCGACAACCATTGAGCTTGAGCCGATAGCATCGACGTCGCATTGATAAAATTCGCGAAAGCGGCCGCGAGCCGGGCGGTCGGCGCGCCATACGGGCTGTATCTGGTAGCGTTTAAAGAATTTAGGGAGGTCGTTTTTATTATTTCCGACCACACGAGCCAAGGGGACCGTCAAGTCATACCTAAGAGCAAGGTCACAGAAGGAGTTCTCAATTGAGGGTGGATATATAGGATTATCGTCATCGTACGATCCATTTTTGACTTTTTCAGCGAAGTCCTCTAATTCCTCCCAAAACGCATCCCGCCGCTTCAAAATCTTAAAAATGAGCTGATTGCCTTCCTCGCCATATTTGCCCATCAGGGTTTCGATGTTTTCGACGGCGGGTGTTTCGAGCGGTTCGAAGCCGTAGCTTTCGTAGACTTCTTTGATGATGCCGATGACGTAATTGCGTTTGCGGACGTCCGAGGGCAGAAAGTCGCGCATGCCGCGGGCTGGATTCGTACTTGCCATAAAGGTATTTTACCGCAGAGACGCCGAGACGCAGAGTTGGTACGGAAATTTAGCCACTAATAACACGAATGAAGGAAAAGTCTTATTCGTGCCATTCGTGTAATTCGTGGCTAAACTGATAGTCGCATTTCGGATCGTTGAGTTTATCTACTAAAAAACGTGTAGCCGATGTAGAAGAGATTGTTGTCGAAGCCGGGGTTCTCGGTGCCGCGGTCGCCGTTCGAGACGTGGTAATACTTGTATCCCACGGTGACGGCGCGTTTTTCCTTTAGTTTGAATTCAACACCCGCTCCGATATCGGCTGTATACGCGAAACGCGTACCGGTGAAATTCGGCGTCACCTTATGGAAGTATAGAAGCCCGCCGCTCGCGGCAAGAAAGGGCTGCACCCTTTTTCGCGGGCGGAAATTCATTTGCAGACCGAGCGGGGCGACGCCGAATGCGTACCGCGTCGGTCTCACCGTTTGAATGATCACCGGATTCGTCCCCGTTACATCGAAATCCGGATAGTTCAGAAACACTGCTGGAACAACGTCGGCCGTATATTTCAGGTTTATCGAATCGCTGTTGTTGAACCGCCGTGAATAACGAAACGCGACGATCCCGAACCGGGCGTCCGGCGTGCGGCCGAAAGCCTTGATAAACGTGTTCGAATCCGGCGAGAATCCGCCCCACACGGCGAACTCGTTCTTGCCCGTTTCATCCGTTTGAGCGCAGACGGCGGACATAGGGATAAGCACGCAGAGAGACGCGAAAATAAATGTTTTCATAATTCAGAAAATAGGATGAGCGAGCGAATTAGGATTTTACGCCGAAACGGGATGATTGTAAAAGCGAATGGTACGTTGGGTTAGCGATTTAGTTGACTTGGTAAATTTTCATTTAGCTCCATAGGAGCTATCTGTTTGTAGAACGTGCGGACCGAAGATATGGTCAGCCCCATCGGGGCGGCCTATGAACAGTCATCAATAACATCGGACAGGGCGCTCCGACGGAGCTTTACCCAATCCCAAGACATTCTCTACAAACAGGGCTCCTATTGGAGCTAACCCGGCATCTTCTTGTATATCGCGGCAAGCTCGATATATTTACGCGCACTTTGTCTGACGCCCGCGATCTCTTCCTCGGTAAGAGGGCGTTTTACCTTTGCCGGGCTGCCCATGACCATCGAGCCCGGCGGGATCTGTGTGCCGGGCGTGACAAGGCTGCCGGCGGCGACGAGCGAGTTTTTGCCGATCCGGGCACCGTCCAGGACGATCGCTCCGATGCCGATCAAACAGCCCTTTTCAATATAGCAGCCGTGAAGCGTTACGCGGTGGCCGACGGTGATCTCGTCTTCTAAAATAGTCGAATGTGTTTTTGAGCTGACGTGAATCACCGAGCCGTCTTGTATGTTCGTTCCTGCACCAATGCGAATGAAATTGACATCTCCGCGAATGACCGAGCCAAACCATACGCTGGAGTTTTTGCCGATCTCGACATCGCCGATGATTATTGCGTCGTCAGCAATGAAAGCGGTTTCGTGGATTATGGGATGGATTGCCTTGAACGGCTTGATCATACGGCAGCAAGTTGTATTTCTGTCATTAATTTAATCCAGATTCCGTCCCAGAACAAAATTATTATTCAATTCAACGATCTCGAACGAGTCAAACAATTTGCGAATAGATTCAAAATTCCGCTCAAACAGAATTCTTAACGAATTATTATTAATGTTCCCTGTTGTGATCAAAAGGAGGCGGTCGGGCTTGTCATGAAGGATTTTCAATTTTAGAAAATCGCTGTCCTTAGAGATCAATATTCTACCTTCCGTGACCGCGATATCAGCGATTTCAATGTCGCTTGTTCGATTTCGTTTTGGCAGATCGTCGGTGTGGATAGCGTCAAAACTCCGGTCCAAAAACCAAGCTTTTAAGGCAAAGGGCAACTGGGCGTCGATTACAAATTTCATCACGCGGCCAAAACGCTGCTGATGCTATTTACTTTTACCAGCTTTGTCGCCAAAAGGAGGCATGCATGAATATCCTTTTCCTCCAGGTCAGGATAATCAGTGAGAATTTCATCAGTCGTCATTCCCGAACTAAGGAGATCTAACAGCATTTCCACCGGATATCGCATGTGCCGGATCGTCGGTTTGCCAAAACAAATATCCGGGTCGATCGTTATTCTTTGTAATAGATCTTCGTCCATGATTAATTCAAAGTAGCACATAATCGAGACAAAAACATGCTATTTCTTCGTACCCAGCCTCCTCCGTATCATCCCAAATGCCTGTTCCAGTTCCGTCACTCGTAGAAACTTTGCGACGATTACGAATGCAATGCCGCCGAGAGAGATCGGTATGAATGCTTCGATCAATCTTACAGACAAGCCCTTTTCGCCGAAAAAGTTGGTCAAATAATAGTAGCTTGCATATGCTGCTGCCGACATCACGGCGGAAGCCAAAATAATCTTCAGAAACGATGTAAAAATGTCGCGGCCGTTCAGGCGTCTTATCCGCCTCCGCATTAGCAACGACAACGCCAAAAAATTCCCCAACGCGACGATCGAGGTCGCGAGAGCGACGCCGACATGGCCGTAACCGTTGGGCCGTTCGGGCGATACCCCGACCGTCGAAAGAAGCTGCATCAAACCGAAGCTCGAGACAAAATGAATCGCAATCGAGGCGACGCTGACGTACATCGGCGTTTTGGCGTCGTCCAGCGCATAGAACGCGGGCGACAGAACCTTGATCGCCGCATAGCCGGCCAGCCCGATCGAATACGCGCCCAACGCCCACGCGGTCATGTTGGTATCAAAAGCATCAAATTCACCGCGTTGGTAGATCAGGCTGATGATCGGTTTGCCAAGCACGACAAGGCCGCAGGCGGACGGGATCGCTAGCAGAAAGACGAGCTTGATCGCATCGGCAAGAGTGTCGCGAAACTTGACAGTGTTTTCCTCGGAAGCAAGGCGCGCTAATGTGGGGATCGCCGCCGTACCGATCGCGACGCCAAAGACGCCGATCGGAAACTGCATAAGACGAAACGCATAACTAAGCCACGACACTCCGCCTTCGATGCCCGATGCGACGACTGTATCCACGAACACTTTCACCTGGATCGCTCCAGTGCCGATGATCGCCGGACCCATCAGACGCATCACGCGGCGGACGCCTTCGTCCCTGAAATTCAGCGCGAGCGAGAACCGGAAGCCGACCTTGTGAAGCGACGGCAACTGGATCAGGATCTGGGCCGCTCCGCCGATCAGCACACCAATTGACATGCCGATTATTGCCCACTGCGCGGCATCGCTCGGCACGGCGAGTTTGTCCGTCGAGCGTTCCCAACTGCCGCCGCTAAGCCAGAACGCAATCGCCAGCCCGAAAATGATCGAAGCAATGTTGAAGGCCGTCGAGGCCGACGCCGGAATGGCGAATTTACCCTTTGTGTTCAAAACGCCCATTGCCAGAGCCGCCAGGGCGACCAACAGTATGAACGGGAACATTATCTGCATCAGCGTCGTCGCCAACGCGGCTTTCTCGGCCGGATAATAGTGGTTCGGGTCGCCGAGATAGTTGTAGGTGATGATCTTTACAAAAAGTGGTGAAAGAAGAATGCCGAGCACAGTGATGATGCTGAGAACGACGGCGAGACAATTGAACACCAGGCTGGCCAGACGCCATGCTTCCTTCTCGCTACTTTTTAGCTGGTAATCGGTAAAGACCTTTACAAATGCGGCCGACAGGGCACCTTCGGCGAAAAGATCGCGGAGCAGATTCGGGATTCTGAAGCCGACGATGAATGCGTCGTACAGAAAACCGGCCCCGAAATACCGGGCAAAGATCGTTTCGCGAACAAGGCCCAGCACGCGTGAAAACATGACGGCAATCGAGACGATTCCGGCGGACCTGGCAACGCTTGCTTGTTTTGCGGGAGGTTGGTCTTTGGGCGGCTCGACCAGGTCTTCGGTGATTACAAGGTCGGCGAGTTCTTCGGGTGTTTCGCTTTCGGGCGGTTCTTTTTCGATCTCGTTCATTGGCAGACGGAGTTTACGAATTCGGACAACCGCACTATCTTACGGCTTTAGGCGCGCCAAAAACAAAAAAGGAAGCATGTTTTCTGCTTCCTTTCGATCGAAATTGCTTGAAACGAATTATTCACCGCCCGAACGGCGCCCGTCGGGATATGTTACTCTCGTCTTCGCCATACGCACATTGAGCGAAATCGGGTTATAGGCCATCGGAGCCGCTCCACCGAACTGGCCTTGTATCAGCGCAACATAATTGTTCTGGAAACTTCGGAATCGCGAAATGCTGCCGCGCTGGTTGAAGATAACGAAAAGCAGTTTTCCGCCTCGGGTGTGGATCTCGCCCGCGAGGGCGCTCACGCCGCCGTCCGTGTTGCCCAACGTGCCCGTTTTGCCGACGACGCTTCCGGTCGAAAAATCAGTATCGAAGCGATTTTCGAGCGTGCCTTTGTCCACGCCGGCAACCGGCATGATGTCGGCGAACGTCATCCTGTAGCGTGAAAGCTCGCTCCGCAGTGTACGAAGAAGCTTCATCATCGCGGCTGGCGTCACGCGGTTGATACCGAGGCCGCTTGATGTCTGGATCGAAAATTCCTGAGGCTGAACGCCGCTGTTTTGCTGAACGAGCCTCGCTACCGCGTACGGGCCGCCAACCATATCGCCAAGCCTTTCAGCAAGGAAATTATTCGAATAGCAAAGCGTAGCCTTGATAATCTCGCGCATCGGAGCCGATTCATGCGAGAAAAGCAGATTTACATTGCCGGGCATCGGCTGCACATAAACACTACCTGTGAACGTTACGCTCGGCGTAACAGCAGCCTGATCGAACCTGCCGGAATTGGCGAGAAAGTTTGAATATACGCTTGTCGCCGCGGACGAGCGCTTTGACGCGTCCATTGTCGCGAAAAGCAGTTGGCTCGAACGCTGCGGCGATGTCGAATAGTTCATCGCGAAATTGTCCGTTACGATAAGGTCGCCCTCAATCGTTCGAATTCCCATCCGGTTAAGCTCGTTTGCCAGCGTTATCGCGTGCTCAAAACCGAATATCGGGTCTTTGCCCGAAACATAAATATTGCCGTGTATCGTCCCGGTCGACTGCTCGAAGCTGCCGTCGGTCCAGACGTTTGTCGGGAAGCGGTATTCCGGGCCGAAGCTTTTCAGGACTGCATAGGCCGTTGCGATCTTTACATTCGAAGCCGGATTATAAGCGGTATTAGAGCCGCTTTCGACGACGACATTGCCGTCAAGGGTTTCAACCAATACACCAGAGTAGCCGGGAATGGCCGCTTCCGCCAGCACGGGAATCGATGTATTTACCGCGACCGTGTTCAGCGGGACGACACTCGTTACGCTTCCCGTCTTTTTTACTAGCGGAGCGGACGAGACATTCGGACCGGACTTCTCTTTATGGACCGTGATGTCCTGAAGCAGCGGCTGCGACTGCCCAAAAACCGCGACGCCGAAAGTAGAAATCAAAACGGCGATAAACGGCCAAAAGGCAATTTTAGTGANNTTCATCTTTTACTTCTCTTAGGGTCGTGGGTGCTGTGAATGCTCTTTTAGGCAGACAGGCAAAAAACAGTATACCACAAAACCGCCCCAAATTTTCAACCCTCATTTTCTCATCCGCTTTGAACAGTCTCAAAGCTATGACGTGCGATTCGATGAGTTTTTTGCCATCTGAGATGCAATATTTATTAAACATCTGCTTATGGCGGCCATCTTATTTACTTATACATTAATCTGACGATTTCGGAAAGAGTTTTTTTGCTTGGCAGCCAAAAATAAATTGATTGACACTAAAGGTGCACGCTCCTAAGATTGAGGAAGCATTTGACCTGTGAAAAGAGAAAAACAGCTTGTAAATATTGAGACGATTCAAAAGGTTCATGCAGAAAGGCGTGATGATATTAAGCTGCGTCTGGCGGAGTTCGAACATGTTTGGAGGCGTGGAACCGACGCCGATCTTTGGGAAGAGATGGTGTACTGTTTTTTTACCGGCGGCTGTTCGGCAAAAATGGGGCTTCGCTCGATAACGGCAGTAAAACCACTGCTGGCGGATGGCGAACAGCCTGAACTGGCAAGGGCGTTGACGGGTGTTCACCGGTATCCAAACGCCCGATCCAGGTATATAGTTGCTTCACGTCAGTTTCTTCGCGAACATTGCGGAATGAGGCTGCGTAGTAAATTACAGAGTTTCGATTGTCATTTCGAGCGACGTGATTGGCTTGTAATGGAAAAGGGCATCAAGGGCCTTGGTTACAAAGAAGCGAGCCACTATTTGCGAAACATCGGTTTTTCGGGCTACGCGATCCTCGACAAGCACGTTTTGAAATGCCTGCACGAACTAAAAATAATCGACGAGCCAAAGCCACCTAATACGCGTTCGAGGTATCTAAGGGTTGAAGAAAACCTAAAGCAACTAGCGATAACTGCGGCAATTGATTTTGACGAACTCGATCTCGTCCTTTGGTCGATGAAAACCGGCGAGATCCTAAAATGATTTTTTTCGATTTCGGGATCATTGCGTTTTGAAGGATAAGGAGTGTGAGTAATGAAAGTTAAGCCTCTTAGAATCAATACTTTGCATTTTCCTGTCCTCTTAAAGAATCTGGCCTTTGTTGCGGTCATTTGCTGCGCGTCGGCATTTACTTTGATTGCCGGTGATGTTCAGCAGGCAGATGCCGAGACCCCGAAACAGCTTGCAAAACGGGCCGAGAAACTTATTAAAAAGGGAGACCTGATCGAGGCGGAAAAGCTCCTCCGCAAAGTCATAGATGCCGTCCCGGACAATAGTGACGCCAAGCTCAGGCTGGCCTATGTATGCCTCAAACAGAGGCGCCTTACTGAGGCATATGAAATCAGCTACAACATTGCCAAAGCCGAGCCGAAAAATTCCTACGCGTTTGCGGTGCTGGGTGCGACCTTACTCGGTGCGGGCAGATTTAACGACGCGCGGACGCTTTTTTTTAACTCGCTAAAGCTAAACAAGCGGCAGGCTTTTGCCTGGGCAAGCCTGGGCATGCTGGATTTCTACGAGAATCGTGTTCAGGACAGTCTTGAAAATCTGCAGGAAGCCGTATTTCACGACCCCGAACAGCCGGATTATGTTTTCGCCCTTGCACAGGTGTCAGCACGATATGAGCGATACAAGGAAGCCGCGGACGCGTATTATCGATTTTTAAGTCTGTCGCGTGATAACGACGATGAAAGAAGGGCCCGCATCAAAGGACTTATTAATTTCCTAAAGTTTTTGGGCCAGCGGCAGCAGTTGTACGCAACAGCGGGACGGAATAATACGTCCGTACCATTCAAGCTGACCGGCAACCGGCCGATAATCCAGATAAAAGTAAATGGACGGGATGAGCCGCTCAACTTCGTCCTCGATACGGGTTCAGGTATCTCGGTAATATCCGATAAAACGGCAAAGGCCATGAAGATCAATCCGATTACCAAGGGCGGATTTGCAAAAGGGATCGGTGGCAACGGAAGGTTTGAGATCGTGTACGGATTTCTGCGACAGGTCGAGATCGGCGCGGTCGAGATCCGCAATGTTCCCGTCTATATCCGAAAATTCCACAATGATGGGAACAATATTGACGGCTATATCGGGCTTTCGCTCATCTCGAAATTTCTGACCACGATCGACTACGGTAATCTGACTTTTTCGCTGGCTAAGGCGATGGACCCGAAGGATTCCCTCGGGCCGGAAAGCGGCGTCTCGCTGCCACTCAGATTAACGTCGAGCGGGTTTCTGAGCGGCGAGGTTCAGCTTGAGGGCGTAGGCACGCCGTTGAACTTTATAGTCGATACGGGTGCCAGCGTTTCGGTCATATCGGCTGAGGTCGCCGGCATGGAAGGGATAAGCCCGTTTGCCAATAATGAAAAAATGCGGGTCATCGGCTCGGCCGGAGTAACCGACGGAGTTACGTCATTCCTGCTTCCGCGCGTCAGCTTCGGCGCACATTCGAGAAAGAGCATTACCGCTATCGCCCTCGATCTGGATATGATAAATGAGGCGTCCGGGTTTGAGCAGGCAGGCATTTTGGGTGGCAACTTTTTGCGCAATTACCGAATGACATTCGACTTTAGGAATTCGAAAGTCACATTTGTTCCGATAGCCGAACCGACGCCGATACCATGATGACCTTGCTCGATAATGAAACTAAGCCTGTATCTTGAAACATCTGTCATCGGGGCCTATCTGGACAATGGCGACCCGTTTCGGCGCGATTTGACGATTCGCTGGTTCGAGCACGAGCTTTCGGAATACCAGGTTTACAGCTCTATACTTGTCCAACGTGAGCTTGAACGCATCGACGAACCGCACCGCACGGGCTATTTAAAAATAATCAAAGACCTCGATCGCCTCGATCTGGCAGAAGAGGTCGCCATTCTGGCCGAAGGATACATCTCGCGCGGAATTTTTCACCGAAAGTTCATCGCCGACGCCGTTCACATGGCCCTGGCTTCGTTTCACAAGGTCGATTACCTGGTCACCTGGAATTTTGGCCACCTTGCCAATGTCCGCAAACAGGCCCGCGTTCGACTTTTTAACGCGGCAGCCGGTTTTTTCTCGCCCGTTATCGTCACGCCCGAATTTCTCGTGCATAGCTGAGACATTGTCGTCGTCTTGACTATTTGCGATTAACTATTCACGATTCACCATAGATGTACCGCCGCCCAAAATTTCTTGAAGTTTTGATCGAGATCCGCCAGGAAATGGCCCGCGAAGCGGACTACGATGTCGATCTTTTTGCCGAGATCGTGCGTTCCGGCGGGCGCCTGCGTAACAAGGCAAGGCACTCGATCACGGATCCGCTCGCCGACACTGACGAAAAGCCGTCGCGTCGCGTCGCCCATCCGAAAAAAGCCGACCGCCACTGAGGAACAAGGGCTGCGGCAACTCAAAGCCGCAGTCGATCCGCTTGTACATCGTTCCTGAAATTGATTTAATAAGTTTACAGTAACGCCGTTTTATCGCCGTTCATCACCCTTTTTTCATGTATCGATATCTGGTTTCCTGCGCGTTTATTGCCGCAATTGTCGTTGCGTCTGGATATTTCTTTTTTCGCGCCTACTGGGAGCACCGCTATGATGACCTGATCGCCCGACAGGCCCGCATCTACAGTATAGATGAACGGCTGGTTTGGAGCCTGATATATGAGGAGACGTGGTTTCAGGCGTGGAAGATCGGCGCCGACGAAGAGATCGGGCTGATGCAGGTGACGCCGGTTGTCGCCCGCGAGTGGGCAAAAGAAACGGGGTTGAGAGAATTTGAAAAGCAGGCAGCCGAGAACGTGGTCGAATTTTTACGTGATCCGGAACGAAACATACAGGTCGGATGCTGGTATCTTGAAAAGATCCGCGAAAGATATCGCGGCCGACCGGCTGAAACCGCGATGACGCTCGCGGCTTACAACGCCGGCCCGAGCCGCGTCGAGGA
>DLHV01000152.1:0-6749 GCA_002483395.1 Chloracidobacterium sp. UBA7659 | reverse complement strand
GCATATGTTTTGTCGATCCTCGAACGATATCGTTCGGACGAAGGCAAAAAAAGCTAGCCAAGATCTCTTGTTCACATGAAGATACTTTCCGCCGACTATGTTTTGCCGATCTCTGCTGAGCCGATCACAGACGGTGCGGTCGCGATCGAAGGCGGCGAGATAATAGCAGTCGGTAAGAGGGATGAGATCATTCTTCAATACCCTGACGCCGGGCATGAAAATTTCGGCAAAGCTGCAATTTTGCCGGGCTTTGTAAACTGCCATTCGCATCTTGAAATCACGGCGTCGCGCGGGGCACTGGACGACGTCGAGCACGATTTTCGCTCGTGGCTGCTTAGGCTGAACGATCTGCGTTCCGCGATGTCCGATGCCGAGATCGAGGCCGCCGCGATCGCCGGTGCGAACGAAGGCGCCCGTGCCGGCGTGACATGCTTCGGCGATATCGGACGTTGCGGCAAGGCGGGACTAGAGGCTTTGAAAAAGGTCGGGCTTCGCGGCGTCGTGTTTCAGGAGACCGAGTTTTCGCCCGATGACCGGACCGCGGACGACGAAATTCAACGCCTTGCGGATAAGTTTTTCGAGCTCCGCGAAACGGCGACCGACCTTGTCGAAGTCGGCCTTTCGCCGCATTCGCCGTACACGGTCAGCCAGCGCCTTTTTGAAAAGATCGCCGAATTTGCGGCGATGGAAAATATAAATATATCGATCCACGCCGCCGAGTCTGCCGAAGAACGTGCATTGGTAATGGATGATTCAGGATTTTTTATCGAGGTTTACAAAAAGTTTGGCTTCGAATGGAACAGTCCTCGATGTTCGTCGGTGGAATTTCTTGAGCGGACCGGAATTTTGCAAACAAAACCGCTCCTTGCCCATTGCGTGACGGTTTCGGACAGCGATATTGAATTGATACGTGCGTCTGGATCGTCTATCGCCCATTGCCCGAAATCGAATGCCAAGTTCGGTCACGGCTACGCACCATTCGAAAAATTCCTTGACTCGGGGATCGCCGTCGGCCTTGGCAGCGATTCGGTTGCCAGTAACAATGTCTGCGACCTGCTTGAAGAATCACGCTTCGCCGCCCTCGCCGCTCGAAACAGGCCGGGCAACAAGCGGTTTATTTCCCCCAAAGAAATGCTCGAAACCGCCACACTCGGCGGTGCCAAAGCCCTCCGGCTTGACGACAGAATCGGCACACTCGAACCGGGCAAACAAGCCGACATCGCAGTCGTTTCGCTCACGAACATCGCCCAGCAGCCGGTAAACGAAATCCACGCGGCGCTCGTATTTGCCTCTAACGCAAGAGATGTTGTAATTACACTGGTTGCCGGGGAGGAGATCTATCGCGATGGCACGTTTTGGAAATAAATCAAAAAACTTTATCACGGGAAAGGGCATCGTCCTCCACTGTGATACACACGGCAGACCGCACATAAAACTCCTAATCCCGGCTGGCCGTAGCGCGTCGTCCATTTACGCCAGTACAGGCGAGCTTGCGTATCGTCGGCAATCGGTTTGCCGCTGACATCGAACTTGGCGGGCTTGACCTTGTGAATAACTTTTTGACGGGACGGCGGCAAGTCAAAATTCTCTTCGTTCACATGAACAAGTTTGTCAGGATTGGGATCAAAATCGAGGCGCCACCTCCGGCGCGCGGTGACTAGATAGCCAACCACCCAACCGACGTTGCTGCTTCCCATCGTCCCCCAGTAAGGCTCGACATCTTGCACCCCGCGTCGTTCGCCAGCTCTTGCATCGAGGTTTCGTCTTGCATGGGCAATCGCGTCCTCGATTGACAAGTGTTGACGGCCACAGTCGATTTCGCTCATAAGTAATCTCCACCTGCGATCGGTTACTAAAGCAACACGGTCGCGACAAAGTGTCTCCTCTAAGCGAGGTAACAGGCGTGTTCTCGTTCCCACGATCCTAGGGTTGATCGCGGTCACATCGCGATTTTGCAGTTTAGATAAATCATTAGATTGAAACGAATAGACGGGAAAATAAGAAATTCACTAACCCGTCTCAGTTTTGTTTGAGCGAAACGGCATATGCGTCAGCATTTTGAAACGAATCGAAAAGCTGTTTTATCGACAAATACATATTTCGGGGAAAAATTAAATTGCCGCTGCCGCCGAACGAGAATGTGCGTTGATAGCTCAGCACTCGTTTATCGTCAGAAAAAGAAATTTTCGTCTCATGTGAGCCGAAGAATTTTTGATCTTTGATCGTCCGCGGCGACTCGGCGCTTTCAATCGAAAAACCTTGCGGCAGTTCGATGGTAACATCATCCTCTTCCGACCACCGATAATCGAAGGAAACATCATATTTACGAATGCTTGTCGTAAAAGGCGCGTTCGTATTTCGCTCGAAAATATTGGGACGCAGGAAAATCCGCTTACCAGTGCGCTCGGCATACGCCGGGAGTCGGATCTTAAACGAATAGATAAACGGTTTGTCCGCGTCCTGCACGCTCTCGATGGAAATGCTTGTTATTTCAGCCGTACTGAGGATGTTTCGCTTGACCATTTCTGAGAGGGTTTTTTCTCTTTCGGCCGGCGAATCATCGTCATTAAATTCTTTATGAAAATGGGACAGGTGCCCGGTGTATTCGATTCTGACATCACCCTCCAGCATGCCGTCTGCATTCAGTCTCAGTTTGGCGGTGCGTTTCTCTTTTGATAATTCCGACGACGAAACTGGTGTCGTTGCCCAGATAGGCGCACTTGCGTCGGAGATAAGAGATGATTGCCCTTCGAGCGGCCACGAAAGCATTCCAAACGGCAGATAAGAATTGGACATATCGAAAAACTTCCAATCGTTTCCTACCTTAACCGCCATGATCTCCGTCCGTACTAAAAAGTCGTTTGTAAAACCTTGATCGAATTTGGCATCAGAGCGCAGAGCGACATTGGCCACGCGGACGTCAAAACCAGTGGACGCGAGCATCGCGCCGAAGAGCATACTAATATCGTGCCAAGTTCCGGCACGGCGTTTAAGCGTTTCGGAAGTACTTTTGTTGGGTTCAAAATCTTTGCGCTGCTCAGCCGTCATTGTGGAAGCATCGTCGTCAATGTCCTTGATAGTTTTTCGGCAATAATCAAAAATGCGTTTGATTTTTTCCTCCACTTCCATCGCATCGCCGATGGCTTGCGCGGCGGCCTGCCGAATATCTCCGTTCGGCTTGAGCAATGACTTATGATTTTCAAAAGCATTTTTGCCGCGAATTGTCCAATATTTCTCCGCGGTGCCTGCATCGTCTTCGGGGTCGGCGTAATAAACGAGCATCCAGGGCCTGACATCATACTCGGAAGGCATTCGCGGCTCTTCTCTAAACGCCGGCACATTCGCCATCGTCATGCTGTAAAAATCGTCTTTATCCTTGACGAAACCGTTCTGGACATTGAACGCATGAATCCTCATTCCCAGGTAAAATCTCGGTGCGGTAACCGGCTTGATATAATATTTGACCGATTGAACCGGAATTTCACGCGACAGATGCAGACGAAGGTAATAACTGAGCGAATCGGCGCGAAGTTCCTTCCAACGATATTCGATGATCGCGCCAGTTTCGATACCCGGCATTGCAAAAGATCGTGCTTTTAATTTGACACCGTTTCCCTTTACCGTATCGCGCTCAAAGATCTCTTGCGGCTTTACGTCGATAATCGTCCCGTCGGCTTTAACGGTGCGGGCGGCAATATCTTTTATCGCTACGTCAATACCCAAATCGGGAATTTTGCCGAAAGGAATGTCGACTTTACTGTTGCTTTCGCGTCCGCGTTCGGTGAAAATTTTAATACGCAGGTAATGATTCAGGACAGTTTTAAAACCGGCACGCGGAACATAATCGTCTGCAACACGAACTTCCCAAAAAATTGCCTCCGCTCCTGCATCCGGCTCGACTTTCGGCGTTTTCATTTGCCGTTCGGCTTGAGTAACTTCGCGCCACTCTTTCTCCTGAGCAGCAACGACTTGCAAGCAAAGCAATAAACAGAAAAGCGAGAATAAGATTATTTGGCTAACGATAGCGAACATATTTTTAAGACCGTCAGTAGAATATACTGAGGTTGCCTGGCCCAGACGAAGGAAGTGACGAGCTACTTTAAAGCCGACTTCAACTCTCCGAGCAAATCATCTGTCGTCCATTCACTCCCGGCGAAAATCTTCTTGACGGTTCCGTCCGGGCCGATGACGGCGGTGCGGAGGTTGTGATTGATCTGCGCTTTGTCGGTCTCGTCCACTCTATAATCTAACCCAAAGAAGTCTGCCACGCTGCGGACCTCCTTATCCGTTCCGACGGCAAGCTGCCAAATCGTGAAATCCGCCTTCGGGCCATTGCTGAGATAGCCGAGGCCATATTGTTTTAATTTTTCAGGCGTGTCGCGTTCCGGGTCAAAGGAGATGCTCAGAAGCCGTATCTTATTTTTGGCTTCAGGGTCGTCGTGAAGCTGATTGGCAAGATCGCTGAAATTCCGCGACATCTTGATGCAGAAATCCGGGAGAGGACATTCGCGGTAAATGAATGTTATGGCAAGAGCTTTGCCGCGATAGTCTTTGAAGGTAAACGATTTGCCATCCTGGTTGGTAAGCTTAAAGTCCGGCACCGGCTTGCCGATCTGGGCGAATTTTTCGTTTACGCGCGGCGCGGGCTGGTCGGGGTTCGGCAAAGCAACGATGCCGATCTTTTCCAGCCAGAATGGGTCTTTGGCGGTGTTGTCGACGACCAGCTCGGCGCGAACCTCGGCCCCCGGATTCAGATTATCCCAGACCCAGTCCTCGTGTATCGGGAAGTCCATCGTCATGGCCTCCATATAGCCGGGAATTGCTTCGTGGTCGATCTTCGCCTTTTTCTTCTGTTTATCGACCGATACGATCTTGCCCTTGAATGGATACCTTTTTGCTCCGGAAGAAACAGGCTCGGTTTCTGATTTTTGGCACGCAGTAAAAACCAAAATAACGCAAATAAATAAAATAAAAGTTCGCATAAACCTTAAAAATCTTTCCGGTCTTGAATTCCGTCTGTCTTTGCGTGCTTTGCGTCTTTGCTGGAGAAAAAAAGTTTCCCGCAAAGACGCAAAGCTGCAAAGAAGAAACCGGGACACAACGCCAAATACTAAAAGAAGATCGTTAGTAAACTTACTTCGGGTCTAATTTCTCACTATAAAACATTTGATAAACCCGGTAATTCGCCATCACTTTATAAACATAATCCTTCGATTGCGAGAAGGCAATTTCGGGCACATATCGGTCGGCGAGATCCGATTTCGAGCGATTCATCCAGCGTTTCATATTGTCTTCGCCGCCATTATAACTTGCGGCGACGGCCTGCGGCTGGCTGGGAAACAGCTTGAAAAGATTTGAAGTATATTGCGAGCCGAACAGGATCGCCGTCGCGGGACTGTACAGCTCGTCCTGCTGAAAATCGGCACGGCCAAGCTCACCTGCTATTTTTGAAGATGTGGCGGAGATGAATTGCATCAGCCCGCGGGCGGCGGCGTAAGATTTGATAGTTGGCTGGTAGCGAGATTCCTGGCGGACGATCGACAGCAAAAACCGCGGATCGACATTGCGCGGCGACGTGTATTTCAAGAACGAATCGGAATATGGTGCCGGATAAAGCAACTCAAGGTCGTCGCGCGGGATGAGTTGGATCTGATAGTCAGCCGGAACGTTCTTCCATAGCGGCTCGGCAAAAGCTATGGCTCGGTATGCCATGTCACCGCGTTTGTAATAAACCGCCAGCGTGTATCCAAGATCGCTGTTTACATTGTCGGAATCGCCCGCGGCAGTCTTCCGGCTTGCATCAAATTCAGGAGCGGCCTCGTCGAATAGGCCCAAGAACAGAAACTCGTCGGCCAGAAGCTTGTGCTGATTTTGTCCTTCGCCGGATTGATTTTGCTTGCGGATCTGCGTTCGTCCGGCCCCGATCAGCTTGAACGACGGGATCTTTTTATACCCAGGCAAAGCCGCATAAGTCTTTCGCAAATTCTCCAGTATTCGCGCACGCTGCTGGGCGTTATCGGTCAAACGCAGAGCGGCCTGGAGATTTTTTCGCAGGGTTTCCTGATCTTTTGGTGAAGCGGCCATCAATGCATTTAGCTTGCCGCTGACCAGCACCGATGCAGCATCGCTTTTCGACATTAACAGCAAACGTTCGGTCGCGCGTCCGCCGTAATACTCGGCGCGTCCGTCCGGGATTGCCAGATACGCGTCGATCGCTTCGGGATATCGCTGCATCTGTTCGAGCACAAAACCGCGTAGAAAAGTTATTTCAGATCGGTTTGTGCCGCCGGGAACTGCCGCTCCGCCGAGTTCGGGCAACGTCAAAAGTTTTTCCAGGCCAGGAAGCGATGCGGACCAGTCGTTCCGCGCGATATAGACTCGCGTTTCCGCAAAGAGAGCTAAAGCCTCTGGCAACTTTCCTTTGAATACCTCCTGCACCTTTGCCGCCCATTTCTGTGCCTCGATCTCTTCACCCTCGTCGCGCAGGACATCGATGATNNCGTCGCCGGGATATTTGTCGATATATTCATGATAGCGTTTAATGGCCTCTCTGGATTTCCCCACTCTCGCATAGGCGGAGGCGAGCTGGAGCAGAGCGTCCTTGCAAACCGCGTGATCTGGAAACTGTTGCAGCCCGCGTTCATACCATTTGACCGCTTCGGGGAAATTGGCTTCCTGGGTGTAACCGCGCCCCGTTTGGTAGATCGCGTCGGGAACAATTCCGCTGGCCGGATGGTTGTTTATAATCG
>DLHV01000058.1:5041-5732 GCA_002483395.1 Chloracidobacterium sp. UBA7659 | reverse complement strand
TGCGGCATTTTTCACTGCCGTCGAAGCGGGTCGCCATCGAACTAAACAAAGGCGTCGTCCACCGTAAAAACTGGGCTGACGTTAAGATCAGTGAATCGGACAGAATCGAAGTGATCCACTTTGTCGGCGGCGGATGATTTAGCCACAGAGAGCACAGAGGACACAGAGTGCAAGAATTCGTTCTTTGTGCGGTTTGATCATGATCCATTTATATCTCATTCATTTCTGTGTGTCCTCTGTGGCTAACTCCCGTCTTTGCTTTCTACGCGGCTTTGCGTGAAAATTGTCTTATATTATGTCAGATACATTTTCACTCGCCGGAAAGGAATTCGGTTCGCGTTTGATCATCGGCACGGGCAAATATCGCTCGTTTCCCGAAATGCAGGCCGCGCACAAGGCTTCGGGGGCCGAGATGGTAACGGTTGCCGTGAACCGCGTGCCGCTTGACCGTAAGACCGAATCGTTCCTCGATTACCTATCGCCCGACATGCAGATACTGCCGAACACGGCGGGCTGCTATGACGCCGACCATGCGATCCGTACGGCCCGGCTGGCACGGGAGGCGCTCGAAACGGATTGGATAAAGCTCGAAGTTATCGGCGATTCTGTAACCCTTTTGCCCGACAACGAGCAGACGCTCGAAGCCACCAAAGTGCTTGTGAAGGAAGGCTTTATCGTGCTTCCTTATTTT
>DLHV01000058.1:0-5017 GCA_002483395.1 Chloracidobacterium sp. UBA7659 | reverse complement strand
ATCGGCTCCGGCCTCGGCGTGCAAAACCCCGCGAACCTCAAGATAATGCGAGAACAGCTTCCCGGCGCGACAATAATCGTCGATGCCGGTGTTGGCGTGCCGTCGGATGCGGCTATCGCTATGGAACTCGGAGCGGACGCGATCCTGATGAACACCGCCATCGCCGAAGCAAAAGATTCCGAGAAAATGGCAACCGCAATGAACCTTGCCGTCCAAGCCGGCCGCCTCGCATACCTGTCCGGCCGAATGCCAAAGCGGCTTTACGCCTCGGCGTCCAGCCCGATAGAAGGTGCGATAAAGTAGGTAGGCAGGCAGAAACACAACCGGTAGGGAGTGTGTCGGCGCAACATTATGCTTATTCGAGTATTGTTCTTTGGCGCAACCTCAGCGATCACTGGCGAACATCAAATCGAGGTTGACGCAGACGCCGGAAAAACAGCGAGATGGGTTTTTGACAATCTGCTTGCTGAATATCCGCGGCTTGCCACACACAAGCTTTTATTTTCCTTTAACCAACAGTATGCGACCGGCAACGAGATCGTCCGCGACGGCGACGAGCTTGCCATTTTCACTGCGGTCTCCGGCGGCTGACTGTGTAATTACGATTCAGATTTTCTAGCGGCTTTGCCGCGAGTCTGCGCAAAACATGCACCGAAGACTTGAACCAAAACTCCTCACCATCCTTCGCGAGGGCTATACGTCCAAAATGTTCCAGGGCGATCTGCTTGGCGGCCTTACAGTTGGGATTGTCGCGTTGCCGTTGGCTATTGCACTTGCGATTGCAAGCGGCGTAAAGCCTGAGCAGGGCCTTTACACGGCGATCTTTGCCGGATTGGTCATTGCGGTTCTCGGAGGCACGCGTACAGGGATCAGTGGCCCGACCGGTGCGTTTATCGTAATTGTTTATGGGATCGTTCAGAAATACGGTTACGACGGCCTGGTTGTTGCGACGCTGATCGCCGGGGTGCTGCTCGTAGTAATGGGCCTGGCGCGGATGGGTGGGCTGCTCAAATTCGTCCCTTATCCTGTCACGGTCGGTTTCACGGCAGGGATCGCCTTGATAATTTTTTCCTCGCAGGTCAGCGATTTTCTCGGGCTTCGGATAGAAAAAGTTCCGGCGGATTTTGTTGAAAAATGGTATGTCTACTTTGAAAACATAGCCACGATCAACGCCTATTCGCTCGGCGTCGGCGCGGCGTCGCTTCTGATCATTATCGTTTGGAACAGGCTGATAAAGAAAATTCCCGGCCAGTTGGTCGCGATTTTAGCGGTCACTTTTGTCGTCCAGTATTTTAACCTGCCGGTCGAAACGATCGAGACGCGTTTTGGCGGAGTGCCGAGTGCTCTGCCTGTGCCGCATCTTCCTTTCGTCAGTTGGGAACTTGTGCAGCAGATGTTCTCGCCCGCGTTGACAATCGCTATTCTCGCCGGGCTCGAATCTCTTCTCTCGGCGGTCGTCGCGGACGGCATGACGGGCACGCGGCACCGCTCAAATATGGAGCTGGTTGCCCAGGGAGCCGGAAACATTGTCTCCGTAATTTTCGGCGGCGTTCCCGCAACAGGAGCCATCGCCCGAACCGCAACCAATATAAAAAGCGGCGGCAAAACTCCGGTCTCCGCAATAATTCATTGTGTTTTCCTGCTGCTCGTACTGCTCTTTATCGGAAAATGGGCGGCGATGATACCTATGGCGACGCTCGCCGCCATTCTGATCGTCGTAGCCTACAATATGAGCGAATGGCGGGAGTTTGTCCACCTGCTCAAAAGCCCCCGCGGCGATGTGGCCGTGCTTGTCATCACGTTCCTTCTGACCGTATTTATCGAACTTACGGTGGCGATTCAGGTCGGCATTTTGCTGGCAGCATTCCTTTTCCTGCAGAAAATGTCGAAGGAAACGCAGGTCGATCTAATAACCGAGACGCTTAAAGGCGGCCTGGAAGACATTCACCAGACGCGCGACATGTCCGGCATAAAGATACCCGACGGCGTTGAGGTCTTTGAAATATACGGCTCCTTGTTTTTCGGCGCCGTCAGCCAGTTCAAGGAATCGATCCGCGTCATCGCCAAAAAACCCAAAGTGCTCATCCTACGAATGCGGAATGTTATGAGCATAGATGCCAGCGGCATTCGCGTCTTGGAAGAACTGGCCGAAGAAGCGCGCGACAACGGCTACGTACTCGTCTTTTCGGCTGTTTCCCGCTCGGTTTACCGAGTAATGCGAAAAAGCGGGTTTGTCGAAATGGTGGGCAAAAAGAATTTCGCCGGTGATGTTTTCGGGGCGCTGAAGATAGCTGAGGAGCATTTGAAACTTTCAAAAGCTCAGGAATAATATGCGGTTAAAATGTCATTAAGATCGTTCCAGCAGTGTCTTATAATTAGTGATAATGTTCAAAGGAGAGAACTTATGAATTATCGATTTGGTTTAGGTTCTATTTTGATAATTTTCGTTAGTTTTACAGCAAGCTGCTTTGCTCAAAGCAGCTCCGTCGAGGTCGGGCCGAATCAGCGGCTACAAACTTACGGGAAAGTCTCTGAAATAGGTAAGCTGAGCGAAGCGCGGGCTTCCCATACCGCCACTCTGCTGGGAGACGGAAAAGTTCTGATCGCGGGCGGAATGGAACGCAACGGCATGTTTTTCGACAATGCGGATATTTTCGACCCGCAAACAAATTCGATCAAACAGATCAAAGGCAAAATGAGCATCAAGCGTGTCAGCCAGACGGCGACGCTTTTGCGGGATGGCAGAGTCCTGATCGCCGGCGGTTGGTCAAATCGTGACATGCCTGAAATGAGCGCGGAAATTTTCGACCCGCAAACCGAAACCTTTACAGCCGTCGGAAACCTGAGCCGCCGCCGGGCCGCCCACACGGAAACGCTTTTGGAAGACGGTAAAGTCCTGATCACCGGCGGCTTTAACGGAAAAGAAAGCCTCGACGACGCCGAAGTTTTCGATCCGAAAACCAATACTTTTTCCGTGATCGGAAAAATGCGGAACGCGCGACTTGCACACACGGCAACAAAATTGGCCGACGGCAAAATTTTTCTAGCCGGCGGAGAAATCGGCCGCGGACAGATTTTATCAAGCGCGGAGATTTTCGATCCGAAAACAAACAGCTATTCCTTATTGAAAAATGCGATGATGGTCGTACGTTACAAGCATGATGCGATTCTATTGGCTGATGGCCGCGTATTGATTTTTGGCGGTTCCGACAGCAACGACTGGAGAGGCCAACACAAAAGTTCTGAGATCTTTGATCCGAAAACGGGTGGATTTACACCGACGGGCGAGATGAATTTTGCGCGTTTCAAAATCGATGGAACCGCCGTCCTGCTCCAGGACGGTAAAGTATTTATCGGCGGAGGCAATGAACGCGCGGAAATTTTTGACCCGCGGACAAACCGGTTTACAAACTCCGCCGGTGAATTTGGTATGCCACTGCATTTTGCGACCGTAACGCGTTTGCCGGACGGACGCGCTTTAATTGTCGGCGGTTACGGTAACGGCACGCGCGAAGCCGGTCCGGTCAGCACGAATCGTGCTTGGATATTCAAACTGTAACGAAGCTGTTTTGGGTTATCATTTCACTATACGTGACTTCGGAGTGTACTATTGTTTTAGCTTGCTGTGAAAGGACAAATCATCGAAAACTANNGACGCTCTCGAATCATTCCGCAATTACAAAAAACTGGCTGAGCGTGCGATTGAACAGGTGTCAGACGAAGAGTTTTTCCATGCTATCGACGCAGAGGCGAATTCGACTGCTGTCGTCGTTAAGCACATCGCCGGAAATCTTCATTCCCGCTGGCGTGATTTCCTTACCTCCGACGGCGAAAAGGCGGACCGCGACCGCGATGCCGAGTTCGAAATGATCGGCGATACGCGGAAATTTTTGNNGCTGGCAAACGCTCTTCAACTCACTAGAGCCGTTGACCGCCGAAGATTTTTCAAAAAGGATCACTATCCGCGGCGAGCCGCACACCATCGTCGAGGCGATCAACCGCCAGCTTACACATTACGCATATCACATCGGCCAGATCGTCCTTCTCGCAAAGCATTTCAAATCCGACGAGTGGAAAACATTGAGCGTGCCGAAGAATCGTTCGGCGGAATTCAATAAATTTCTCGCTGAAAAACACGCTACGGGCGGTACATCATTAAACAGGTTCGAGGCACCGCTCGAATTTTCGGAAAAGGAACTCTGAAATAAGCCACGAATTAACACGAATGACCTCGAATTGGGTCATTCCTATCTGTGTTTATCTGTGTTAATCTGTGGACGAAAAATGTCCCTCTCAAAAGCCGCATTCATTCCACTGGCTCCATCGGCTGTAATACCCTCAAAGTAATCGAACATCTTGACGAATTTCGCGTCGTCGCGCTCGGTGCGGGGCGGAATATGCAGAAGTTCGCTGAACAGATCGCGCGTTTTCAGCCTGAACTTGTTTCGTGCGAAAACGATGGTGCCGCTGAAACCCTTTTAGGCGAGATGCACAAATTGGGTGCAAAACCGCCCAGAATCGAGCTTGGTGAAAAAGGCCTGATCGATGTCGCGACGCATGCTGAGGCGGGAACGGTAGTTTCGGCAACGGTCGGGGCTATCGGCTTTGTGCCGACGCTGCGTGCTATCGAAGCAGGAAAACGCATCGCCCTTGCTAACAAGGAAACTCTCGTCATGGCCGGCGAATTGATGACAAGAGCGGCCGAAAAGTCCGGCGCCGAGATTTTGCCAGTCGATTCGGAGCATAATGCGATCCATCAATGCCTCCGCGGCGAAAACCGGAAGGAAGTAAACCGCCTTATCCTGACCGCATCCGGCGGGCCATTTCGCACAAAAAATAAAATCGAGATCGAAAACGCCACGCGTGACGAGGCCCTTAATCATCCGAACTGGAAAATGGGTGATAAGATAACCATCGATTCGGCGACGCTGATGAACAAAGGCTTAGAGGTCATTGAGGCAAAATGGCTTTTCAGTTTCGAAGCCGAGCAGATCTCGGTGGTCGTTCATCCGCAATC
>DLHV01000012.1:6439-13743 GCA_002483395.1 Chloracidobacterium sp. UBA7659 | reverse complement strand
ACTCCAAACTCTGGGCGAGCGATTTCTTTTTGGAACCTGAGACTTAGGACTTGGACTAAAAATCGTTCTGTAATCGCGCCTTTGTCGACGAAAAGTCCTTTACTCCATGTGCGATTTATGATACGTTGTTGCACGACGGGTTCGAAACCTGTTTGTTGTAGCGCGTGAAAGGGGCGTTTTGATCTTTGAAAGTTTTCGTTTGAAGCGGCCTGAAAAAGTTTTTCGAAATTCGGCTGAAAGCGCCTGTCAGATTGACGTAAGGTCAATAGATACAATTGCTTCCATGTCCCACTGGGCAGCGGGACAAGTCCGGGACAGTGCGGGACACGTAAAAACGCTGGGACAGCGGGACGGTTGCGGTGTGACGGCTGTAAACTATTCTGTTTAATAGAGCTTACCTGATTCGGCGGGTGTCCCCGAAGTGTCCCGGGCTGGGACAAGTTGGGACAAGTTGGGACAACCACTTGATCAACTGGTCTAAGCTGATACATATGATGTCGTGAACCAGACACTTTAAGTTTTTCGTTAACTCTGCGACAATCCCTAGCGTGAAGATCTCCGCCGTAATTATCGCGTTCAACGAACAAAAAAATATAGCCGAAGCGCTTGAAAGCGTCGCCTGGGCGGATGAGATAATCGTCGTCGATTCGGAAAGCTCTGATCGCACCCGCGAGATCGCCGAAGCCTCCGGTGCGAAGGTCTTTAACCGGAAATGGGAAGGCTTTGCACGGCAAAAGCAATTTGCAGCCGATCAGGCCGCCAACGATTGGATTTTCAGCCTTGACGCCGACGAGCGGGTTTTGCCCGCACTTCGCAAGGAAATTCTTGCACTTAAAGACGGTGATCCGTTCTATGACGGATACAAGATCCCGCGGCTTTCCATCTACATGGACCGCCCGATCCGCCACGGAGACTGGTATCCAGATCGGCAATTACGGCTTTTCAACCGCAATAAAGGCCGCTGGAAGGATGTGCTCATACACGAATCACTAGAAATGGACGACGGCTCAAAAACCGACAACCTGGCGGGTGATATCCTGCATTACAGTGTCGAAAACGCCTCTCACCACCATCGGATGATCGGTGAAAGATACGCTCCGCTGGCCGCCCGCCAGATGGTCGATGACGGCCACCGCACTTCCCCGCTAAAGATCGCGTTAGCCGGTCCGGCCGCGTTCGTCCGAAGCTATTTCCTGAAAGGCGGATTTCTTGATGGCCTGCCGGGCTTTGTTATTGCAACCTTTGCCGCCCATCATGCCTTCCTGAAGCACATCTTATTGTGGGAATTGCTGCAGACTGATCGGGACAAAACCTGAGATTGCCCGCACTACAACCATCGCCATGTTTTTCACATCAAATCTTTCGGAAACTTTGTTTCTACGATATATTTCTATTGAACTTTTGTTGGTTTCAGGTAGACTTGGACTATGAGACTTTTTCTCCTCGCAATATTTTTAACGGTGCTCTCACCCGCAGTTCTCCATGCGCAAAAAGGCATCGACACGCAGACCCAAAAGATCAAGGACGACACGAATAAGACGACCTCGCGTGAAAGCGACGCCAGCCGCTCGTTTGATTGGGGTAAAGGAAAAACGCAGGTTCGAGACCGCCTTCCGAACCCGTACAAGATGAACTCGCGCCGCGACGTTCTTCTAGAAACGATCGCCGTCGTCCTGAAGGACAAGAAAATTCTCATTGACGAGGCATCATCGCGTCCGGGCGACGGGATACTCGTTACCCAGCCGTTTATATTCGCTAAAGGCCCGGTCACTACCCAAAGTGAACTAAAGAGATACGGTATCCTGGAATTTGCCGATAATGCGTGGTCACGGGGCCAATACACTTTGACCATCGAGGTGCAGTCGATAGACGGCGTTCAGAATAATGTCACGGTAAATGCCAAGGTCGAGGGGCGGGCCGGCAATGGCCTTACGTCGGAATGGACAACTGTCCAGAGCTCGGGATTGGCGGAGGAAGAGTTTTTGACCAAGCTCGTTGAAGCCGTTACGGGGAAGTCGCCGGACGAGCCGCAGGTGGTCAATCGGTAGAACGATTCGCTTAGGTATGTTGAAATCTCTCATAAAATGCTTGATCCTGACGGCACTATTATTAAGTGCGGCTGCACGCATTTCGGCGCAGAGTGACAATGTGGGCTTGCCCGCCTCGGGACGTCAGGAATCGAAAGAGGATCAACCCCGCAGCTTCAAGGAGATGCTGACCAAGCAGCGTATCGAGCGCGAGAAAAAGGACTACGAGGAAATGCTTAGTCGCGGCGACGAGGCCGCCCGGCTGTCTCAGCAGCTTGAAAATGCCTTTGAGCAGAATAAAGCCCTCTCGCAAAAAGACAGGCAAAAACTTGAAACGCTTGAAAAGATCGTGACTAAGATCAGAAAAGAGCTTGGCGGGGGTGACGCCGACGGCGAGGAAACGGTTGTGGTCAAGGAGCAGCGTCCTTCCTCTCTTCAGGAAGCATTTAGTAATCTGAAGGAGACGACGTTGAAACTCGTTGACGAGCTCAAAAAGGGCTCCCGTTTTACGATTTCCGCCGTCGCGATCCAGAGTTCGAATACAGTGCTGAAACTCGTCCGGTTTCTACGTCTTCGAAAATAGCTCCAGTTTACAGCCCTGAGTCTTCTTTTTGTCTAACCATGGTATTTATCCGACTTCTACTCCCGTGCCTGCTTCTCTCAGCCCTTCCTGCTTTCGTTAATTCCCAAGATGAAGATACCGTGTTAAAAGTCGATTCATCGGTTGTAATTCTAAACGCGACGATTCTCGATAAGAGTGGCAAACCCGTAGGCGGATTAAAGCAAGATCAATTCAAGGTTTTTGAGGACGGCACTCAGCAGGTAATCAATTATTTTTCGGCGGAGGAAANNTTCGCGGCAGTGATCCTGATCGATACTTCCGGGAGCATGGAAGAACGCGTAAGCATGGCCCGTGCCGCCGCAATTAATTTCCTGGACGGGCTGCGGGAAGCCGACAACGCGGCTATTTATCGCTTTGATTCAAAGGTATCTCTGGTTCAGAAATTCTCCGGAAGCCGTGACATAGACGAAAAAATATTCGACCTAAAGGCCGACGGAATGACGGCATTGAATGACGCGATTTACAAGGCCGCAGCCGACCTATCCAACCGCAGTGAAAAACGGCGGGCGATCATTGTGCTCTCCGATGGCGCCGATACCTTCAGCTCTCGTTCAGCGGAAAAAGCGTTGAAGGCGGCTATTGAGGCCGACACCTCGATCTACTCCATCGATATGTCTGCGATAAACACGAACGGTAAGGAAAGAATGCAGAATCAGGCGGTATTGAAGAATTTTGCCGAAAAAACCGGTGGACGGTTCGTTTCCACACCTGGCGGTGCTGCTCTTCGACAAGCTTTCAGGAATATCGTCGAAGAGCTTGGAATTCAATATACGCTTGCATACGAACCGTCAAACTTGAAGAAAGACGGCAAGTGGCATTCGATAGAGCTTCTTGTCGCACGACCGAACCTGTCTATCCGAACTCGAAAAGGTTACACGGCAACCAAGTAAACTAAATCCGCGACGCTAATCGGTCCCTTCACGAAGCTAATTTTCGTCAGTCAATACGAACGTAAGTATCATCATCACGCAATACTCGGTAATATTGCCGTCCGAGACATGGATCTTCTGCTCTTTGATCCAAGCGCCTCGAATGTTGTTTATCGTCTTTGCCGCGCGTTGAATGCCTGATTTAATCGCATCGTCGAAACTCAGCTCAGAAGTTGACGTGATCTCGATATTCTTTGCTACTGACATGTTGTGTTCTCCAAATAATTCTATTTATCGCAGAGACTCGTCTTGTTCCGAGCCTTATCATTATGGCGTTCGAGAGCAAGCTCCACCAAACGGTCAATGACCGCTGAAAAGCTCAACCCACTTCCTGCCCACATCTTTGGGAAGCCCGATGCGTCCGTTAGGCCAGGCATCGTGTTAATTTCACTAACTAATAGCGTACCGGTGTCATTCCGCAAAAAGAAATCTACCCGGGCCAACCCTGAGCCGTCGATCGCCTTAAATGCCGCGACGGCCATTTGGCGTATCTTCCTGGACAATTCTTCAGAAACAGGTGCCGGAACGACGAATTCGTTGTTGCCCGTACCGGAATACTTCTCGGTATAATCGAGAAATGCCTTGCTCTTGTTTCGTATCAGATACTCGCCCGGTAGGCTTGCTTCCGGCTCGTCATTTCCAAGCACCGCACATTCAATTTCTCGCATTGTGAGGGCTTCTTCAACGACAATCTTGCGGTCATATTCCGCCGCCAAAGCGATCGCAGACTTTAAAGCTTCCGCACCGTCCGCCCTGGAAATCCCAACCGACGAACCAAGATTCGCCGGCTTCACGAAACAGGGATAACCGATCGAGTTCTCAACAAGCTGAATAACTCGTTCGCCGCTATTTTCCCAATCACGCCTCAGGAACCAGACATGCTTGCAGATCGGCAATCCTGCTTCCTTAAAAAGCGTTTTCATAACGACTTTGTCCATTCCGCATGACGAAGCGAGAACGCCACAGCCGATATATGGTAGGTCCGCCATTTCGAGAAGTCCCTGTATCGTTCCGTCTTCGCCGAATGTGCCGTGCAACACAGGAAAAACAACATCCAGTTTGGCAAGAGCGTCCGTCCCGTTACGTTCAGCGAGATTCACAAGACCTTTATATTGAGTATCGCCCGTCAACGCTATTCGCGAATCTTGAAATGCTTTCAGTTCGTCAGACAGAATTGATCGAGCACCTTCATTAAGCAACGCGGCGGACTCAACGGGATTTAACCACGCGCCTTCTTCGGATATAGCAACAGGCACGATCTCGTATCGCGCTTTGTTCATCTGTTGAATAAGAGTATTTGCCGAGCGGATCGATATTTCGTGTTCGCCGGTGCGTCCACCAAAAATTACTCCTATGCTAGTTTTCATATGTCGAACCAAACCCGAAATGGTGCTGCCAAGAAGGAGCAAGTTTGAGACGTAAGCAACTTAAGATATTTCTCTGACTGTTTCAAGACGATAAAACAAAAATCTACAAGATTGTCTTTCCGAGTGCCGATAGAATGAGTTCACACGCAAGCTCGACAGTAATGTTACTCTGATCGAGCATCGGATTTACCTCAACTATTTCAAACGAACGCATGCCGCCATGTTCCGCGATAGTTTCCAACGCGAGATGGGCTTCGCGGTACGTCGCTCCTCCGCGGACCAGCGTGCCGGATCCTGGAGCAAATCTGGGATCGATCATATCAACGTCAAAGGTCACCGCAAAACCGCCGGAGGCTTTTGACGCAATGGAAAGAGCGTCGTTCACGCACGCCAACATACCTCTTTTATCGATGTCGCTCATGGTGAAAAAATTGTCCCGCAATTCCAACTCGTGAACAGCGCGTCTCTCGCCGGCGTCCAGGTCCCTGGCGCCTACATGAGCGCAGAATTTCGGATTCAGTTTCGGAGAAAATCCTTCAAGACCAACCAGGTCGTCGTTACCGTAACCAAGCAGCGTCGCCAGCGGCATTCCGTGAATATTACCTGTCGCGGAGGTCTCGGGAGAGTTAATATCGGCATGAGCGTCGAACCAGATCAGCCCCAATTCTTCGTTCCGCTCCCGAAGAAATGATGCTATCCCGGATATCGTGCCGATCGCGATCGAATGATCTCCACCAAGGATCACCGGAACCGAATCATCCTTCAATATCTGCTTGAGCGAGGCAGAAATGTTCCGGCATGAAGCGAGCATTTCAGCCAGAAACTTTGGGTTTTCATTTTCTGAGGCGGCCCTGTTTGGTTTTACGACCTCGACGTTACCCAAATCGAAAACGTCGTACCCAAGATCACGAATGTGATCAGTCAGGTGTTTACCGCGCATCGTCGAGAGTCTCATTGCTTCGACGCCGAGTTCGCTCCCGGTTTGGCCGGCACCAAATCCAAGAGGTATGCCGATTACCGCGACTTTTTTTCCAACTCCCGGTTTATCGTTGAATTCCATCGCCACCTTGCTTTATATCTCTCCAAAACCGCCGTTGAACAGATCGCAAATCGCGTCGAAAGCGGCCGTTTCATCCTCACCGTTTACCGTGATGTCCAATATCGTATTTATCGATGCCGAAAGCGTTAAAACACTGAGCATAGACTTGGCGTCTGCGGAAGCTGAGTTGTCCGCTCTAGTGATAGTGATTTTGCTCTTGAAGCCACTCGAAAGTCGGACAACCTGAGCAGCGGCGCGAGCATGAAGACCGAGAGGGTTTATCACCTTAACTGTTGCCTCAAGCATCCTTCTTCATTTTACTCGGCTCGAGCAAGGCCGCTGTTCGATAAATGGACTGCTTTCCTTGTTCTTCAACGTCTTTAGCCAATTCGCTGAGCGTAGTTTCTTCAGAATGTGTGGCAAACTTGATCACCATCGGGAGATTAACACCCGTAACTATTTCAATTTTTCCTTCCTCGAGAAACATNNCCGCCGAACATGTCGGTCATCAGCAGAACGCCTAATCCCTGGGAAACATTCTTAATGGCACGGGCGATCTCGTCTTTCGCCGCATCAACGTCATCATGCCAACCGATCGAAACCGCAACTATGTGGCTAAGATCCCCGATCACCGTTTCCGCCGCCGCCAGAAGCTCATTTGCTAATTGACCGTGTGAAACGATCACGCCGCCTATCTTATTCATATTCGTCAAAAGTCAAGATATTCTTATGCTTATTTTTGCATATCGCGGTGGACAACAGAAACGTTGTAATCTGCTTTCTTGAGCGAATCGCGCAATTTGTTTGCGACCATAACAGATCGATGCCGTCCGCCAGTGCAGCCGATGCCGATGGTCAGATACGACTTCCCTTCCATTCGATAAAACGGAAGCAAATAGTTGATCATGTCCGAGAAACGTTCTATGGTTTCACGAACTTCCGGTTGCTTTTCAAGGAATCGCACGATCTTCGGGTTCTCACCGGTAAGTTCCCGCAGCGATTTGTCAAAATATGGGTTGGGAAGATGTCTGACGTCAAAAAGGAGATCAAGATCACGCGGATTTCCAAACTTATGTCCAAAACTTACNNTTACGATCTGAACTTTCAGAGGAGAGGCTTCATTCGAATAGCTGAATTTCTGAACTATAAGCCGCCGCAGTGTGTGAACCGTGTGATCGGAAGTATCAATGATTAGGTCGGCCAACCCGCGAATGTCCTGCATTGCCTTCTTCTCGGCTCGGATGGCATGAAGCAGGCCTCTGCCCGAATCCGCCGGATGCGGCCGGCGGGTCTCTGAAAAACGTCGACGAAGCACGTCGT
>DLHV01000012.1:0-6398 GCA_002483395.1 Chloracidobacterium sp. UBA7659 | reverse complement strand
TTCACGAATGTTGATAACCAATGCCGCCTTTTCTATTGCCGCTACCTCTTCATCATTCGGAACGAGAAGGCGCGCAAAAGTGGACAGCATCGTCAAAGGCAGGTTATCTACGCAAAAATAGCCCAAGTCCTCAAACGCGTTCGTTGCCGAACTCATACCCGAACCGCTCAGACCAGTGATGATAACAAAACCCGGAAGATGCACGGCATCTTTTGAAGTCTGTGACATAAATGGCAAAGGCTGGAGCAAAACTCGACCGGAACGCCTTAAAATATAGTGACCCGTTAATTAAGGCCCAGTGATTATCGAGGCCTTTGATCATAGGCTCCGCCGATCGTCGCATTTCTAAGGTTCAATCAACCCATAATTGTTATCCGTTCGTTTGTAAATTATAGATATTCGCTGATTTTCGGCATTTCTAAAAACAAGAAAACTCTCTTCCTGCTCGTCGAGAAGCATGGCGGCTTCATCAATTGTCACCGGCTTAACTTCATATCCGGTTGCATTGACGATCTTGGCGGCGACCGGAGCGGGAGCAACCTCGGTATTTTTTTGAACGATCGAACTCGCTCTCGTTGCTCGATGGGACTTATCAATGACCTTATTTTTGAGCTTAAGTGCCTGCTTTTCGATCTTGTCGATCGATTGGGACAATGATTGGTACATGTCCGCGAGGCTGGTTGTAGCCGTGAGCACATCGTTTCTCCAGTTAACGATGATCTCGGATCGATGTCGCCCGCGCTCTACTTCGAGAATGATGTGTGCCTTGGTTGCTTGGCCGTTGAAAAGGTGGTCGATCCTGCTGAAATGTTCCTCTGCGTGTGTGCGTAATGCAGGTGTTACGTCGATATGTCGTCCGGTATATTCAAAAATCATACGTGTCCTCTTTTACGATTGTAAAATACTCGCCCTGTTAGCGTAAAATGTCGTCAAATAACTGTTTTTCTTTCGCGAGAACCGGAAATGCTCATCTGGTCGCGATACTTTGCGACAGTTCTACGGGAAAGTTTCACGCCTNNTTTGGCGATCTGCTCATCGGTAAGCGGCTTTTTGGTATCTTCTTCCTCGACCAATTTCTTGATTCGGAGCTTTAGGATCCGGGTCGAAACTTCTTCCCCGTCTTCGTTCATCATGCCCTCGCTGAAGAAACGTCTCAGCTCGATGACACCTTGCGGCGTGTGGGCGTATTTTCTGTTGACGACACGGGAGATGGTTGAAAGGTGCATTCCGATATCCTCGGCGACGTCTTTCAGCATCATCGGTTTAATATATTCAACCCCGTTGTCGAGAAAATCCCGCTGCCGGTCGACAATACATTCCACGACCCGGTAAATTGTCTGCCTCCGGTGCTCGATATTGCGAAGCAGATCGACGGCCGAGCGAACCTTTTCCTTGATAAAATCCTTTGCCTCTTTTGAGGTCTCATTCTGGTCCAAAAGCTGATGATATGTCGGGCTTATTCTCAGCCGCGGGCTGCCGTCGTCCGTGAAGTAGATGAGATATTCATCGTCGATCTTTTCCACATAGACTTCGGGTGCGACGAAAATAGAATCTTCCGTCGAAAATCGCCTTCCCGGATAAGGGTCCAGGACGCGGACCTTATTGATTTCTTCGTCAAGATCATGAAGATCTATGCCGGTGTCTTTTGCAAGGTGCTGGAGCCGGTGCGGTTGCAGGTCTTCTAGATGATTTTGGACAAGGTCCGCTGCAAGGCTGCCGGCATGTCCATTTGCCTCCAACTGCGCAAGCAGGCATTCCTTTACGTCGATGGCGCCGCAGCCAACGGGATCGAGACCTATTACGACTTTCCTCGCCTTCTCGACTGTCTCACGCGAGCATGAACACATTTCCTCGATGTCCTCAAGCGAAACGGTCAGCCGGCCGTCCTCATCGAGGTTGCCGATAATAAATACCGCCACGTCTTCCAGCGTTTCGCTGATGTCCTGAAGATTCAGCTGCCACTCCAGATTCTCGCTGAGCGAGGGCGTGTGCGAAAGGAACTGTTCAAAGCTCGGGGCGTCGTCCTTGTATTCGATTTCCTGCGTCCGATATCCGGGGTCCAAATAATCCTGAAATTCCCTTCCGTAATCGATCTCTTCGAAAGCGTCGGATCTCTCCTGAGCGGTTTCGTCGCCCGATTCGACATCTGACGACGGGTTGTCGTCCAACCCGTTTTCATACTGGCTTTCGGGAACGGTAGAATCACCGATGCTCAAAGATTCATTAGAACCATTAAGAGAAAATATCGGTTCAGCGTCAGACCCGTTTTCAAACCTTTCGCTAATGCCGTCGGCGTTTTGGTCGAGAATACTGCTCGATATTTCCTGAACTTCGTCGCCCGGCTGGACTTCTTCCAGCACCGGATTAGCCACGAGCTCCTGTTCTATCAACTCATCAAGTTCCAGCGATGTCATTTGCAGCATCTCGATCCTCTGCCGCAGTTGCGGCGTCAGGATCATTTTTTGCTGGAGATTTGTTGTGAGTCTCAATGAAGACATAATCGGTAACTACCGGCAACAACAGCTTTTCAGGAGAAAAAAAACTACGCGTGCCTTACCTGTAATTATACGAGTTTTTCAGACGAAATGGAAAACCGATCAAGTCGTAACCGGAAGCGCTAACGACCGGCCTCTTCAAAACAAGATCAGCCGCGAAATGTAGAAACTTCGCGGCTGTTTTCTTTTGTTGGTTTGGCAACGGCAGAAGTAGCATGCTCGTCAACGCTCACGTTTCTGCCCGGTGATCTTAGCCAGCGGGCTGGGGACCGGTGATAACGATGTCGGAGAACTGTCCGACGGAGTTGTTTTTTGGGGCCGACCTTGAGTGTATTTCGGGTCGCCAAAACATAAGCAGAGGTAGGGAAAATAATGCCGGCGTGGCTTTACGACCGCGTCGCCGGCCGGGCCAATTACCGCTCTTAACTTTTTCAATTTCACGCTCTGGCAGAAAGCATAAAGGCAAAACGGCGATCTTTCCTTTTGTTTTGTAAGCAGCGAGAGAAACTTCAGATGGTCGTCGCGGGAATGAAATACGTCCTGGCACGTCATTGCCACGCGTGATCACGTGGTAAAGTCCTCCCTCAACCTCCACTCGCCGCTTTCTCGCCATACCCGCGAAATTCTACATCAGATGGAGCATTTCGCAGAATCGCATCTCTAAAGACGATTTCGGTGTCAAGGCAAAGTAGGAGTGTCCCGCCGAGTTGGGGCGGTGAGTTTGCAAGGTTCTTTGACAAGACAAGATTCACTCATTGTGTTCAAAGTTTGTGTCTGAAGCGTGGTTTCAGACGGACCGAGCAGAGCACTCGCGGCTCACTCATTCATCTCTTCGGGCTTTAGAAGGAAGTCTGTTATATTGGCTTACTTGTTGCCCATGATGTATGGATTCGCACTTCTCGTTTGATTTGGAGAAGGTTGGCTTGGCTCTATCAGGCCGCGGTCATTTCAGACCGTGCGATTCCCCGAGCATTACCAACTGTGCGTCCACGCTGGTCAAACTCTTCTGCGGTGATGCTGTCACGCAGCATAATAGCGAGTTTGACCAGAAGCTTTCTTGAAGCGGCGGTTTTGGCCACCGCCTTCGGTTTCTTTTTTGCGAGTCGTTTGTAAAAGGCCTTAAGTCTGGGATCGTAACGGGTAGCGGTCATGACCGCCTGTCCGAGATGATGCCGGAGTATCGGCGATCCGGCCTTTGTGATAGACCCGAACCGGGTACGTCCCGCAGAAGACATCTCACGGGGATCGAGACCCGCGAATGATACGACCGCCTTGTTCGCCCTCTTAAACCGCCCTACATCTCCGAGCGTGTGAACGGTCACGAGGGCCGTTAGATATCCGACACCCATCTGTGTCTGAAGAAGCTGGACTGAACTGTTCTCTTCAGCCTTTTTCTTCAGCCACTCTTCGAGCCTAGCGATCTGGCCGCTGAGCTGTTCGATCAGCGAGAAAAGGTGCTCTCGCCTGATCGAATCAGCCTCGTCCATCACGACAGCTTTGAGAACCGACTGGGCTTTTGCTGTTTTCATATGACTCTTCGGCATTCCGACACTATGTGCAAGAGCTTGCAGCCGGTTGTAGCATTGGATCCGCTGCCGGACCAGACTCTTCCTCAACCCCATTATCTCGATCACCTGGTTGCTTTCGGCCGGCCTCCGCCAGATGGCCGGAAACTCGTCCCGCATCAGAAGTTCCAGTATCAGCTCCGCATCCCGCCGGTCATTCTTGTGCCTCGATGTGGCTCGCTTTCTTATTAAAACCGGGTTGCCGACAAATAGCTTATGACCTGTTTCAAAGAGCATATTCTCGAACCAAACCATCTTGGCCGATGCCTCGATGCCGACAATTGCCGGTTCGCTCAAGCCTGCATAAACTCGCGAACTTTCTCAAGATCATGCTTGAGATCTACTGTCTCCGTTTCCCCTGTCCTCGTGTCACACCAGGCAGCCGTCTGCTGGTGTGGATGTAGATCAACTCCGATGTACAATGTCATAACGGTTTCTCCTGTCAAAGAGCGAATCTTTTTCTTTGTCGACATCGATTCTACCCAATGTCGGGAGAAACCGTCTTTATAACATCAGGCCTGACCCCATTCTTTCCTTCTCATCGGCCCTCATCGGCCCGTAGTCCCGAGCGCTATCTGTATTGGCTAATCAATTACAGGGTATAAGTCCACCCTTTGTGGCATCGAAGACGACACCAGATAACAACCAGCTACCCGCGTTCTCGTAAACGTAGATCCGCGCTTGCGCCGTCGAAAGTTTTCTGTTGAAATGGAGCACCGTAACGCAGCTGTGGACCGTCCAGTCGCCATTCACTGAGTACAACACCATTTCATTCTCAGACGAGATCTTTCTTACGGCCAGAAAGAGAGCGACCTTTTTTTGCACGGGCTTCGAGCGTCTTTTTACAAGCGCCTCCTTACTCTCGTCCGTTTTCAGAAAGCCGTGCACCGTGTCCCAGTCCTCGTTCTCATACGCCGATACATAAGCACGTATGATCTTCTGCAACTCGGGAGGAAGTGGTTTCACCTCCGTACGGACTCGGTTCTGGGCAAAGATGGACGCGGCGCAGAAAAGGATGATCACGCCTATGAATATGCAGTTTTTGTAAGCGAAATGACCCGGAACAGATAAGACTTGCATTCGTACGTTACCTTACATTTACGATAATTCTCCCTTGCTTTTTATCGGTGCCAACCTGGCTCGGCTATAGGCCGAACACAGCCTGCAGCACAATTTCTTCCGGCTCTGCTGTGCATCCCGCCGTTTGAGTACGACCTTCGGTCACGAATTTCTTCTTACCATGTAGGTAAAAATTGTCATCTTGTCCTTCAAGAGGTGTAAGGTGTGCGCGTCGTGTTCCCCAATCGCCTTGATATTGGCACGGAGCGCCACCAAAAGTTGGACAACTTGGAATTTCACTAGAGATCTCTTGAATGCCGTCGTGGAACCTTCGTAAGCCCAGGCCGCCTTCCAAATCCACGTTTGTGTTTGGACCACCTCGGTTGTTCAAATTTACCTCATAATCACCGTTCTGTGTGGAGATCTTAGTACTTGAACCTGAAAAACCGTCACCCTGAGCTATAATATTATTGTCGATCACCTTACCACCTTTGTTCCCGTACAGCGTGACGATTACTTTCTCGCCGCCCTGGGCCGTCGTTTCCCCCGTTTTTTCAATCGTAATCAAGTGTGTGTAATTACTCGTCATCGTTCGCTCGCGCCCTTTCTTGTCTTTGTATGTGTATGTGTCCCCTTCGCTCCATATCCACTCCCCTTTGACTTTGAACCAGTTTTCTCCATCAGGGTCAACATAGTTTGTCGGATTGTTGATTGTATAAGCATAATGGTTCCAATTCTGCGGAAGAATGATGTAACTAGCGTATTTAGCCGGCTTCTTTTCAAAAATAACATTGTAAGGGTCCGAGGCCATGAAGCGGCCTAGACTCGAGGAAAAGAATCGAGCCTGCGCGAAATCGAGTTCGGTTTCGCCGTCGCGTTCATAGCCGGTGAATTGCTTCCTAACCGTGTCGTCCGCGTATCCGAGTCCGGCTGTTCTTTGGCTGGTGGAAATCTCTTCGCCGAAGGGATGATAGTCGTGGCGGGCGGTGACGTTGCCGTCGCGGTCGGTGTTGATTCGTGGCGAACCTAAGTGATCATTGGTCAAATAGGCAATCTTTGCATCATTTGAGGAAGCTACGATTGTCGAGTATTCCGCGATCTGCTTTCCGGCGGCGTCGTAGACGAAGATTGTTGTTTCGCCGGTGCCTGGGACGACCTTCTTTACGCGTTTTCCGTCGCCGTCGTAGAAATATTCGCCGACGGTGACGCTGTCGTCGATGACTTCGACTTGTTTGTTTTCAGCATCGTAAACGAACTGTTAACAAGCGTGAAAAAATGA
>DLHV01000033.1 GCA_002483395.1 Chloracidobacterium sp. UBA7659 | reverse complement strand
GTGCGGTGTTCAAGCGTGAATGGTTTTCGCGGATCGTTGATTTTGCGCCGGAAGGCCTTCGGTGGTGTCGCGGATACGACCTTGCGGTCTCGACCAAAACATCGGCAGACTATACGGCAAGCTTTCGATGCGCGCTCGACCGCAAAACCGGCGACCTTTATATTGCCGACGGTTTTCGAAAAAGGATCGAGTTTCCGGACCAGCGGCGCTATATCGTCGAACGCATCCGCGAAGAACCGAACACGGAGCACGGAATCGAAGAGGCCTTGCATGGGCAGGCATTCGTTCAGGAACTCTGGCGCGAGGCGGGCCTGAGCCGCTTTGCATTTCGCGGTGTCCGTGTGGCGGGCGACAAACTTACCCGCTCGCTTTCATGGGCAAACCGCGCCGAAGCGGGAAAAGTCGTCCTCGTCCGCGGCCCGTGGATAGACGAATTTATTGAGGAAGTCTGCCAGTTTCCAAATGCCAAACACGACGATCAGGTTGATGCCGTAAGCCTGACCGTGAATATGATCGAAACGAGGAAATATGGGACGCTGGGGTGCTGATATGTTGAAAAGTTTATTCAGAGAGAAGGCCGGGTTGATGCACAGTTTTTCCCTTTTGTGCCTTCTTGGCAATTTCTTCCATCAAAGGACGAGAAGGAGTCCTATTTTGCCACGTTCTGTCCGAATTTTTGCAAGAGCCAGTCTAGCACTGCCTTCTGATCTGAAATCGTCGCTCTACGGATTTGAGCCAACAGGTGAATTCTGTCCGGTTTCGGCAACGCAGTATTCTGTAGTCCTTCATTGCAGTTTGTGCAAACCGCGCGAAGATTCTGTGCCGAGTCATCGCCCCCCTTAGATTTGTCGAGGATGTGCCCCATCGTGAGACGAACCGTTCGACTACTGCCGAATGGATCGGGATCGCCAGCCGCAACGCCGCACATCTGACAAGTATAGCCATTACGTTCAAGAACCCGGGCGCGAGTTTCCTTCGAGATATTTCGTGCGAACGCAGGAAGTCGGACATCAGTTTCGAGAAGGTATTGATTGAGCTTGAGATCGGCGCGATCTTTATGGGAAAGAATCTGGTAACCCTCTTCGTTCCGTAATTCACGAACCCGACGTGCCCATTCGACAGCTCCGCCGCTCGCTTCTTGAATATCCCTTGATTCAAGCACTTGTCCGATATTCTTGAGGAAGAATTCGAGAATTAACTTCTTCGATCCGGGCCCACGCGCCATATGTAAATAATTAGATTAGGTACCAACCGAAATGTGAAGTTCTCGTTGCACAATCCTCGTCCGCTCACGGCTAATCTTAGCGTAGTCAGGATTGATCTCAATTAAGACGGCCGTCCGGCCAAGTTCGTTCGCCGCAAGGCCGGTTGTGCCTGATCCGCCGAACGGATCCAAAACTATGTCACCCTCACGAGAACCAAGCAAGATACATCGTCGTGCCAATTCTCGCGGAAATGCCGCAGGATGGCCATTACCATTAGCTTCCGGGCCGAGTATCCAATAATTCCGAAGATTCGCGCCCGACGGTTCTCGAAATCCATTCGCATTATAGAAATAAGTCGGCGATTTTGTAAGCAGGAAAATTTCTTCGGTAGCTGTCGTGGGGCGGTTTTTAACACTTTCCGGCATCGCGGTTTTCTTTATCCAAGTTATTCTCGATCTCAGGTACCAACCGTCGTTTTGTAACGCAAACGCAACTCGCCATGGCAAACCCAACAAGTCTCTGTCTTTTAGACCCCAAACCTCTGGAACCTTGCAGTTTCGCTTTTGTATTAATTTCTTTGTGTTGCCAACGATGGCATTCGGACCATGGCCGCCGGTGCCGCCGTTCCTTGCGTAGCCATCACCAATATTAAGCCAAACAGTCCCGTCTCCGCGAAGGACGCGGCGAACCTCGCGAAAAACTGCTACAAGGTTCTCAACGTACAGCTCAGGCGAAGGTTCCGCGCCGATCTGAGCAGGGTGATCGTAATCACGCAATCCCCAATAAGGAGGAGACGTAACGCAACATTGAATCGTTTCAGCATCCAATGTTGGAAGCATTTCCATACTGTCACCACTCAATGTTACTGAATCGCTCATATCTGATGTTTGCTTGCGTTTAGTCTATCAGCAATTTGACCTGTAGAGACCTTATTCATGGGCTAGGATAATTCACCAAATCTTAACTTCATTCGCGGAAAACCGCAACAAATAGACGCCGGACTCCTGCCGGCAAAAAATCACCAAACTTATGAACATACAAATTGAACAAGCAATAGAACAGTTTCGAACTAACACACTACGTTACGCCAAACCGGAACGCTATTACCGCGGCGATCATAACCTCTCATTTGCATCCGAGAAGTTCCAAAACACTTTTGGCTCGCTGTTTCGTGAATTTGCGATGAACCTCTGCCCGGCGATCTGCGATGCCGTCAAGGACAAGTTGAAGATAAGCGAATTCAGCGTGGACGCCGGATTGGGCGATGTAGCCGCCGCCGCCCGCCGAATCTGGCAATGCAATCGTATGGATCAGCGTTCGGGCGAGATCCACAAAGAAGCTCTCAAAAACGGTGACGCCTACGCGATCGTATGGCCGAACGATAAAGGTGCTCCGACGATATATCCGAACAAAGCCCCTAACATTGCCGTCATTTACGACGAGGAATCCCCCGGCAAACTGCTGTGGGCAGCGAAATTCTGGCGGACCGCGGACAAACATACGCGGCTCAATCTCTTTTACCCGGATCGTATCGAGAAATATATTACGGCAAAGAAAAGCGAAAGCATTCTGCCGGAAGCACAGGAGTTTGTGCCGTNNTTCCGATTCGTCCAAAGCAACAAGTTTCTCGAATGAGTTCTTCGTTCAGAGTTCACGCTTCAGCGTGTCTTCAGCCGACGCGGAAGAGCACGCTAAAGCGTGGACTCTGAACAATCCGTACGGCATTGTTCCGGTCTTTCATTTTGCCAATAACGCCGATATCGGAATGCCCGGCCAATCGGAGCTTGAGGCGGCGATACCAGTGCAGGACGGTTTGAATAAATCCGTACTCGATATGCTTGTTGCAATGGAATTCTCGGCGTATCGGCAGCGTTGGGCGGCCGGGATCGAGATCGCACTCGACAAGGAAGGCAAAACGATCCCGCCCTTCAAGGCCGGTATCGACCAGATCTGGATATCGGAAAACCCGAACGCACGGTTTGGCGATTTCGACGCCGCGAATTTGGAACAGTTTCTTAAAGTAAAAGACAGCTTCCGCATTGATATTGCCAGCGTAACCGGGACGCCGCTTCATTACCTGATGCCGCACATGAAGGGCCAGCCGAGCGGCGAATCGTTGAAAAAAGCCGAGACGCGTTTTCTCGCAAAGGTCCGCGACCGTCAGCAATCCTTCGGGCAGACGTGGGCCGACATTATGGCATTTGCCTTGATGATCGAAGGACGCGGCAAAGATATTCGGCTGCATACGAACTGGGAAGACCCGTCACCAATGTCAGACCGCGAGGTGCTTGAGAATATACTCTTGAAAAAAGATATCGGCATCTCGACAGAACAGGCGTTGAGCGAAGCGGGTTATGGTGACGTCGATGTCAAGGGAATGCTCCCCTGACGTACGAGAACTCTTAGCCCCATAGATGCCAAGTTAAGCCGAAAACTGGCCTAAATTCACTGGGATTTTGAAGAGGCTCTTATGAAAAGAAGGGTCTCTTCCTTTATCTTTTACGTCATTGGCGGCTGCCCGCTTGTCTGCCCCACTTTGTATTTTCCAATATCTGAATATAGTTGTTCCGCTCATAGGCGGTCGGGTCTGGAATGTGCAGCTGGCTCATCGATCCTTTGAACTCATCAATGGATTTGAACGGCATGTCTCGCATGTAAAGCTCCAGATCAGCGAGAATATCCTTGATCCAGGGAATTCCGTGCTGTAATAATGCTGAAGCAGACATTCCGACATCGGCACCCGCAAGCAGGTATTTTATTAGTTCTCTTGCGCCATGAATTCCGGTTGTGGCGGCAAGTGAAACTGGGACGCGTCCGAAAAGTACCGCGATCCACAATAGCGGCAGCCGAATTTCGGCCGGGGCGCTAAATTCCCGATTTGGCAGCACCACTAATTCGTTGATATCGAAATCAGGCTGGTAGAACCGGTTAAATAGCACCAAAGCGTCCGCACCGGCCGCGTGAAGCTGCTGCGACATATTCCCTACCGACGAAAAGTATGGGTTCATTTTGACGGCGATTGGGATTTTTATGCTGCTGCGTATCATCTTCACAATGTCGGTATAACGTTTCTCGACATCGGCCGACGTCAGGCTGACATCCGCCGGAATGAAATAAACATTTATCTCCAAAGCGTCGGCTCCCGCTTGTTCGATATCCCGGGCATAATCGGTCCACCCCTCAGGCGTCACTCCATTCAGGCTTGCTATAATCGGAATATCCGTTCGCTCTTTGGCGTGCCTGATTATTTCTAGGTATTTTCCGCTGCCTATCGCATAATCCACCGGGTCGGGAAAAAAGTCGGACGCCTCGGCCGATGTATTTGTTGTCGATTGATACACCTGTTCGGTGGTTGCCGTTTCCTGCCGTATCTGTTCTTCAAAAAGCGAAAACAACACGACCGCTCCGGCACCGGCGTCTTCCATCGCCAGAATATTCTCTAGTTTTTGGGACAGTGGGTTTGCCGAAACAACCAGTGGCGACCGCAATTTCAATCCCATGTATGTTGTGCTTAGATTTGGCATTTTATCTGGGCCCTCCTGTTATTGTGTCCAATATAGCACGTTAGTTACGCTGTCAGCTTTCCTTGACAACTCTAAAAAATAGGCTGAAATGAACTCGCGCCAAATCCGGCCATTTCTTCGTACGTTTTCCAGCGCAGATCGACAATTTCCTGTGCCAGCCGCATCAGTTTTTCGGCCTCTTTCGGCACGGTTTGGGTCAACACTTTATATCGCAATTCGTTGTATGCATAGTCCTTTAACCTGATAACCGGCTTCGGCGAATCCAGAACAAAAGGATTCTGATCGTTCTTCCGCAAAACCGGATTGTAACGGATCAAGGGCCAGTACCCGCATGCTACCGCCAATTTTTGCTGATTTAGCCCTTTCTCCATATCGATGCCGTGTGCAATGCAATGGCTGTAGGCCAAAATAAGCGACGGCCCGTCATATGCTTCCGCTTCGCGCAGGGCCAATACTGTTTGCTGCGGATTGGCTCCCATGGCAACCTGGGCGACATAAATATTGCCATACGAGATAGCCTGCAAGGCAAGGTCCTTCTTGCCTACGCGTTTGCCGGCTGCCGCGAATTTTGCGGACGCGGCGGTCGGCGTTGCCTTGGACATTTGACCGCCGGTATTTGAATACACCTCTGTATCAAGGACAAGCACATTGACGTTTCGGCCGCTGGCCAAAGCGTGGTCCAATCCGCCGGAACCGATGTCATAGGCCCATCCATCGCCTCCGATCAGCCAAACACTGCGATGCACGAGTTGATCGGCAAGCGACAGCAGGTGTTTTGCGTCCTGACCGTCAATTTGCCCGAGCCTTTCCTTTAATTGATTTACACGTTCCCGCTGTGCCTTGATCTCGCTTTCCAGATGCTGCGGGGCATTGGTAAGTTCATCCACAAGCTGATCGTCCAACTGCGGCCTGAGAATATTTAACAGCTGGTGGGCGGTACTTAGTTGTTTATCGGCCGTAAGCCGCATGCCTAAACCGAATTCGGCGTTGTCTTCAAATAAAGAGTTTGACCAGGCCGGCCCTTGTCCGGCAGAGTTCGATGTCCATGGTGTGGTCGGCAAATTGCCGCCGTAAATAGATGAGCATCCCGTCGCGTTCGCTACCAAGAGCCGGTCGCCGAACAATTGGGTCAGCACCTTTATGTACGGTGTTTCACCACAGCCTGCACAGGCACCAGAGAATTCAAAAAGCGGTTCAAGAAACTGCACGCCGTGGACGGTCGAAAAGTCCACTTCCGGTTTTTCATTTTGCGGAAGCTTTTCAAAATATCCGATCTTTTCTCGTTCCGCTTCCAAACCTTCAGGTTTTTCCGCAAGGTTAATGGCTCGCCGCTTGGCTCCGGTGCGCTCATCGACCGGGCAAACCTCATAACACAGGTTGCATCCCGTACAGTCTTCAAGATAAACCTGCAGTGAGTATTTTGTCTCCGGAAAACCTCTGGCGTTGATCGGCGCCGATTTGAAACCCTCCGGGGCGTCATCAAGATAGTCTTTGTGAAAAAACTTTGCCCGGATCACGCTGTGCGGACAGACGAAACTGCAGTTACCGCATTGAATACAGATGTCCGGCTCCCACACCGCGACGCGGCTTGAGACATTTCTTTTTTCCCACTTCGACGTGCCGTTCGGATACGTCCCATCTACCGGCAGTGCGCTCACAGGAATATCGTCTCCGCGTCCGGCTATCATCATTTGCGTTACGCTGCGGACAAACTCCGGAGCTTCATCGGAGATTATTGAGGTCATGCGCTCCTTTGCAGTGGTTTTCGTCGGCGTCTTTACCTCAAACAAGTTCTCCAGGGTCTGGTCCACCGCATTGAAGTTTTTTTCTATGACCGACAGCCCTCGCTTAAAATATGTCTTTTCAATGCTCTTCTTGATCTCGGCGATCGCCTCGGCCATGGGAAGCACGCCCGACAGAGCAAAGAAACAGGTCTGCATGATCGTATTGATCCTTCCGGCCATGCCCGTCTTTCTGGCAACATCAGCGGCATCGATCACGAACAGCCTAATTTTTTTGTCCAGAATGATTTGCTGCACCGGCAACGGAAGACGTTCCCAAACCTCTTCAACACCATATGGGCTGTTTAATAAAAAAGTTGCTCCCGGTTTTGCCCATTTCAGCATTTCCTCTTTTTCGACGAAGTTGAATTGATGACAGGCAATAAAATCCGCGGATGTGATCAAGTACGGGGCCTTGATAGGATTTTTCGCAAAACGAAGATGCGAGACCGTTTTCGCACCGGATTTTTTCGAGTCATAAACAAAATAACCTTGGGCAAAAAGATCGGTATTTTCGCCGATGATCTTAATGCTGTTTTTATTAGCGCCGACCGTTCCATCCGCGCCCAGACCAAAGAACAGAGCCTGTGTCCAATCCGATTCGTCCAGCCTGAAACCGTAATCGACCGAAAGGCTGGTAAGCCCGACATCATCGATAATCCCGACAGTGAAATGATTCTTTGGTGTCTCGGCGTTCAAATTGTCGAACACCGCTTTTACCATCGCCGGCGTGAACTCTTTCGAAGACAATCCGTAGCGTCCGCCGACAATTTGGGGCATCGATCTTACTTGCCCTTTCGCCGCCGCTTCCGCAAAAGTAACCATCACGTCTTGGTACAGCGGCTCTCCCGATGCACCGGGTTCCTTCGTTCTGTCCAGAACCGCAATACTCTTTGTCGTGGAAGGAAAAGCGGAAATAAAATCATCGGCGGGAAACGGCCGATATAAAGTAATTTGTACGACGCCAGTTTTATCGCCGTTTTGAGCAAGGAACGCAGCCGTCTCAGCCGCCGTCTCGACGCCGGAACCCATGATCACAATTATTCTCTCGGTGTCTGGTGCCCCGTAATATCTGACCGGCGCATATTCCCGTCCAGTAAGATCGCGAAACCGTTCCATCTCCCGTTTCAAAATTGAGGGAACCGTCGCGTAAAAGGCGTTTACGGTCTCACGGCCCTGGAAGTAGACATCGGGGTTTTGAGCGGTACCGCGAATAAACGGTTTATCCGGATTAAGGGCTCTGTTTCGATGATCGAAAACAAGTTCGTCATCGATCATTTCGCGTATCTGTTGGTCAGACAGAAAATCGATTTTGTTTACTTCGTGAGACGTTCTGAACCCGTCAAAGAAATGGATAAACGGAATTCGTGACCGCAGCGTAGTTGCCTGAGCGATCAGCGCCATGTCGTGTGCTTCCTGCACGCTCGCTGAGGCCAGCAGCCCAAATCCCGTCGTTCGCGCGGCCATTACATCCTGATGATCGCCGAATATCGACAATCCCTGCGCCGCCAGCGATCGTGCGGCCACATGAAAGACTGTCGGCGTAAGCTCCCCCGCGATCTTGTACATGTTCGGCAGCATCAGCATCAAGCCTTGTGACGCCGTAAACGTGGTCGTAAGCGACCCAGTCTGCAAAGCTCCGTGAACGGTTCCCGCAGCTCCGGCTTCACTTTGCATTTCAATAACTTCCGGCACATTGCCCCAGATGTTCTTTATGTCCTTTGCCGACCATTCATCCGCAAATTCCGCCATCGCCGACGAAGGAGTGATCGGGTAGATGGCGCATACTTCATTGACGCGGTAAGCTACATAAACGGCCGCCTCGTTTCCGTCAAGCGTGACGGCTTTTTGTTTATCAGGTCTCATTATTTCGCCTTCATGGTTCGGCTATCATATCGATCGCGTGACACGGGCATTGTTCGTAGCAAACCGCGCACCCGGTGCAAAGCTTGTAATCGAATTCATACCGTTTGCCGGTTCCAAGCTTGATCACCGCATTTTCAGGGCACGCGCCGAAACAGCCGTCGCATTCAAAACAGTTTCCGCAGGAATAACACCGCTGTATCTCGTAACGGGCTTCGGCTTCTGAAAGCCCGGCAACGATCTCGTTAAATCCGATCACCGCAACGTCAGGTTCAACATGGGCTTGCTGTCTCGCATCGGCATTTGTCCGGTACCATACGTGCAATTGTTCTACCGCAACCAGCGGATTGTTCGGTACTTTTTCGTAGATATTTTGGCCGAGCCACGCATCGATATTGCGCGCGGCTTTCTTGCCGTGGCCTGTCGCAATGGTTACGGTGCGCTCGCTGGGAACCATGTCTCCGCCGGCAAATATACCCGGATGGCCGGTCATCATTTGTTTATCTACGACAACGGTTCCGTCATCCGTGAACTCAATTCCCTCAATTCCACTCAAAAATTCGGTCTCTGTCGCCTGTCCCAGGGCGAGAATGACAGAGTCCGCCTCGAGCGTTTCAAATTCGCCGGTCGGGACCGGTTTCCCGTCTTCGATCTCCATCCTTTCGACGGTCAGAGAAGTCGAGTCCAGGTTTTTGATGGTTCTCAGCCAGTGGATCTTTATGCCTTCGCTCAACGCTTCGTCGGCTTCAAAGTCGTGGGCAGGCATGTGTTCGCGGTCGCGTCTGTAGATGATGAGCGCTTCTTCCGCACCCAAACGCTTTGCGGTCCTTGCGGCATCCATCGCGGTATTGCCGCCGCCGTAAATGGCAACTCGTCTTCCGATCTGTGGTTTTAGGCCAAGTTCGACGTCTTTCAGAAAGGTGACGGCGTCGAGGATCTTGCTCGCGTCCCTGGCGGGTATATCGGTTTTCTTGCCGATGTGTGCTCCGATAGCAATAAACACAGCGTCAAAGCCGCCTTCGTTCTTTTCGGCCATCACGTCCGTGACTTTATGATCCAGCTTGATCTCGACTCCCATGTCTTCGATCCGCTTGATCTCGGCGCGGATTACGTTTCGCGGAAGACGATAGGCGGGAATGCCAAAGTTCATCATACCGCCCGCAATGGGTCCGGCTTCAAAAATATTTACTTCGTGTCCCAAACGGGCAAGATGATAGGCTCCCGACAACCCGCTCGGGCCGGCGCCAATGATTAGTACGCGTTTGCCGCTTTTTGCTTCGTTTTCCGGAAACTTCCATCCTTCCGCTATCGCCATGTCACCCAGGAATCGCTCAACAGCATGGATGCTGACCGGGCTGTCCACAAAACCCCTGTTACAAGAGCTTTCGCACGGGTGGTAGCAGACCCGGCCATGGATCGCAGCCATCGGATTATCTTCGGTTAATTTTTTCCAGGCATCGAAGTAATGTCCGGCTTGAGCAAGTGCGAGCCAGCCTTGTATGTCTTCTCCCGCCGGACAGGCATTATTGCAGGGTGGGAAAAAATCGATGTAAACCGGCCGCTTCCCGCGGGTCGAGCCAGTGCCCGAACCATGCTCCTGCAGGTCCGCTTTCGAAGTAAGGTCCGTTTTTAAGCTGGTCATATTACAGTATCAAGACCATTTACCGATCAACCCGGTCAATTAAGCGTTAATTGTCTTGTTTTCGTTCTTTCCGCTCGCGAACGCCGGACATTTGTCCATGCTTCCTTAATCAGATACAGCTTTACCGTGCGACGCAGACCGGGGAAAAGTTTCCGACAGTCCGCACCCGCAAGCCCTCTCCGCCAAGGTGCTTAGCCCGCTCTTCTTGCGGTGAATCCCAAGTACTTAACAAAAAAAAGGCGGCCAGCTACATCACTGCGCACGTGTTTTATGGCCGACGAGCCACCCGATCGTCGCGCCCAGTCCAAGGCCAACACCGAATGTGACGCCGACAGAAAGCCAGGGATCTTTTTTAATTAGATGAGCGGTGTCATCGACAAAATCCTCGGCGGCATAAAGCCCGCGCTTAGCTATTCTTCTCGCATCCGTCATTCCATCTTCGATGGCGTGCGAGGCCCGTTCCTTTAACCTATCAACCCTCAGGCCTGTTTGAGCAACGTGCTCGGCGGCGTGTATGGCACCTTTGAAAAAGCCCTCTTTGCCGGTTTCGATTACTTGATTTCGCATTTTACTTCTCCCTTGTGCTTATCCATCAAACGAATTGGTAAGCTTTAAATTGTAATAAGTGCAACTAACGTGCCGTTGTAAATCTGATCGTATTCGCAACTTTCTTCGACAAATGGCAGGCAAATTGCCACGGATCGCTATTTCCGGTTGCGGAATAATTCGCGCCTTCTTGAGCTTTAGGTGCCGAGGACTTAACAAGGGCAAATTGTCTGAAAGACGGCGAGTTCGAGATCAGCAGCCGCGGAGTTCGTAAACAGCAAGGCGTTCGCGGAGGATGTCTTCGGGAATTCCCTCTTCCTCCGCGATCTCAGCCACAGTTCGGCTTACGATCCACGTTTTTGGGATGATCGCGCAGAGAGCGAACGCGTCGGCTTCTGCTTCCTTGCGGTTCTTTTTACCGACGCCGTGGAAGTTGGCTGTGACGCCGGTGTCAGGCGCGTGCATCAGGAAATGTGCGAATTCGTGAAACATGACGAACAGTTTATTGTGATGCCGCAAACGGGTATCGATAGCTATGTAATGCCGGCCAAGCAGGCAATAATAGAACCCACTCACTCGCAGAGGCATTTCCTGTACAGTGACATTGTTTTGTTTGCACAGGCGATAGAAATCGTCCTGAGTCAACGGTTTTTGGTTCCAGGGACAACGCAGCCGAGAGATTTTGTCGAGGAAGAAAAGCATTGTAATGGGAGTTTGCGTTTCAATTATTCCGCGTATGAGATACCATACCATAGATGCAACTTCGGATGCAAAAATATAGCCCTCACTTTTTCTTTAATGTGCGGTCGAGGACTTTTTTTGCATCGCGGACGGCGTCGAGCTTTTCGTCTGGCGTAAAACTCTCCCAACCTTGAAAGAAGACGACGCCAAAGTCGTCTGGGTAATCACGGCTCTCGTGTTTGAACCATTCGCTCATCACCTGTTGCGGGTCGCCATATTTTGCGACGGCGGACTCGACGTCAAAGTCAGGGTTTGCGTCAACGGCACCGAGATCCCGAACACCGTCATGCGTTCGTGTGCGGAACTTTTCGTCAATGATTTCTTCTATCCGGCGATCAAACAGCGTTCCCAGACTCAGTGTCTTTGGATCGCCGACGTACATTGGGCCGGTTCCGATCAACAGCCAATTCAAAGATACGTTCGTTTCATTCGCTATTTTGATCAGAACATCCGGAGCCGGCAGTCGACCCTGAAAATAGTTACGGATTGTCGCATGTGGGATACCTAATCTGCGAGCTATCTCCGCCATTGAACCGAAGTCGAATGATTGCTGCAGCCTTTTTGTGAAACCTTCCATAAAAAACAACGACCGTTTCTTTTCGTCGACTATCGTGATATTACTACATATCCGCTGATTGGCAAACTCACGCTGGTCATTTGCCATATGATTTTGTTGAATTACCGGTTGTATGAGTTTTGTTCTTGACATAGACCCGTTTTACAAATTAAATGCTCCGAAACGGATTGTTTTTCTCCCCGCTGAAAGTGATCTTCTCTAGTTCATGTCCGTACTGCAGAGGATATCTCGCGATTTAGAACGAAAACTTTTGGAGAAAATCGATAATGACGAATGCCCACTTGCTTTTTTTCACCATGCGTGCCGCCGTCGCATTACTTGTTCTGTTTGCGGCGCAGCACATATTTGCACAGTGCTTTTGCAACGGCGCCGAATGTCTTGCGGCCGGTAGACAGGGCAATTTGCCGAGTACCGCAGTGGCGTACGAGCTGCCTGACAAAACCAGGTTCAAGATAAAGGTTGAGACGGTCGTGAACAGCAGTCCGAATAATAGTAACGATTGGGTCCAATTTACTATTATCGAGAACGTTTACGGCTTAATCGTCGGCAGGCCGGGCGGTGAAACAAGCACCAGCACCCGAACGTTGTCCTCAACCGAAACGGAAACAGATTCGAGATCCGGTTCCCAAACGCTGACGGACGGCGCGATGAGCAATGTCACTAAGGTCTCGTCCGAATCCGTAAAGAAAACGGAAACGAGAACCGAGCAAAAGTTTGAGCCGGTGTCGCCGCCTCCGGCAGGCTTGCGTTACGTTGTCATTCCGGTCGGCACAAAAGCGTACGGCCAGGTTTATTCGGCCCGCGGCAGAAGCCCGTTTTGGATCAAGGGAAAGGCCCAGATCTTTGTTGTACTAACGCACATCAAGCTTGAGAGCGGGCATTGTGTACCGGTTGAATTCNNCCGATGCAAACCTCTATGAAAATATTCTGCCGTGCGAACCGGAAAGTAGAGAAGCTCGAAAAAAACTAGACGGCCCGACAAAGAGCGCTCCCAAAAGCGGCTTGCAGTGTATAGCGGGCCGCAGGCCGAAAACCGCACCCGCAGGCGCATTCCTGTCTGCTATCACAGCCGGTCTTCTTGGAGTGACGAAAGACGACCTCTCATATCCGGTAGCGGGAGCACTGATAATCGACAAAACGGCGGGAAATTCCGGCATCCTCGATTTCGTTAACGGGGTCAACGCCGAGGTAAGCGACAAATGGATATTTGAAGTGCAAACAAAGCAGATGGTGCGTGGCTATGCCATCAAGTAAATCCCGCGCGGAAATTTCTACGAGTGAACGCCGAATTCATGCGAAAGAGATCGAAACGGCGAGAAGATTGAACCGACATTCTCACCGTCTTACTTGACATGTGAACGAGGCGAAAAGTATATTTTTGAATTCGGCTCAAGCGTCGTAAGTCCGAAACGGACTTACCGGCCAGTGAGTTGCATAAGCCGCCCTAGCTCAGTTGGTAGAGCATTCGNNATTCGATTCGTAATCGAAAGGTCGTCGGTTCGACTCCGATGGGCGGCTCCATTAAAATCAATATCTTAGCCTTTCAACAACTGACAAGGCTTTTGTATTTTAACTAAAACTTTAACCAACTCGCTCTGATTATCCGGGGAAGGATATTTTGGGGACAGAGTTCTCTATGACCTGTTATCGCAGTGCTGCCGCGGCCATGAGCAGGGCCAGGGCGGCTCGATTGACAACGCGTTTGGTCGTGTTGCTGGCGGAGGTGCAAGAATTCGATTACAAATAAGTGGCCCAGATCTTGGACATCCCGATGGGCACAGTTATGTCGCGGCTGAGCAGGGGACGTACACAGCTAAGAAGTCCTTAGCTAAAGTAGCCGTCGAGTACGGCATCAAGTCTGCTCAAGAGCCGATCGCGGCTTAAACAAGTTTGTTCATTCTCCTGTGACTCCTCGAGTATTTAGGCGTTGAGATTTGCGAGATCTCAACGCTATTTTTTTGTTTTGTTTCACTCTGGAATACTTGGAATGAACGGTAAAGAAGCGTACGTTTGCTTGGCTCCAGTGCATTTGCCCAAATGTTTATGTATCTTCATGAAACGCAACGGCTATTCGGCTGTTGTCTTTGTCCTTTTATAGAAAGCCGCTGCCTTCGCTCGATTTCCACAGACCGCCATACTGCACCAATGGCGCTTGTGGTTCTTTGTTGTGTCGTAAAAATACAAAATACACTCCGGGTTTTCGCACTGCCTGACAAGGCCCAGGTCACCGTTAGATAGTAGATCGGCCGCGCTTTCAGCAATCGGCACCAACACGCCCTCGACCGCAGGTAATGTGAACCGAAAATGTTTCTCATATTTGCCGCCAACGTTCCGCACCTCAAAATGTCCGGCTTTCAACTTGAGAATGTCGTTTAACGAATCGAGCGAACTCGATGAAACGCTCCGGCCGTTTGAGAAATCTTCGGCCATCTGCCTTAACGAATCACGGAATTCCAAGGCCTTCTTAAATATACCTTGTGCTTTGGCTGTGCCAGCCCATTCGCTCCTCGCCCTTTCCGCTTCTGACCTTTCGATTGCACCGGCTGTAACCAACCATTCCAGAAGATCATCAAAATTCGCCAATAGATCAATTTCCTTGCCGCCGGCGATGATCCGCGTATTTACAAGGTCTAACCCAAGATTGTTAGNNTAAAACATAGTATTTTGCCCACCTGCATCGTATCCCACAGAAATAATCTAACCTGCAATTAAATATTTGACAAGTTAGGGAATATCGTCTAACCTGTGAATGATTATATAGACAGTTATGTTAATTACGAAACCTTTCCGCCATCTTTAAAACGAAAAAAGGGAGATCAAAATAAATATGAAAAGAATTTCAAAACAATTGAGATACGCCGCCATAGCGGTTTCGCTTGGGCTGTTGATGGCTAACGGCGTGGCCTCGGTTAAGGCACAAGCCACTGCAACGGGTGTCACCTACAAAACCGTAAAGGTCGACGGGCTGGACATATTCTATCGTGAGGCAGGCGACCGGAAGAAGCCAACGATTCTGCTTCTGCACGGCTTTCCGTCGTCGTCGTTTATGTTTCGCAATCTGATACCGCAGCTTGCGGACAAATTTTACATGGTCGCGCCGGACTATCCTGGCTTCGGGCAAAGCTCGATGCCGAAGGTAAACGAGTTTGACTACACATTCGCGAATTTAACGAATGTTGTTGACAAATTTACACAAACCCTCGGGCTGTCGAAATACAGCATCTATGTTCAGGATTATGGCTCACCTATCGGGTTTCGCCTCGCGGTGAAACATCCCGAAAGGATCGAATCGATCATCGTGCAGAACGGCAACGCTTANNGATCGGCTTGTCGGACGCGGCAACATTCTTAAAGACCTACGGCGAGACCCGCGATCCGAAATTTACCGAAACGCTACTCGGCTTTCTCAAGCTTGAGACGACGAAGTACCAATACACGTTCGGAGCCCATGACCCGAGCCGCATTTCACCGGACACCTGGACCTATGACCAGTCACTGTTAGACCGCAGCGGCAACTCCGAGATCCAGATCGCCCTGTTCGCGGACTATACGTCCAACGTCAAAGCCTATCCTTCATGGCACGAATATTTTCGAAAATACCAGCCGCCGACACTTGTTGTCTGGGGTAAGAACGATCCGTTTTTCCTCGTAAAAGGGGTCGAGGAGGGCTACAAAAAAGATCTGAAGAACATCGAGGTCCACTATTTCGACGGCGGCCATTTCGCCCTGGAAGAGTATGGCAGTGAGATCGCAGGCCTGATGGCGAGGTTTTTGACGAAAAATACGAAACACAAGGCAGGGGAATAAAACCTAACTATCAAAGGAATATATAGCTAGTTAGATATGAACTATTGGATTTAGATATCTGGCTAGCTATTTTAAGAAAACATTAAAGGTGAGGATTATGTCAGAAACCACAAAAATTATTCAGTTTGATCAATACGGAGGCGCGGAGGTTCTAAAACTCGTATCAGTGCCCTTAAAGGATCCAGGCGAAGGTGAAGTTCGGATCCGGGTTGAAGCCGTCAGCCTAAACCGGGCGGACGTCATGTTTCGTGAAAACAAGTACGTCTTCACACCCGCCACCCCGGGCTCGAGAATCGGGACCGACGCGGCCGGCGTGATCGAAGCAGTCGGGGCGAATGTTACGGGTCTAAAGGTCTGTGATCGTGTAATAGCGGGGCTTGGATTCGATGTAAGTAAATATGGTACACACGGCGAGACGGCGATTTTGCCGGCACGATTCGTTTCAAAATATCCTGATTTCCTTTCCCCGTCTGAAGCCGCTGCGGTCAATATGCCGTTCGTGACCGCCTGGGGAGCACTCAACGATTACGGACAGATGGCGAAAGGGGATTATGTCCTTATCACGGCGGCAAGCAGCAGCATTGGCGTAGCGGCTATCCAATTGGCAAAAGCTGTCGGAGCGATTCCGATTGCGGCCACCCGCACGGCGGTGAAAAAACAGGGCCTATTGGATGTTGGCGCGGTTCACGTGATTGCAACAAGCGAAGAAAATCTAGCAGAGCGTGTTAATGAGGTTACAAACGGCAAAGGAGCAAGATTGATCTTCGACCCGATCTTCGGCGGAATGCTCGAATCTCTCGGCGACGCAGCGGCAAATGGGGCATCGTTTTTCTTTACGGTGCACTGGGAGAACAACCAGCTGCCCTGCCGGTTTTCTCAACAATGATGAAGGAGCTTTCTTTCCGCGGCTACGTCGTGTATGAGGTTCATAACTCGCCTGAGAGACTGGCACGAGCCCGTGATTATATTTACAACGAACTGCGTGCGGGCAATTTGGAAGTTGTAATCGATAAGACTTTTCCGCTTGAGCGATACGCTGACGCCCATCGCTATTTGGAATCCAACGAGCAAATTGGGCGTGTTGTCGTAACGGTTTAAGCCGCCAAAGTCACAAATTCAAATGGCTGCCTGAGACACTTTGCGAAGGTTGAGGGTGCCGTAATAAAAACCAAATTAGCAAAAATAGGAGAAATATATGTCAAGAATTAATTTAGTAAATTATGAATCTACAAACGGCAAATCAAGGGAATTGCTTGAGGCCGTAAATGCACAACTAGGCTTTGTACCTAATCTGATGAAAACCATGGCGCAGTCGCCGGCGGTGTTGGAAGCGGCTCTTAATTTTAGCTCAACGGTTGGCCGCACATTGAACGCAAAACTTCGTGAGCAGATCGCAGTTTTGACAGCGGAAGCAAACGGCTGCGGCTATTGTCTTTCGGCACATACGGCGGCCGGCAAAATGAGTGGATTGACTGAAGAAGAGCTTTTGGCGGCACGCGCCGGAAACAGCAACGACACAATAACCGACGCCGCGTTGAAGTTCGCAAAAGCCGTTCTTGAGAAACGCGGGAACGTAACGGATGAGGACCTAAAGGCTGTCAGAGACGCGGGATTTTCGGATGGCGGCGTAGCAGAAATCGTTGCGCACGTTGCACTTAATATTTTCACCAATTATTTCAACCAGGTCGCGCAAACCGAGATCGACTTTCCGATAGTTGAAGTGCCACTTAGGCGGTCCGCTCAGGCTTGATAACTAGAAAACTAACCGACGCGGAGCGCTTCCGTTCCGCGTCGTTATTGGAGTCTCCATGGCGAACAAATTCTACAACATTATGTTTACCGAAGGCGTAAAACGAGCGCAGGAACACTACGGCTCGCGGAAACATTATGCTCGATTCGAAGGAACTGGGACCGAGCCTGCAACGCTCGGTGGCGCGGAAATAGACTTTATCGAAAGCCGGGACGGCTTCTACATGGCCACGGTGAATGAAGGCTCGCATCCATATATCCAGTTTCGTGGAGGTCCAAGGGGTTTTCTAAAAGTGCTTGATGAAAAGACGTTGGGCTACGCGGATTTTCGCGGAAACCTGCAGTATATCAGCGTCGGAAATTTGTCGGACAATGATCGAGCAGCGTTGTTTCTGATGGATTACGCGAGCAAAAGACGTTTGAAGATACTCGCCCGAATCGAAGTTAAAGATACTGCCGATGCACCGGACCTTGTCGAAAAACTCCGTATTCCCGATTATAAGGCAAAGATCGAAAGGACGATGATCCTTAACGTCGAAGCTTTCGACTGGAACTGCCCGCAGCACATCACGCCCCGATACACGATGAACGAGATCAAGTTGATGATGGCGCCATTGCACGAACAAATCGAAAAGCTGAAAGCGGAAATATTGGAAGCGAAGACTGACATATTAAAGGAGTTAGTGTAAACAAATGAAATTATTGAGTGGAAAATGGAAAGTGGTCCAACGGCTCGTCACACGGTCCAATTCCAATCACAATGGGTTAGTTCCCCGTCAGCTTGCTGCGGGGAAATTATTCCAATCGCCGGCAACATCTTTCGGCGTTCGTTTATTTCCGTCTACCTCATAATTCAGTTTTCGCATTTCTTCGGTCGAAATCGCATCTCTTAATTTCTCAAAAACCTCATTCAACACCGGAACCGCATCCTGGCGGGCAATAAACACAGCCTGATATGGTGGAAAATAGCGTTTGTCGTCGGCCAGTTGAAACAGGTCGAGGGTGGAGATAAGGCCGTCGGTAGAGTTGCCGGCGATGATGTCTAGTTCGCCGGATTGCAGGGCACGGTAGGTGAGCGAGAGGTCCATTTCGCGGGGCTGTTTGGCGAAGCTGAAGCCGTATGCCTTTGAAAATCCGGGATAGCCGTCAGCCCGCGACATAAAGTCCTGGCCGAACCCGGCCTGCCAGTTTTGGGCGAGCGGCACGGCGTCGGAGATAGTTTTCAGATTGTTTTTGCGGGCGACATCGCCGCGGATGAGTATCGCAAAATCGTTTGCAAAGCCGAGCGGCGGGCTTAGCACAAGACTAAATTGCGAAACATACTCCGCTTTAGTTTGATCGTAAACCGACTGCGGATCGGTGATCGGCTTCTTTTTTAGAATAGCTGTGTAGGCGGTGCCGGTGTATTCGGGATAAACGTCGATCTGCCCAGAGAGCAGAGATTCGTGTGGAATATTGCCGCCAAGCTCGAACCGCCGTTCGACCGCAATGCCCTGCTTTTCGAGCATCTGAGCGAGGATCTCGGCCAGGATGACTGACTCCGTAAAGTCCTTCGACCCAACGATTACTGGCTTTTTGGCTTCGCCGGGTACGGAATTTCCATTTGAAATTTCGGATTTGAAATTTGGAATAAAGCTAAAACCAATGATCGTCACAAAAAGGCCTGCGAACGCCAATCCGATCACTCTTCGACGCGTGGAAGACTGCCGCTCGCCGATCGCATAAGATTTTTCGATCTGCCCCAATACAAAATCGCATAACAAGGCAAGCAAGGCCGAAGCGATGGCACCGGCGAGAAGCAAATTATTGTCGTTCTGCCTCAAGCCGCGGAAGATATATGTCCCGAGTCCACCGGCTCCGACCGCGGCGGCCACAGTTGCGACCCCGACCGAAATGACGACGGCGACTCTGATTCCCGTCAGCATCACCGGCATCGCCAGCGGCAGCTCGACCATCCTCAGGATTTGCCCGCCTGTCATGCCCATCGCCGTCGCCGCTTCGCGTACCTTCGGATCGATGCCCAAAATGCCTGTCACCGTGTTGCGGATGACCGGCAGCAAGGCATAAAGGGCCAGGGCGATCACCGCCGTTCTGGCACCAATGCCGCCGATGAATGGAATTGGAATTAGCAGGCCGAAAAGGGCGAGGCTCGGCACCGTCTGCATAATGTTTGCAAAGCCGAGAATCGGTGTTTGCAGCGACCTAATGCGAGTGAGCAAAATCCCAAGCGGCACTCCGATCAGGATCGCCATGCCGGTGGAAATAAAGACAAGGAAAATATGCTCGCGGGTCAGCGTGAGCAGTTCGGGCCAGTTTTGCTTTAGAAATTCCAGGAATCCGCGCATTGCCGCATTATAGTACACCGCTTCGTCCCATGGCGCGTCCCGGTTTTTAGAATCGGGTTTGTAATATGACGTAAATGCATTTTGTAACGCTTTCTTACGAGGGTATTCTCATATGAACAAATAGACCTGCCCGCAAAGTTTGGGCAAATTTAGGAAAGAATGGCCAACGAGAATGTGAACATAGAAGAGAACGGTGGTGAACGAACCGATGGTTCAGGTCTCTTGCGCCGCCTGGGGCTGTTTGACGCCACGATGATCGTGATGGGTGGAATAATCGGCTCGGGGATCTTTATGAATCCTTATGTCGTCGCCCAGCAGGTTCATTCGCCTTTCCTGATTCTCGGAGCATGGGTTATCGGTGGATCGATCGCGCTTGCCGGGGCATTCGTTTACGCCGAACTTGCCGAACGTCGGCCGCACACGGGCGGACAATACGCATACCTGCGCGATGCTTATCATCCGTCGATAGCTTTCATTTACGGCTGGTCTCTGCTGCTTGTTATTCAGACGGGCGGAATGGCCGCGGTCGCCATTACATTCGGACGATATTTTATCGAGTTGACGCATATCAACGTCAGCGACTGGCTGATCGCTGCTATTGCCCTCGCTTTGCTGACGATCGTCAATTGTCTGGGCGTTCGCACGGGCAGCACGGTCCAGAACGTCTTGATGACGTTGAAAATAGCCGCGATCGTCATGCTCGTGACGCTCGGTTTTGCTCTCGCGAATCCCTCGGGCGCAAAAACGGCAACTGTTCTCGACCGTCCTGTTTCGTTAGATCTTTTAACCGCCATGGGAGCGGCACTGGTTCCTGTAATGTTCGCTTACGGCGGCTGGCAAACGTCTTGTTTCGTAGCCGGTGAGTTGCGTGATCCGCAGCGGGACCTGCCGCGCGGCCTGCTTATCGGAGTGCTTGGCGTGATCCTGCTTTACCTGAGTGTAAATTTCGTATGTGTCTATGTCCTTGGCGTTGAAGGTTTAATGCAAACGAAAACACCTGTGTCGGAAGTAATGCGTATAGCTCTTGGCGAAACCGGGGCGAAGATCATTGCGGTCGGCATTGCGATCTCAACGCTCGGATTCCTGAGTCAGGGAATGCTGACCGCCCCACGCGTTTATTTCGCAATGGCTGACGACGGGTTGTTCTTCAGACGTGTTGCATGGCTGCATCCGAAAACACTCGTGCCGGTCACAGCGATCGTTTTGCAGGGAGTGTGGGCGATGGTCATCGCGCTCTCCGGAAAATACGAACAGATCCTAAACTATGTCGTTTCGGTGGACTTTATTTTTTTCGGGCTAACCGCGACCTGTGTTTTTATTTTCCGCCGGCGCGATAAAAGCGAAACGAAATTCAAAATTCCCCTTCACCCCTTTACCACGATCTTTTTTATCGCCGGCTGTTTTTTTGTTGTGGCCAATACAATTTATAAGTACCCGGAAAACAGTGCGATCGGTTTAGCGATAATGGTGATTGGGATCCCAACCTTTTACTTGTGGAAGGGCAAGAAATGAGAACTGTCGAATCGCCTTACATGAATTGGGCGAAGCTGAGATCGGCCGCCAAATACAATCTTTCGACAAGTGGGATCCCGAATTTTTTGATGGAGGATTTTCCGTTTGAAAAGGAAGATCTCGAGCTTACTTACGGCGTTTACGGCTATGAGCCGTTGATCGAAGCGATCGCTGCAAGAAGTGAAGTAAAAAGCGAAAATGTCGTTCTGTCTTTCGGGACATCGATGGCAAATCATCTGGCGATGGCCACGTTGACAGAACCCGGGTGTGAAGTTCTGATCGAAACTCCGGTCTACGAGCTGCTCGTTTCCGCGGCCGAATATTTGGGGGCAAATGTGAAATTCTTCGAACGTCGGCACGAGAACGCTTTTCAAATCGACATTGAAGATGTTGAAAACAAGATCACTGACAAGACAAGGCTCGTCATCGTTACAAACCTGCACAATCCGTCCTGCGCCCATACCCCGGACGAAAAACTAAGACAAATAGGCATGGCGGCCGCCCGCGTCGGATCAAAGGTCCTGGTTGACGAGGTTTATCTGGACACGATGTTTGAAGACGCTCCCCGTTCGTCGTTTCATCTCGGCGATAATTTTGTAGTCACAAATAGTCTGACAAAAACATACGGCCTGTCGGGACTGCGATGCGGCTGGATACTGGCCGACAAAGATTCTGCCCAAAAAATGCACAGGCTGAACGACCTGTTCGGCGCGACCAATGTCCACGTCGCCGAACGGCTGAGTTTAATAGCATTGCAGAACCTGGATATATTTCGCGATCGGGCCCGGCGTCTGCTCGATACAAATCGTCCACTGTTGAACGGATTCCTCGACTCGCGTGACGATTTGGAAACCTTCAAACCGGCGTACGGCACTACCGTTTTCCCTCGCCTGTTAAGCTCCGACACGGAGAAACTCTATAAATTGCTTCGAGAAAAATACGAAACATCGGTTGTTCCCGGCAGCTTCTTCTACGCCGCCGATCATTTCCGGATCGGAATCACCTGTGACATCAAGATGCTGCGCGACGGCCTTGAAAGGCTAGGAGCCGCTATGGACGACTTAAGCTCCTAAAAAAACTCATTTCCTTTTTTGGTCGTGGGATTTAGTTTTCAATGGCAACATAATTAATGCTCGGCGTGGCCGAAGCAACTATTAACAAATGTAGCTGCATCGGAGAAATGTCCTCCCCTTTTTTATGAGTACCAAAAATTTTGACATTAATAGATTAAGAGTTGCAAAACCGTGTCCGGTGCCGTGGGATTCCATGTCCGGCGACGACAGGGTAAGGCGATGTGATTCCTGTCAGCTAAACATCTTTAATATCGAGGCGATGACGGCGGCCGAGATTGAACGGCTTATTCGTGAACGAGAGGGCAGGCTGTGCATTCGTCTCTATCGACGGACTGACGGAACGGTGGCAACAAGCGATTGTCCTGTAGAACTGCGCGCAATAAGAAGGAGAGTTGGTAGTGTCGCAGCCGCGGCTTTTGCTATGATTTTTGGGTTGGTCGCCGCCTCTTTTGGTCAGAAGAATGACGGAAAGCCGGTAGGGGATTCAAAAATCAATATTACCCGAACATTAAGCGCGGATGAAACCAGTTCCCTTACTGTTACGGTTTACGACTCGGCGGGAGCAGTCATCCCCGGGGTTCAATTCGTATTGGCACAAGGAAAGGTTAAACGAAAAGCAACCTCAAATGATGACGGAATTTGTGTTTTCAAAGATGTTGCCGCAGGCACATACGATCTGACCACTAAGGCTTCTGGCTTTACAAAACATGTCATTAAAAAGATCGAAATAAAAGAAAAAGAGATCTCGAAAATTCAGATCGAACTCCAAGTAAAGAATACTAACGTGACCGTCGGAATCTATACGGATGAACCGATCATCTTGCCCTCCATGGCCGCGGACGCGGAGCGTGGTACCATCAGCCATAGGTCACGAGGGTCACGGCTTCTTCGGAAAGGTCGGCAGGAACTGCGGCGTGATGCGGCCTTTTGTCATTTGCTCGAAAGCGTAGGCGTATTTGATCAGCGCCGGTTCGGAAAAGGCATTGCCGAAGAATGCCATGCCTGTTGCCGCGATCGAAGCCGGGATAGGATTGCCAGCGGCGTTGGTTGACGCGGGTAAATCACGGAGCCCGAGTGGAACCGTGATATACGGATAACCGGCTGTTGCCGCGATCGCCCAAGTTTGCCCGCTTGTAGGCGCGACCAGTGCGTCGAGTTTGTCTTTTGCAAGTACGGCGTCGATGCCGTCTTCGCGTGCCGCACGTTTTACCTTTGTTACGGCATTGATGTAAGCCTTGTCCGTAAGTTCACCTTTTGCTTGTGACTGGACAAAGAGCTCCTGGCCGAACACCTGCAGCTCCTTGTCTTTNNCATTATGTCGGCGAGCGTCTTATATTTTGAGCCTCGGGCGGCGAGATATTTGTTTAGATCCGACTTAAATTCGTAGAGCAAAACGTCGGTCCGGTCGGTCTGAACCTTGCTGTAATCGACGGCAAATGTCACATCGATCAGCGTCGCCCCGGCCTCCCGAAGCTTGTCGATAAATAGTTTATAATACGCAATATAGGGCGCAGGGTTCTGCCTTGGCGCAAACTGCATAACCAATCCAAGGCGAGCTCCTTTGAGACCCTCAAGGTCAAGGAATTTTGTGTAGTCCTTCGCGGCTTTCTTGCCCGCATCGGCCGTAATTAGGTCTTGCTTATCGCGGCCAACCATGGCACCAAGCATGATGGCAGCGTCCGTCACGGTTCTTGCCATCGGACCGGCGGTGTCTTGTGTATGGGCGATGGGAATGATGCCGCTCCGCGATATTAAACCGAGGGTCGGCTTAATGCCGACGATTCCGTTTGTATTCGCAGGGCAGATGATCGAGCCATTCGTTTCGGTGCCGACGGCGGCGGCGCAAAGATTTGCCGAGACAGCGACGCCCGACCCGGAGCTTGAGCCGCACGGATTCTGATCCAGAAAATACGGGTTGTTTGTCTGTCCACCGCGCCCTGACCAGCCGCTGATCGACCGGTTGCCGCGGAAATTCGCCCATTCGCTGAGGTTCGTTTTGCCGAGTATCACGGCCCCTGCTTTTCGGAGTTGCTGTGCGACGAATGCATCCTGCTTTGGCGTCGGAGCGTCGACGAGAGCAAGCGAACCGGCAGTAGTATGCATCCTGTCGGCCGTATCGATGTTGTCCTTTATCAATACCGGAATGCCGTGCAGCATCGAGCGTACTTTTCCGCGCTTACGCTCTTTGTCCAATTGGTCGGCGATCGCGAGAGCGTCCGGGTTTAACTCAAGCACAGACCGCGTTTTTGTATCGACCTGCCTTATTCGATCCAAGTACATCTCCGTAAGCCGTCTCGCCGTCAGCTTCCCCGATTTCATCTTCGCCTGAAGCTCGCCGATCGTGACCTCGACAAGTTCGGGAAAAGGATCGCCGTCTATGAAACCCGTCATTTCACCCTTTGAACTTCGAAACAAAGCGATTGCAGCCAATCCGGCGGCGCCAGCCGATTTTGCAAACTCGCGTCGCGAGGTCTTCCTCAATCCGGAATTCTTGACGTTCATGTATCCAGTCTCCAAATGATATAAATATTTGCGTATATTACTGCCTCGAATTGTACCAGAAAAACCTTTCGGGCTCGCTGCCTGTAAAGCAACGCTACCGCGGCTTCGTGCAACAAAACTTATAACTCACTGCAACAATACAGTAAACGGCAGCGTGAACCTGCAAGCCAGGTCGTGTGTATCGTTCTGTCTAGTGAGCCTTTGAAACGAAGATTTTAGAAGTGGAGTTCATATGAAGAGTCCGATCGTCACTGCATTCGCGATACTGTTTTGCATTGCTGTGCTTGCGACATGGCCCGCTGCCAGCAGCGGCGCAGCGAATACCCTGAACGGCGAGCAAAATCGCCGGCCGAAAAAGCATCTGAAAGCCTTTTCTTCAGAGCTGGAATTGAAAAGGTTCTTCAAAAGGATCACTAGAAAACGGCGAGGTGTCGGATATGGCAGCGGAAATGGCACTGGCGACGGTATGGGGGCGGTGACGGAATCGGTTTCTGTGTCCGCGGGGGCGTCGTTCAAGAGTGACGGCGCCTCCGGATCAGAATCGATAACCAATACCCAGCACGCGGGCGTCGACGAGGGCGGGATCGTCAAGATGCATGGAGATCATCTGGTTGTCCTCCGCCGCGGGCGGCTATTTACTATCGCGATCGGCGACAATTCGTTGAAGCCCGTCTCGGCTATTAACGCATTCGGGCCCGATATAGACCCAAGCGACACATGGTACGACGAAATGCTGATCTCGGGCGACAATATTGTTGTTATCGGGTATAGCTACGATCGCGGCGGTACTGAGGTTGGCCTTTTCAAGATCGACCGCGACGGTGGCCTTAAATACCGGTCGACATATCACCTGCGTTCAAACGATTATTACTCGTCGCGAAACTATTCAAGCCGGCTTATCGGAAACAAACTGATTTTTTATTCGCCGCTGTATCTCGGCTGGGACGAAAAGAATGTGCTCAATTCATTCCCAGCCCTTCGGAAGTGGCATAAGGGAGCGAAGCAGAGCGAATTTCGCCGTATCGTTTCGGCTCAGCATGTCTATCGTGCCGAACAGGGAATCGATTACGACGACGAACTTGCTTTGCATACCGTAACAACGTGCGACCTGTCGAACTATGAAATGACCTGCGACGCTGCGTCGGTTCTCGGGCCTCCGGGAAACGTGTTTTATGTTTCCGCGAAGTCAGTCTACGTGTGGGCCACCACGTGGGATTACGAAAACGAGAAGGAACGAAACCGGTCGATGCTCTTTCGAATGCCGCTCGACGGAGCCGAACCGAGTGCTCTTCGCGTGTCCGGAAGCCCTGTGGATCAATTCTCCTTCCTGGAAGATGAAGACAACAATTTGAACGTGCTGGTTCGCTCGGAATCGAACGGTGACGGTATGTGGAGCTCCGAGGTAAGCGAGGGCGCCGTGGCCCTGCTTCGCGTGCCTTCGAACGGGTTTGCAGACGGCAGTACGGTCGCCCCGGCGTCCAGCTATCGAGANNGGTCGCCGGCGACACATTCCAGAACCGTTTCGTGGGAGACTATCTTTTATACGGAATTGGCAGCGGATGGGGCCCGCCGGCGACGTCCACCGAGAATAAGCTATACATCGTGAACTGGAAAACAGGCGCGAACTCGGCCATCCCGCTTCCGCACAACGTAGATCGGCTGGACGCCCTGGCAAATGACGGCATTGTCGTCGGGACGAATGGCAATGATCTCTTCTTTACATCAGTCCGATTGGATCAGCAGCCTCGCGTTGTCGATACCTACAGCATAAAGGGTGCCTCGCAGGGCGAGACTCGCAGTCAGGGATTTTTCTACAAACCCGAAGCCGCCGATAGCGGCATGCTCGGGCTTCCGATCACCGGCGGTGGCCGTCCCGGCTACGAACAGTTACGCGAGGGATCGGCCTCGATAGTTTTTCTGAAGAACGATGGATTGCGGTTCAGCTGGCTAGGGCAATTGAGATCGGAATCGGTAAGATCGCAGAATGACGACTGCAAGGCATCGTGTGTCGATTGGTACGGCAACGCACGACCGATATTTGCGCGCGGGCGAATTTTTGCTCTGCTCGGATACGAGATTGTCGAAGGCGCTCTTAAATTGAACCGCGTTGAAGAACTTCGGCGAGTGGATTTTTTGCCACAACTACAAAGGTCAGCCGGTCGATAAAAGGCTTTTGTTAGACCGCAATTGTTTCGAGGTATGCACGCACAAGTGGAAGATCCGATTTCCGAAAGATTTCGGGTGTATCGAGCAGGACGATCTTTCCCTTATCCATCAGCGCGATCCGGGTACCAAGGATCATTGCTTCGTGAAGGTCGTGTGTGACGAAGATGGCGGTTTTGCCAAGGTCTCTAACAAGCTTTGCAAACTCTTTCTGCAAATTTGTCCGGGTGATCGCATCAAGCGCACCAAAGGGCTCGTCGAGGAGCAGCAGATCNNTCGAGGTGGTTCGTCGGCTCGTCGAGGAGCAGCAGATCGGGATCAGCGGCAAGAGCACGGGCCACGCCGACACGCTGCCGCTGACCGCCGGAGAGTTCGTGCGGGAACCGGCTGGCAAATTTCTCCGCACTTAATCCGACAAGGCCGAGCATCTCGAGAGCCCGGCCTGATGTCTTTGCCTTATCCCAATTTGCAAGACTCGGCGTAAGGGCAACGTTTTCTTTTACAGTAAAATGCGGAAACAGACCGCCGTCTTGAAGGACATAACCGATCCGCCGCCGCAATTTGATCAGGTCCCAATCGATCGTCGCCATGCCTTCAACGAGCACATCGCCGCCGGTTGGCATAATCAATCCGTTGATAAGCTTGAGCGTCGTCGTCTTGCCGCAGCCTGATTCGCCGAGTAAAATAAGGATCTCGCCCGCACTGATGGAAAAATTCAAATCATCAAGTATCCGGGCGCCGCCAATCTCGTAGCGGACGTTTTTAAATTCTACGATCGATTGCGCGGCTTCCGGCATAAGAAGTGTAGGCGATTATATCATTGTGAAAACCGCCTGAAAGCGGAACTCCAGACTACGAACTATTCCCACTCGATCGTGCTCGGCGGCTTTGATGAGATATCGTAAACGACGCGGTTTACGCCGCGGACCTCAGAAGTAATTCGGGACGAAACTTTTGCCAGAAAATCGTGCGGCAGGCGGGCCCAATCGGCGGTCATACCGTCGGTGCTAGTGACCGCGCGGAGAGCAATCGTTTTTTCATAGGTTCGAAAATCGCCCATGACCCCGACTGATTGGATCGGCAGAAGGACGGCGAAGGCCTGCCAGACGTCTTTGTAGATGCCGAAATTGTGCAGCTCTTCTATAAAGATGCTGTCGGCTTTTTGCAGCAGCTCGACCTTTTCGGGCGTGATGTCGCCTAGGATGCGGACGCCGAGGCCGGGGCCGGGAAACGGATGCCGCTGCAATATTTCGTCAGGAATTCCCAAGTCTTTACCGATCAGGCGGACTTCGTCCTTGAATAATTCGCGAAGCGGCTCGATCAGCTTGAGCTTCATTTTCTCCGGCAGGCCGCCGACGTTGTGATGCAGCTTGATCGTGTCGGCCGGCCCGTCGGCCGCGGCGCCGCTTTCGATCACGTCGGGATAGAGNNCCGCCGACGTTGTGATGCGATTTGATCGTCACGGACGAGCCGCGAAGCGAAACGGATTCGATCACGTCCGGGTAAAGAGTGCCCTGAACTAGCCATTTCACATCACCGATCTTGTGCGCCTCGGCTTCGAAAATATCGATGAATTTGCCGCCGATGGCTTTGCGTTTCAGTTCGGGATCTGCAACATCTCCCAGCGCAGTGTAAAATTCTTCAGAAGCATCGACGCCGCGAACATTGAGATGAAGGTTGTTTTTGTAGACCTCAAGCGTGTCCTCGAACTCGCGAAAACGCAGCAGGCCGTTATTGACGAAGATGCAGGTTTGCCGCGTACCGATTGCCTCGTGTACCAGCACCGCCGCGACGGTCGAATCGACACCGCCCGACAGACCGCAGACAACATTGTCCGCGGGGCCGACAATATCACGAATCTTCTCGATCTCTTCTTTTATAAACTGGGCAGGCGTCCAGTCGCCTTTGCACCCGCAGATGTTGAACAGGAAATTACGAAGAATTTCTTTGCCAAGCGGCGTGTGCGACACCTCTGGGTGAAACTGGACGCAGTAAATGCCACGTTCTTCGCTCTCTATCGCCGTGACAACTTCACCGGTCGTAGCGGTTGTTTGAAAGCCATTCGGCAGACGGGTGACGTGGTCGCCGTGGCTCATCCAGACATCGAGTTCGAACGGCAGTTCGCTGAATAACGCCGTCTTGCCGCTCAACACCTTTAACTGCGCATGGCCGTATTCGCGGCGGGCGGCCGGCTCGCTCGCACCGCCCAAATCGGCCGCGACAAGCTGCATTCCGTAACAAATACCGAGTATAGGCGCTTCGACCTTATCGTAAAAATCCGGTAAAACGCGCGGGGCGTCTTCATCCGCCACGCTCGACGGGCCGCCCGAAAGTATCACGCCTTTCGGATTTTTCGCGGCTATCTCCTCCGCCGAAAGATGAAACGGATGTATCTCGCAATAAACTCCCTGCTCGCGCACACGCCGTGCAATAAGCTGCGTGTACTGCGAACCGAAATCGAGGATGAGTACAAGTTCGTGGTGCAAAAGAATACCTCAATGAAAACTCTATGGTATGTATTCAAAAGGCGTTTATCAAATGTTTGGCAGTTGACGAAGATCCACATTATCGTAGGAGCCGCTGACAGAACCACCTCGACGAAGCACTTCGCCTGCTCGACGGCCGAGCTAAAGAAACTCGGCAGCGATGCGAGCGTCGAATACCTCGACGGACTTACACACTTCGACCTTTATAAGATCGAAGACGACCAGAAAGGCCTGCTCAAGAAAATTCAATGGGAAATGTATAAAGTCGCAAGGCCGAAGGCAATAGCGGCGGGCAAACAACTAACTCGTCACCGCCTTTTTTGATCACGCCGATATTGCGCGGGCGGAGCCCCAAACTTCCGTTTGAATGCGCGGCTCAGGGCGGATTCCGAGCCATAGCCGACAGTCGAGGCGATCGTCGTGACGCTGTCGTCAGACGAAGCCAGCAACTCGCTCGCGAGCTTCAACCGCCATTCGGCAAGATATGCCATCGGCGAAGTATCCAAAAAATGTTTGAAACGTTCCGCGAGGGTCGATCTCGATAACCCGGCCGCGCGGGCAAGGTTCGAGATCGTCCATTCTCGCGAAGGCTCGGCGTGAATAAGCGCTAGTGCCCGGCCAACTGCCTGATCACGCACACCGGCAAGCCAACCGATCTGGTCCGCAGGCAGTTCATTAATATACCGCCGCAAGGTCTCAACGAATAAAACCTCCGATAGTTTCGCAACGATCAGATTTCGGCCCGCGATGGAGCTGCCGTCTTCGTCGACGGAGTAACGGATCGAGTTGTCCAGCCATTCGCCCCACGCCTCGCCTTTTATGTGGACCTTAAGCAAACGCGGCAGGACACTCAGGAATACGTCCCCAATTCGCCGATCACACACCATATAGCCGCACACGATCCGCGTGGCCTCGCCTCCGCCGCCAAAACGCGCGAGCTTGAGCCCGTCAGCCAGATTCTTTTCAAATACCTTGAGCGAATCGACCGGCCTTTCTGGAGTGCCATTTCCAAGATAATGTTCGTCGCCGTGTGGGAAAACTATGACATCGCCGGCGCTCAGCTCGACACGTTCGCCAAGGGGTGCGCGCGCGTAGGCCCGCCCCTCCATCACATAGTGGTAGAGGATCAGATGGTTTGCCGATGGTGAGAGATAAGGAGATATTCGATCCGAGCGCGGTTCGAGCAGGCACCAGGGCGCCGAGAGCTCCGCATTAAAAAACAGCGCGCCCTCGAGCTTTACGATCTTCAGGACCTCGGAAAGTACGTCCATCAAAAAAAAACGCCTGCCTGCAAAGATTATC
>DLHV01000004.1 GCA_002483395.1 Chloracidobacterium sp. UBA7659 | reverse complement strand
TCATTTTTTCACGCTTGTTAACATCCCAAATGGTCGGTTGTTAAATATGAAGTTGTCGGGTTGGTTGGCGGCGTTTGAGTCGAATACTCGGCGGCCAACGCTCCACCTGCATCGAATACAAAAACCGTCGTTTCTGTATTGGTGACTTTCTTGATCCTCGCTCCGCTTCCGTCGTAAGCGTATTGCCCGATAACGTTATTGGCGGCATCTCTTACTTCGGTTTGCTTGTCATCGCCGTTGAATGTAAAGTTCCTGCCTTCCGCGTCCTGGATCAGATTGCCGTTGAGATCATAGACATAACCCTGACCTGTCGTGAAACGGTTGTTCGTCTGATCGATCGTCGGATGAGTGACGTTGTTTATCGGAAGAACATCGTTCCCGATCATTTGATATCGGCTTGTCCGATTCCCGAACCGGTCGTAGCCAAATGTCTGTTTCCAATTCTGCGTCGCTCCGGTTTTTTCCACGGCTTCCGTAAGGCGATTCAATTCGTCATACTTGAAGGTCTGAACAAAATTCGTCGTCGGTATTGTCGTGGTTGTTTTTGCGATCATCCCGATGTTCTTTGCGGTATCAACCGTGGTCCCATCCGTGTTCAGTTCGCCGTATTCGTAATCGATCTTGAACAGATCATTGTTCGTTTGTGTTGTCCCCAAACCAACCTGAGTCAATTGATGAAGCTCATTGACCTGCGCCGTCTCCCACAGGCCGTTGCCGAGCTTCATCTTTTTGACGCTGCCTGTTGCCGAATAATCGAAACTTGAGGCGACCGTTTTTACCAATCCGTTTGCCGGCTTGGTATTCACAAGATTCAGTCCGCCATCGCTATCGAGGAAATTCCTCACAATCCGTCCACTTGGATATGTTTCTTCCAGCAGTCCGCCCGAACGATTGTATTTGTAACCGAAATTGTAAGTTTGCCCGTCGGTAATCTGCTGGCTTGATAGCAATCTGCCCAGATTGTCAAAACTTGTGAAACGGTCTTCGGAAACAGAACTCGTAACTTTTGTCAACGAACCTCTGGAAAACTGCGGAACCGCAGGCAAGCCCTTGCCATCGTAAAAATATTCAACTTCGGGCGTTCCGTCCGAATATGTTCTTTTTACAGTTCGACCGGCCTTGTCATACAAATTTGTAATTGTGATATTCTTCGCATCGGTAACGCTGAGAACGTTTCCCAAATCATCGTAACTGTAGTCTGCTGTCCATTGGTTGTTGTCTGGATTTCCGCTCGTTGCAAGACTTGGATTAGGTGTTTGCTCGGGCTGCCTAACTCTGATCAGGCGGCCAAGCGAATCGTACATAAAGTAGCGATTCTGCGAACCTTGCGTGATCTTGATCATCTCGCCCTTGATGTTGTAGCTATACGAAGTCGGCTGAGTTGGATTCGAAAGCGTTCCCAGATCCTCGTCAACCGTGCCGCCCTTTCCGGTTGCTTCGTCAACCCGCATCAAGCCATAAATCCCCGAAATTGCTCTTGATTTTCTTCCCGAAGCATCGATTGCCACTGCGTATGTCCCGACCAGATTCGGTAATGTTGAAATGCCAAACTGGACCGTTCCCAGACTCATTCCTGTCTGACCCTCAGGCGCCGGTGCGAACGTTTCAACTACTCGATTCTGCTCGTCATATCTGGGTTTTGACCAATAGACGGTCTCAGTCGGATTGCCGCTCGCATCCACCCGATACGGATTTGAGGTCTTCTCGACTCTACCGAAGCTATCGAACTTGACTTGTGACATTACATCGCCTTGTAAATCTTTTGTGCGAGTCTTGAACGCCCGTCCGAGGTTGTTGATGTACGTCGTTCTCTCCGCCCAGCTACTCTCGTCGATCTGCTGCCGGGATTTCACCCAAAGGTTATTAGGAGTGTCGTTGTAAATTGTTTCGGAAACGCTTCCCCCGGCAGGGGATTTATTCTGATTGGACGGAGGAGATTGTCATATTCGGTGGTCGCCGTTTGCCCGTTGGCATCGGTTACGGAAGTTAGTAACCCTGTATTGAAATCATAAACTCTTGATATCTCCGAGCCTTCAGTCATGCCATGAGCGCCCGTAGGGTCAGGGGCAGGAGCTTTCGTCTTAGTTGGATAGGTGTATTTATAGATTGGGTCGTACTCTGTTTCCACAAACCTAGACGGATCGCCGCTTGTATCCCAGACCTTTCGGACATTGCCGAAATTGTCGAACATCGTGTGTGCTTCAAGCCAAGTGTTCGTGTCCTTTACCCACGTTCGGGCGGTCGTCACATTTCCGCGAAGATTCGAATTCGGGTTTTCCCAATTAGTCGTCGTGTAATTGTTATCGAAATAGGCAGTTTCGTCGTAGACAAATTGGCTCTTGGCAAGGATATCCGTTGTATTAGTTGGGTTCAGAACCCTTGTCTCAGAGACCCTGCCTAGAATGCCGCGCTGTTTGTATGCTGGATCGTATGAATAGTCACTTTCAGAAATCGATACGAGATCGCTTTCGCTAAAAAGTGCGACAATGGTCTGCAAATCAGCGGTCTGAGCGCTATTAAGGTCCAATACTTTGTAATTGTACGCTTTTGCCTGTTTCGGATTAATCGATGAGAAGTACGCCGGGTCGGAACTGCCGGTCGTGTCATAGACCGTCTCGGTCATTGTAGCGATGGCATTGCTGTTTCCGGGTTCGAAGATAATCGAGACTTGCTTGGTTGGGCGAAGGTCGCGAGACGCTTCGCCGTGTCCACCGGATTGCGGGCCGGTCGTTTCATAATCAGTTAGTTTTCGAACCAGGAGTTGATTTGTCGATGAGTAGGTCCGTTCTTCATACGGCCTGCCGGTCTTGGCGTTGCCGAAACCGTATGGCTGCGGCGTGCCCTCGCTTTCGGTCATGATCAGTTGTTCGGTTCGTGTGCCGGNNGTTATCATATTCCCAATGAATCTCGTCGGTGCCGTCGCCTTTCGGGCTGATCCACCGGTCGATCACGCCGCGGTTTGCCTGATCGTAACTCACGCCCGATGGTTGAACGGTCAGGACTTGAGCGTATTTGAATCTCTCGTATCCTCCGGTCGGATAGATGATCTTTGTTATTTCACCGTAGGCATTGTATTTGAACTGGTAGCTCTGACCATTGGGCAGGTTTATTTGCGAAAGGACAATTGGGTTAAACCGTACCGTTTGTGAAGAACATACCCAAATAATGCTCGATTCGGGATTGTCGAACAGATGTTCGCCGCTCCGGTAATAATGCGCAATTGCGCCGCCATCGTTGCAGTAATAATCGCTTCCATAATAAAGCGTTTGACTTGTGTTGTCGGGGTCGTCGATCACGCTTGCGCTAGTCGTCGGGTCTTTCAAATACGCCCAAACGAAATCTACATCAAGCGTTTGGCTGCCAAGCCCCGGAAATGCCGCTTCGGCTGTTCCGACGGTCTGTTCTTGAGAATTCCAGTTTTGCGGCAGCGGATCGGCGACAACCCGTCCGATCGTGTCGGTCCACGTTCTTGTGGACGTATTGAAAGTCATTTTGTTGCCATGACGATCGATAAACGAACTCGCCTGCAATTGGCTGGCTGGCGTTCCAAATAGATATCTGCTCCCGTCGGGCATAAACAGCGTGGCATCGGAAGAAGTAAGGTCAAGCCTCATTCTCGTACCGTCGACGGAAAGAAAGATTCCGGTCATATCCTGCGTCCCTGGACTGTCTTTCGAACCGTAAGAATACACAATGTCGTCCTTTCGAAATTCATGTGACGATCCATCAGGCATGATGACCTGAACTCGTTTTATATAGTAAATGTTATAGTTCTCGCTCGAACAGTTACTTGTGCATTCCATGGGCTGATAAACTTGTCCGTCATACATGCTGCCGGTGTGAAAGCCCTCGTAAACATTTGGCGGGAATTCTATTCTCGGTGAACCAAGATTCGAGGACCAGCCCGCAGCGGTGCGTTTTGCATAAAGCGGAGCAAGGGCGGTCTTTGTACCGCTCATAAACTCAAAGGGTCCACCAAGCGTCGTCTCCATTTGCCAGACCTTCGACGAATAGTTAAACGAGATCGGCAGTCCGTTTCCAGCCCGGCCTTTATAGCCGCCAATTGGAATCGAAAGTTCCATTGCCCGCGAAGTCGGATTCACTCTCGCGTTGCTTTTTAGAACTTGATCTGCCTTGTAGTCGGAAGGCATTACGTTCTGCCCAAAGCCGGAGGACGCAAGGAGCATCAGGATCGTTACGAGCGTGGCCAGAGTGACCGCCGCACGTGAATTTCGACTCCGACAATTGGATGTATCTATTTTGTTTCGCATAACTATTCTCTTTTCTTCGTTATTCGTTCGTTCGCCTATCGGTCAGGGTGAATTGTCCTTACCTATCTCCTATAAAGTGCCGGGACGGGGATGTCGGATTGTTGGCCCCAGGTTTGGTTTCTTGTCGATTGGTCGGCGCTGTTTAGGATGTGCCAGCGGCCGGTGTTTGCGCCCGATGGCGTCCAGACGGCGTAGTCTACTTTGCCGTCGCCGTCGTAGTCGTTTTGGACGGCGGTGTCGCCGGAGGCTCCCCATTGAACCGGGCTGCCTGGGAATGCTCCGCTAAGGCTTGAGCGGATGTACCAATTGGCGGCGTTTTGATCGTAGACGCCGTAGTCCGCTTTACCGTCGCCGTCGTAATCGCCGCTGACTGTAAACCATGCCGGGCTTGACGGGTTAAAGGTTGTGTCGATCGTATTTAGAGACTGGTTCGAGCTATTTATAGAATAGAATTTCCGGTTGCTTGTCCGCCAGACGGCGATGTCGGCTTTGCCGTCCCCATCGTAGTCGGCCGACGCGGGCGTGTCGCCCGTTGCTCCCCAAACGACGGTGTAATATCCGGCCGAACTGCCCTGGATGTACCATGTGTAGTTTGAGTCGCGATAGACGGCGGCGTCCGTTTTGCCGTCGCCATCGTAATCGGCCTGGGCCGGTTTGTCGCCC
>DLHV01000137.1 GCA_002483395.1 Chloracidobacterium sp. UBA7659 | reverse complement strand
ATGCCGCGTCCGCCGCCGCCGGCCGCCGCCTTGACGAGGACAGGAAACCCCATGTCCTTGGCGGTGCGCATGGCCTCCTGCTCGTTCTTCACCGCGCCATCGGAGCCGGGAACGCAGGGAATGCCGAGGCGGCGGGCCGTGTTCTTGGCCTCGATCTTGTCGCCCATCATGCGGATGTGCTCGGACGTCGGCCCGATGAAGGTGATCTTGTGTTCCTCCAGAATCTCGGCGAAACGCGCGTTCTCCGAGAGGAAGCCGTAGCCCGGGTGGATCGCCTGCGCGTCCGTCACCTCGGCGGCGCTGATGATCGCGGGGATGTTCAGGTAGCTGTCGCGCGAGGACGGCGGCCCGATGCACACCGACTCGTCGGCGAGCATCACGTACTTCGCGTCCGCGTCGGCCTCCGAGTGGATGGCCACGGTCTTGATGCCCATCTCGCGGCAGGCCCGCTGGATGCGCAGGGCGATCTCGCCCCGGTTGGCGATGAGGATCTTCTCGAACATCTTGGGCGACCCGGGCCCCCGGCTACTCAATGACGAACAACGGCTGGCCGTACTCGACCGGCTGGCCGTTCTCTACGTAGATCTTAACAACCTCGCCCGAAACTTCGGCCTCGATCTCGTTCATAAGCTTCATTGCTTCAACAATGCAGACAATCGAGGTCTCCGAGACCTTACTTCCCTCTTTCACATACGGCTCCTTATCGGGCCCGGCGGAACGATAGAACGTGCCGACGATCGGTGAAGTGATCTTAAAAAGCTCTTCTTCAACGGGAACGGCCGGCTCGATCGCAACTGGTTCAGATGGTGAAGCAGCAACAGGTGCAGAAGCCGGACCATACGAAACGGGTTGAAATTGCTGATTAAATGGGGCCGCTATCGTTTTGCTCAGTCGAACGCGGATATTCTCGTTCTCGAACTCAAAATCCGTAAAGCCATGCTCGTTAACGAGTTCGGCGAGTTCGCGAAGTTCCTCCATGTTGAGCGAGGCATCCAGTGACGATTTAGGCTTTTTACCGCCGCGTTCGGCGTTTTTTGTGGTATCCGGTTTCTCTTTTTCCATTGCTTTCGCAGAAGCTGTATTTTCACTCATCGTGTGCTTCTCCTAATAAAAAGAGACTAGCCCTTTGCCGCCATCTCGCGCGGATTATCGACCAATTCTATGACGGCCAACTCGGCATTGTCACCGACGCGTCGTCCGACCTTGATGATCCGCGTGTAACCGCCGTTGCGGTCCTTGTAGCGCACGCCAAGCTCGTCAAATAAACGCTGGACGGCCTTTACACCGGCGGTCCGCTCGATCGGATCTTTGGCCTCGCCCTTCTTTCCGCGGAACCTGCTCTGCTCCGCCTTGAAAGTACTGTTGCCGGCATGGAAAAAACGAGCTGCTTGCCGACGGAGATGGACTTCCCGGACCTTCACGTCGTCACCGGTCAAACTTTGGGCTTTGCGGGCAAGCGTAATTGCCTTTTCAACGAACGGACGAAGTTCCTTTGCCTTGGGAACAGTAGTTACAATATGCTCTTTTTCGGCATTTATCAAAGACGTAGCGAGGTTGCGGAGCAGCGAAATACGATGCTCAGTGGTACGCCCAAGTTTGCGATGTGCTTTTTGATGTCTCATAAAACAGTCGAGAGTCGAGAGTTCAGAGTCGAGAGTCGGACGAGCTGTTCTGCTCTCGACTCTCGACTCTCGACTCTCGACTAAATTAGTCTAAGTCTCGTCCGCCCGATCCCGGAATCGGATTTCCCTGTTCGTCAAAATCCATTCCAAAATCTAGTCCCATGCCGTGGAGCAGGTCTTTGATCTCGGTCAACGATTTCTTGCCGAAATTCTTGGTGCCGAGCATGTCCTTTTCGCTTCTGCGGATAAGATCGCGGATCGAACGAATGTCCGCGTTCTTCAGGCAGTTGTANNTTGGCCGAACGCACCGAAAGCTCAAGCTCATCGACCGGCTTATCGAGCAGGTCGTTGCGCATAAGCGGCGGACGGGCGATGTCCTCGTATTTATATTCTTCTTCTTCCTCTTCGAAATTGATAAAGATCGACATGTGGTCCTTCACCAATTTTGCAGCGAGGCCGATCGAGTCGTCCGGCTTGACCGATCCATCCGTCCAGACTTCGATCGTCAGCTTGTCGAACTCAGTATTCGAACCCTGACGAGTTTTATCGACGTTGTAATTGACCTTCTTGATCGGCGTGTGAACCGAATCGACCGGGATATAACCGACGGACAGGTCCTCGTCGTTATTCAACTCGGCGGAAACATAACCACGGCCGCGTTTCAAGCGCATTTCGACGTTGAAGGATCCCGATCCGCTGATGGTCGCAATATGAATATCCGAATCCAGCACCTCAATATCGGCGTCGCCTTGAATATTGGCGCTTGTAACTTCGCCGGCGCCTTTCTTGCTGATCGTCAACGTTTTGGGACCGGTACCGTGGAGCAGAAAAGGCACCTGTTTCAAGTTCAGAATTACGTCCGTCGCGTCTTCGACGACGCCCTTGATCGATGAAAACTCGTGTTCGACGCCCTCGATCTTTACCGCCGTGATCGCCGCACCTTCTATCGCGGACAGAAGAGCCCGACGAATCGAGTTTCCAATCGTCGTGCCAAAGCCGCGTTCAAACGGCTGTGCAAAAAACTTGCCGTATCGCGGGGTAAGGGTCTCGGTTTCAACATTCAAACGACCCGGCATTTGGAAATCCGTCCAATTATTGCTTTGTGTCATATTTTTAAAAGTCTGGAGTCCAGAGAGTTATGAGGGTTAATAGAGTGTAAGCAATAACTCGCGTCTCCATGAACTCTCAAAACTCTCAAGACTAAAATTTATTTACTGTAAAGCTCGACGATTAACTGCTCGTTGATATTTGCGTCGATGTCCGTGCGCGTCGGCAAAGCGGAAATTGCTACACTGAGATCCCTACCGCCGGGTGCGATCCAACCCGGACGACCGCGGCCGGCGGCGGTCTGCCATGCGCCTTCGACGTGCGTATTTTTGTGGCTCTTATCCTTAACGGTCACCGTGTCGCCAACCTTGACCTGAAACGAAGGGATGTCAACCTTTTTGCCGTTGACTTCGATATGGCCGTGATTGACGAGCTGCCGGGCCTGGCGTCGTGAGGTAGAAAAACCCGCCCGATAAACAACATTGTCCAAACGCTTTTCAAGCATGAACAAAAGGTTTTCGCCGGTCACGCCTTTCTGGCTTCTGGCTTTTTCGAAATAATTCCGAAACTGTTTTTCCAGCACGAAGTAAATACGCTTTACCTTCTGCTTTTCGCGAAGCTGTTCGCCGTAACCGGCCAGCATCTTGCGCCGGGCGGCTCCGTGCTGTCCCGGAGGATTCGTTCCCCGCTTTTCGATCGCGCACGACGGCTTAAAACACCGGTCGCCCTTCAAAAATAACTTTCCACCTTCGCGGCGGCACAACCGGCACACCGCATCTCTATATCTAGCCATTTATTGCCTCCGAGAGGCGATTGCGGATTGCGGATTGCGGATTGCGGATTTCTGGAAATCCGCATCTACATCCAAAATCAGAATCGACTCATGTTTCTTCGGAAAAGTTTACGAGCAGCTAAAACTGCCCTTCGTCCTTTCGATCAAG
>DLHV01000112.1:25505-34129 GCA_002483395.1 Chloracidobacterium sp. UBA7659 | reverse complement strand
GCTTTATATTATAGGCCAAATGGTACTTTATCACAAACTCGGGGCCATTAAATTAACATCTGCCCGAATGCCGCCTCATCCACGATTGCAACACCCAAACTCTCCGCCTTCGTCAATTTCGATCCAGCGTCGCTGCCGGCGACTACGTAATTGGTGTTTTTGCTGACGGATGACGAGACGAGGGTACCGCTTGAGGCCTAACGAAAGAAAGGGTCAAGGAAAAAAAACTCCATTTCACCCGACTTACGCTTCATGGCTAAATCAAATTGAATTTGGTTTAATATCCTGTCCAAAAATGTACTAAAAGGCGGCATCAAATAAAATTACATCAAAACCTACAATATCCAACGGGAAATCATTCGAATGGACATTACCGGAAATCCATTAAAACTTTAGCTTTACTCTCTATACTTCTAACTAATTGGCACACTAATTCGTGTAATAGACCTTCACGTCGCGTTCGGCGGTGATCAGCCATTGACCATTGATCCTTCGAAATTGCATCTGTTGCCGGACTTTGCCAGTCGAGCGCCGCGTTCCGTCAAATACCCATTCCTTGTCGAAAACGGCCGTCGCTGTTTCGCCCGAATCGCCGACCGAGACATTCATGTTGCTGATCGTTACCGACATCGAGCTGAACATATTGAAGGCACGCTGTTTATCGCGGCGAACGAAATCGACGCTTGCGCCGCGCTTGCGGTAATAATCGACCGTGCCGGCGTATTTGCGCATGTAGGAATTGAGATCGCCCGATTCGGCAAGCGATTTCCAGTTGTATACCTGCTGCGAAACCTCACGTGAAGCCTGCTGTTTATCGATCTCCGGTGACGGCGTGGGTGTCCGAAGGGGCGGGAAGTACGAATTGTTGTTTGAGACGGCGGTTGCGGTCGGCAACGGAACGGCCGGCGTTGGTGTGATCGGTCCATTCGAGTTAACGTTCCGCGGCGGAAACGGGTTTTGATTCCCGTTTCCATTGCTCGTGTTTTTGGCAATGTCACCGCTGCCACTGAAATATATCCACGCGCCGATACCGATAACGCCGAACAGGAGAAGCATCGCGACGGCGGTCGCCGCAACGGCAAGGGCGGTCCTGGAACTCGAAGACGGCTTCGGCTGAATCGAAGACACATGCGTGACCTCGCTTTTGTTCTTCCATTGCGTGACTTCGGAATCACGCGGCGGAATGTCTGCACGGGCCGCCGTTTCGACCTCCTGTCCGGAAAGCGAAACAGTCGGCTGCTGTGTGGCGGGCAGCACATCGAGCGGCGTGCCGTCCTGCAGACAGAAACGGAGCGTGTCGTCGGTGTATTGTGTATGGCAACTCGGACAGGTTTTCATTGCCGTTAATTACTGACGCACAAAGTGAATATGTGGTCTTCTTCTTCCTTCTTTCCTCTCGTTCCCGATTGTTCCGTGGTAAACGGATTTAAACCACAGAATAAGAGGAAGGAAGCAGGAACAAGAGGAACTCGAAACAAGCCAGATGCGCAAAAATTTACATTTCGGGTGACTCTATCTATACTTTTTGAGAACAAAGATTATCAAGTTTGTCGAAAGAATGCGAATATCGAGTTTATGCAAAATATTTTACTGTTAATACTTGTAATAACAATTGGGCTGTCCGGGATCGCTTGCGGCGGCGGAGCGGGAAACAGCATCAACGGAACCGGGCAGGCAAAAGAATGTCCGGCGATCAGCGACACTCCCACCGAAGCTTATAAACGGCTTTATGCGGCGGTGAAGGCAAAAAACACAGACGAGATCAAAGCCACGATGTCCAAAAAGAGTCAGAATTTGGCTGCCTTTATGGCTGAAAGGCAGAAGAATCCGCTGGAAAAGGCTTATGAGAATGGATTTACCGCGACCACATTTTCGCCAACGCTGCCGGAAATGCGCGACGAGCGTGTAAAGGGATGCTGGGGAGGACTCGAGGTAAGAAATACGAAGGAAGGGAGATGGGAAGATCTCCCGTTTGTTGTCGAGGATGGCCAATGGAAATTTGGAGTGGGCGAAGTTTTCGACAATTCGTTCCAATCGCCCGGAAAGGGCCAATCGACGAAGGAAAACGAAGCCGCCAATGCGGCGCGCGGCAACGCCCCGCCGCCGAATATGATGGCTAACGTCAACACCTCTACGAACTCGAATGCCAAGACATCTCCTGCTCCGAAATACAACGGGCCAGAAGTGGAGCCGCTACCGAAAAAGAAATGATCGACGCGGCCACGGTTCGGGAAATTATCACTCTTTACCAAAAACACGGCTGGACATTACGCCGTGTTTTGCTTTCGGACCGGGTGCGGACGAAGCTTTCGAAGGCCCCTGCGGACATTTTTGGCACTGTTGAGGTGGCAAAATCAGATCTAGACGCAGCATGGTTTTCGCGGTCTTCGCGGACGGACCGCACCGCATGGGAGATTCGTCATTTAAGCGAAACGCCGTTTGCGCTGGTCGAGGTTATCGACGATGAAACCGATGCTGATCAGGCCGCTCAGGTGCTCAAAGATACCGAAGTGAGAATGATGGAGATGACGGCGAAAAGGCCGCGGGCAGGTTAGACGGTTCGCATATTGAGCGAGAAATCTGCATTTTTTTCTTGCGAATATTCTCATTTCGTCATCTAATATAGATGGTTGACAAGTTTCGCACTGCGGTAGCAAACTTGTATGGTTGACATGATAATAAAAGATCTCGGATCCGCGGTCGTCAGTGTTTGGGACGGCTTGCGGCCCATAACAAAAAAAATGCTGGTCGGTGCACTGCAATCGAGCGGCTCCAACCCGTCAAATAATCCGACACAAAAATTTTCCTACGACGCCCACGCCGATTGGGAAGTCAGCCGTCTGCTCCTTGCTTTGGACGAGCAGTCGCGTAAAACGGCCGCGGGCAAAAATTCGGAAAAACTGGGTGAGATCTCCGAATTGGCGGAAACGTGCGTTCGCGTTCTGGAAGCTCAGAGCGGCTCTGCCGAAGTGTTCATCCAGCTTGCCGAGCGAGCGATAAAGAAACACGACTATAACAAACTGGACAAGCTTTCCGACCGCCTGTTTGAGAGATTTTCCGCTGGAGAAATAGCCGAGATCGTCCGTCAAACCTATATGCCGCAGATTCGTGCCATCGCATACGAAACGCTGGCTCTGCTGCCGGTCGCGACACTCCTGCCGCTTCTGGACGACCCGCTATATACGGACATCGGTGCAAGCGCACTGGAACAAAAGGCCTTCGAATACGATTCGGAAGAAGCGCGCGATGCATTGGAACAGTACTTTCCGGACAATGAGATTCTGGATGACTAGGCTGGCTCTGCCTATCTAATGATTGATCTTTGCCTTCGGCAACAAACTCTCTCTTGTTCCTCTTGATTCTTGGTCCTCTTGTTCTGTGGTAAAATTGATGCCGACATCCATAAACCTTCTCAACTATTCCCGGTCATGAAGAAAGTCCTCGTTCTCAACTTGCCTGTTCCGCATGGATTTAAACGGTAAAATCGCTGTCGTGACCGGCGGCACCAAAGGGATCGGCTATGCAATAGCCGAAGCTTTGCTTCGAAGCGGTGCGAAAGTATTGATCTGCGGCCGAAGTCGAGAGGCGGTGCAGAATGCAGCCGAGAATCTTATCCCGTTAGGTCAGGTCGAGGCGGCATCGTGCGATGTCCGCAACGAGGATCACGTTCGAATACTGATGGAGCATTGCGCGGCAAGTTTCGGCGGTGTCGATATTCTCATCAACAATGCGGGCATTGGCATAATGGGCAAAACGGTCGAGGAGATGTCCGCCGGCGAATTTCGCCAAACGCTCGAAACGAATCTCTTCGGCGTCTTTTATGCCTGTCATCATGCGATACCGTATCTGAAACGCCGCGGCGGCGGTTACATCATCAATATTTCGTCGCTCGCCGGACAGAATGCTCATCCGCGAATGGCCGCTTATAATGCTTCGAAGTTCGGCCTCAACGGGTTCTCCGAAGCGTTGATGCAGGAAGTCCGGCAAGACAACATCAAGGTCAGTTATATTTGTCCCGGCAGCGTAAATACTGAATTCGGTGGCGATTCGGTAAGCGATCAAAAATCGTGGCAGCTTCAACCGCACGATATAGCTCAGGTTGTGCTCGATCTTCTTAAGATGGACGCGAGAGCCTTACCGAGCAAGGTCGAGATCAGGCCGAGCAAGCCGCCTGTTGAATAGCCTAAATCCGATCAATATTTATGAAAGTTGTTTTTGCATCTCGTTTTATTTTTTGTCTCTTTCTCTGTATTAGTTTCCGGGTGACGGGTCAAACACCGCCAGAGTCAGGGTCGAATTCCGAAGACGCAGGAAGCCTTTCGTTGGAGTCGGTCCGGCTCTACAATGCCGGAAAATATAGAGAAGCTGTACCACTTGCCATGCGAGTCGTAGAAATATGTGAGAAAGAGAGAGGGCCAGGCCATTTTCNNCCAAACCGGTCTCGCGCTCCGTAACCTCGGGCTGATTCAGCGGGCCGCGGGGGACAAAAAATCTGCCCAGAGGAATACCGAACGAGCCATTTCAATTTATTCGGCGACTCCAGCACTCACTGATTCTCAAGTCTCGCAGAAAGGCGGCATGTACCAAATGCTTGGGATGTTTGAATACGAACAGCAGAAGTTCGAAAAGGCAGCCGAGCTTTTTGAACTTTCGGTTAGAGAGCATGAGAAGGTAAAAAGCCCAAACGAACTTGAACTAGCGGACGCGATCTGGTCGCTTGCGAACCTATACTACATTCGATGGGACTTCAAGAAATCTGAACCGTTGTTCAAACGTGTGCTCGAGCTTAGGGCTAAAAAGCTGGACCGATACGATTTTATCATCCACGATGCCAAGATCCGCTACGACTGCACCGCCTTCAAAAATAGCAATGTTGCTGAAGCGAAGACATTTATTGAATCATTGTTTCCGGTTGACGATTCGGGGAAGGAAAAAAGCGACTCCGAGCGGAACTTACCACGAATTATCGAAGGCGGCGTCATAAATGGCAGGGCTTTATCTCTCCCTAAACCGCAATATCCTGTAGAGGCTCGTAGGAATGGAGCATATGGTCCGGTTTCGGTAAAAATCACTATAAACGAAGATGGGAAAGTGATCTTCGCATGCGCGTCCGCTGGCAATAGGCTTCTTTGGGATGCTTCTGAAAATGCGGCGTACGGGGCGCGGTTTTCGCCGACATCGCTTAGTGGTAAACCCGTAAAAGTTGCTGGCGTGATCACTTACAATTACGTTCGTTGATCATCGTTAGAAAGACGCTTAACGATCTCGATCAACTCCGAATCGTCGTACGGCTTTGCGAGATAGTCGGAAATGCCCAGATCGAGGGCTTTCTCGCGGTGTTTGTCACCGGAGCGGGAAGTAATTAAGACGACGGGAATCTCACGAAGCGCTTCGGTGCCTTTCAAGGCCGAAATTAATTCATATCCATCCATTCTCGGCATTTCCACGTCTGTTAGAACGACGTCGGGCAGTTCCGCCGCCGATTGCAGCATCTCGAATGCTTCAAGTCCGTCTTTTGCGGTGAGCACCTCCCAACCAGATCCGACAATGACCTTCGAAGTCATATGCCGGACGCTCGGGCTGTCGTCAACCACAAGGATGCGTAGCGTTTCGCGTGCGGCCGGTGCTTTCGATTCCGCATCGGCAGCTTGCGGCTTGTTTTTGAGCAGGAATTGAAGATCGAGTATCGGGACGATTTCGCCGCTGCCGAGGATCGCGGCACCAAGCACGCCGCCAAGGTTCTCAAGCGGCTTTCCGAGAGTCTTTATCGCTATTTCTTCTGTTCTCAGGATTTCATCCACCATAAGGGCGCATTTGGTACCTCCAGTTTCGATCAGGAGCGTATTCGAAAATTCAGCGCCTGCATCGTCGTTTCTTGGAATGCCGATGTGGTCCGCGAGAAACTTAACCTCGTACCTCACCGACTCGACTTCCAGTATTTGATCGCCTCCGTTTTGTTCGATATCGGCCGGCATAAATTCGGAAATATGCTTTACGAGTTTTAGCGGTATCGCCAATGTCTGGCGGTCGGCTCGTACGAGCAAGACCTGGGCAACGGCATATGCAAGCGGAATCCTGACTGTAAACGTCGTACCTCTTTGCGCTTCCGTTTCGATCGAAATCGTGCCCTTCCTCGCTTCGATGCTCTCCTTGACGATGCTCATTCCGACGCCGCGACCGGCGCTCATGCTGAGCTTTTCGGCGGTTGTCAATCCCGGCATGAACATCAGATCGAGCATTCCTTCGGCGTCCAGCATCTCGGCCGCCTCGACGGCAATCAAGCCCGCCGATACGGCTTTTTCCTTCAAGGCCGATCCCGTGATCCCGCGGCCATCATCCGATACCTGCAACACAATATGTGTTTCGTCATTTCTCACCCGGACGACGATGTTTCCTGTTTCCGGCTTGCCAAGAAGCCGGCGTGTGTCAGGCGACTCGATGCCGTGAACGACGGCATTTCTGAGCAGGTGCATCACCGGTTCGACAAGGGAATCAAGCACGTCCGTGTCGATTTCCACTTCCTGATTTTCGATCGAAACCTCGGCCTTTTTGTTTTCTTCTTCACAGGTTACGCGAACGGCCCGCTGAAGGCGCGTCGTAAGCGAGCCGAACTGTATCAGCCGGATCTGCATCACTTTTTCCTGCATTTCTTCGATCAGACGGCGTTGATCGTCGAAGACCATCTCAAGGCTTCCTTTTACTGCCTCCATTGCGGTATGGATAGAAAAACTGTCGTTCGTGGCCTCGGACAATTCGCGGGAGCTCTGGTGAAAATCGGTATAACGGTCAAGCTCAAGCGAATCGAACTGATCGTGGCCGGTTGCTAGCGTCTCGTGATCGGCAGCGTGATGCATTCCTCCGAACGATACTACCGGCTGTGTTCCGAGCAACGACGCCTCAAAATCTACTTCGATCCTGGCACTGGTCGCCTGTAGTTTTCGTGTCGTGTTGTGCAGCTCTTCGATCTGCTGCTCAAATTCCCACATCCTTTGCTCGACGACAGAACGGCTCACGACAAGATCACGGACGATTCGGACGAGTTCATCCAGCCTTGCGATCGACACGCGGACGATCGGCCTGGCCTGGACGACGGGCTTGGCTTCGGCGGGAATCTCGGTTAGCCGGGCAATCTCGATCGGAGACACGCCTTCGGCCATCACGAGAGAAGCTCCTTCGGGCGTCGGAGTCATTGCCCTGGCGCTTGTCACCGAGGCCATTACTTCGTCAAACAGCCCGTAGACTTCGTTCATATGGGCAATGAGCCCGGGCGATGTGTCGCCGCCGGTTATCGACCGAAGGCAAGTTGTCGACGCGGTCAGAAGTTCAAGTATTTTTTGATCGGGTCCGATCTCGTTTTGCGCAAGGTGATCGAGCAGGTCTTCGATGCGATGGGCGAGTTCCGAAGGCTTCTTAAAACCAACGATGCCTGCCGCTCCTTTAAAGGTGTGGGCGTTTCTGCGAATTTCCCACAGTGCTTCACGATTAGATGGCGTAGCGATAAGGAGATCGAGATTGGTCTCTATATTGCCGAGCAGATCGTCGGCCTCCATGGCGAAGATCTCAAGCATCTCTGCATCGATCTCAAACTCATCCGCGGCTTCCCCGGTTGCTGCGTCTTCCTTCGCGTTATCGTTCGACCCATTCTGGTGACGCGGATCGATCTGTAGGAAATCAAACGATTTTTCGATGAAATCCGCTACATTTATCGAATGCTCGTCGGAACCGTGACGTGCTTTTAGGACCTCCGCCTCGGCACACGCGATAAGATCAAGCAGGTCGCGAGAATCTTCGTCCGATAAGGGCTCGCCAGTAGCAAAAATGCGGCTCGATTCCTGTTCAAGTGCTTCCAATACAATTCCGATCGCCGTCAGATCGTGCGATGCGGCGGTTTCGCGCAGGAGGCGAATGCAGCTAAGCTGGGCCGCCAATTCGGCCGAGCGGCCTTCCTGCCGGCAAACAAGTATCCCGCCGCGAATTGCCTGCAGCGTGGATTCGGTCTGTTCTACGAATGCGATTGCTGTTTGAGAGTCCATTTAGATACCGAATGCGGGTTTTGGATGCGGCTAATGGACAAAAAGGTTTTTGTCCACCGCTTCGGGCACGGTGTTCATTTCGTCGGGCAGCTTGAATGGCGAAACCGAACTTTGCAATTCGCCTGACAATTTCACGAGCGTCTTAACGGACTCGGCCGCGCGTTTCGAACCGCTTTGGACCAATTCCGTTACTTCGGAGATGCTCGACATGGAATTCGATATATCTTCAGAGCTTTTCGCCTGATACTTAGCTGAATCCGATATCGACCTGAGCAGGTCCGCAAGCTTGATCGATACCTGTTCGATCCCGAACAGCGATTGTCCGGCCTTGTCGGCAAGAGTTGAGCTAACTACCACTTCGTGGATCGTGTCTTCCATCGAGGCGACGACTTCCTTGGTTTCGACATTGATGGTTTGCGTGAGTGCTGAGATCTGGCGAGTTAAGCGATTCGAGCGTTCGGCCAGACGTTCAACTTCTTCGGCAACAGCCGCAAAACCCGCACCCGCCGGTCCGGCGGCGGAAGCCTGAAGCGATGCATTCAGCGCCAGGAGGCTTGTTCTGTCAGATAGATCATCGATCAAACCGACGAT
>DLHV01000112.1:6897-25494 GCA_002483395.1 Chloracidobacterium sp. UBA7659 | reverse complement strand
GTTTCCTGAACCTGTTTGCGAACGCACTTCATCGCATTAATATTATCGGTTGCCGCCTTTGTACCAGACCTGGCGGTCGTCAATGATTCGGCAGCGACCTTTGCCGAAAGTTCGGCATTTTCGGAAACTTCCTGGATCTGTGTCGCCATACTGGCGATTGCGGCCGTCGTACGAGCGATCTGCGACGTTTGAACAAAGCTTCCGCGAGCAAGCTGCTCGGTGGTTTCGTTTATCGAGCCGGCTGAAGTGCCAACCTGGTGTGTGATGTCTTTGACCTGTTTGATCAGCGAACGCAGGTTCTGGGTCATTGAGTTAAAGGCGTCGGCGATCGCCCCGGTGATCTCTGGGCCAACTTCGGCGTGGACGGTCAGGTCGCCTGCCGAAACCTCGGAAACTTCGTCGAGAAGCTTCATCACCGAATTGTGAAGCCGGTCGCGGGACTCCTGTGTCTGCACGGTTTTCCGAAGGCTCTCGACCATATTCTGCATGGAACGTCCGAGAATATCGGAACCGGATAACGGAGCAACATTGTCAAAAAGTTCGCCGGTGGCGATCCGGTCGGCAATTACCGATTTTGATTCCAGATAATCCGAGATGCTTTTTATAGATTCCAAAAGTTCGCCCTCAACTTCGTGCTCTATCGGCTTGCCATGCGAAAGTTGATGCGCGGCTTCAACCGCCTGTTTTTGGTCTCGTTTCAGTCTTGAATTTTCAAAGTTGGCAGCGGCAAGAGCAAAGATCGCGGTCAATACGGCGAAAATAATCGTCACATCGCCAACAAGTTTGTTTTCAGTGATTCCGGCGTATGATGCAAGGAGAAGAAAGATCCCGACGACGAGCATAAAGCAGGCCATCGCCGATGCGGCCTTCACGACTAAGTTCCAGATGGGGTTTTCCATAGCCGGTTAGTTTTCTCCCTGGATCTCTAAGACCGCCTGTAAGCCGTTTTCGCCGTTCATAGTCGTTCAGCCACGGTCCTCGATTGGAGTTAGAATCTGTTTTCGTGACGTGACCGACTCCCGAAGATTTTCGACAGGCCCCAGAAGGCGAAGATAATTTTCCTCACACAACTGAAGTTCGGCCGACACCTCGTCGGATCTTGCCGAACAGTCCTCAAGAATCTGGAGCATTCGCTCAAGCTCTACCGAACGTTCAATGGTTTTGAGGTCGATCTTCGCGGGCAATTCAGCGAGCTGAGTCAAAACGCTTGTGATCTTGACCATTGCGTCCTCGTCCTTTGTCGCCCGCTGAGAGATATTCGTAACTTCGGATGCGATCCATTGCAGCGAGGCGTGAGCGTCGTTGACATCGCGCACCACTGAGTCACTGATGCTCGAGATCGCTTTGTTTGCCTTTTCGGCCCGCTCGGACAGAGAAGTTATCTCCTGCGCCAGCGTCGAAAAGCCGCTTGTTTGATCCGCCGCATTTGCCTGGATGGAGGTGTTCAGGGCGATCATATTCGACCTCCGGGCAAGGTCCTGAACCGACTTTGAAACATGGGTGATCGCCAGCGATTGTTCGCCGACGTCACGCAGCTTATGCAGGGCCGCATCGAACTGTTTGCGAACGGCGGCCAACGCTTTTGCGTTTTCGGCCGGCGAAATCGAACCCCTGCCTATCTCGTCAAGCAGGTCGCCGGTCAAACTGAGTGCCGATGAAAGTTCGCGAGTAGATTTGTCCGACTGGCCGTTTGCGTCCATAATCGCCGCGATCAATGTCTTGAATTTTCTCTTCCTGGATTCGTCTTTTTCGATCGCCGTGCGGATCTTTTTCTTTCCGTCCGCGGTCAAATTTTTCAGCTCCGCTGAATTCACTTGGACGCCGCGGGTTAGTTCCGCCTGACGGTCGATCAGAAATCGCAATGCGTCCGAGATCGGTTTGATTATCTCAAATTCACTGCGAACTTGAACGCGTTCGCCCCGCTGCAGTCCGGCGATCTCGCTTGAAATCTGATTGACGGCAAACCGCAGTTCGTCGAGGTCTCTCTTGGCGTCGATCGAATCGGTGACTTTGCCGACGAGCTTTTGAAATGAAGTGCTAATGCGGTCTGAATGTTCGAGAGGGTTCAGTGCCGCGTCCGTCTTTCCCGCCGTCACGTCGTCCATCAAATCAATGAAATTCATCAACTGCTGCGATGTGCGGCTTATTGTATGCAGCAGTTCATCGGTTTCGAAAGATCCCGTGGTTTTCGGAAGGGACATCCCCGGGCTGCGTTCAATACCTTTTGCAAGCAAAGTAAGCTTGTCAATGGGTGCCATTAGTGCGTTCGACATCCACCAGGCAAAGACGACGGTCGTTGCCGACGAGCACAGGAGCGTCGTCAGAACCGGTATAAGCGAGCTTGTCGTCAGGAATGACGCGGCAACGAACGCCAGCACGCCAACTACGCAGTTAATGACGGCTAGCGTAATAACGGCGAGCCAGACTTTGCCCTTTAACGTGTTTAGCATGAAAGTTTTCGACGGTTCTGCCATTTGCGCTCCGCGATAAAAACTAGCCGATACTGCTTTCGAGTCTTTCGAGCAAGATCGAGGTGTCTATCATTCTGAAAACATTGCTTTCATGTTTCACTATCCGAGTCATCCCGTTGGACATCGAACCTGGATCGGAGGATATTGCTTCGGGACCGACCGAGATAAGCTCGTACATGGAGTCGACCGGAATCGCAAACTGGGTGGCCTTTGCATTCGAGCGCAGAATAATGAGTTTGGCTTTGCCGTTCGCGACCGATTCCTCCAGACCGAGGATCTTTTTTATGTTTATCACCGCCACAACCTCGCCTCGGAATGCGGCTATACCTGAGATTGACGCGGGGGCCGTCGGAAGCGGAGAAACCGTTAGCGGATGAACGACTTCGGCCACCGTCTTGGAGGAAATGCAATAAGTGCTGTTTCCCAATAAAAATGCGACGAACTTTTCGCATTTTTCCGCGGCGGGCCGTTCATCGCCAATTGAAAGCAGTGTCGTGTTCGACAGATCACCCGAAGAAAGCAATTCTGTTCTTTGTTCCAGGCTGCTCATTTTCCTCTGAGACCTACGCTCCACCGTTGAGATACGATTCGACGGCCTTCATCAAAGTTTCCGGTCCGAATGGTTTTGTGATGTAGCCTGAGGTGCCGGCCATCCGGCCACGAACCTTGTCGAAAAATCCATCTTTGCCGGAGATCATCACGACCGGAACGTCCTTGGTCGCGTTGTTGCTGCGGATAAGCTTGCATACCTGGTATCCGTCCATTCTCGGCATCGTGATGTCGAGCAGAACGAGATCGGGTCGTAAATCCTGGAGCCGCTCCATGGCTTCTACGCCATCGTTAGAGCAAAAAACGTCATGGCCGCATTTTTCCAGTTTTCCTGAAATTAACTTGCGCACAGTCGGGCTGTCGTCGACGACGAGGATCGTTTTCCCCTTGGCCATCGATTCATGGGCCGCATCCTGCTGTTTTATTTCTTCGAGCCTGATCAACAAGGCATTGGCCTGACTCGCGAGAACGACGTTATTTGGATTAAGCTGCGAAGCTTCGTGCAGATAGTCATAGGCATACTGCAGGTTGCGGAGATTGAGGTGGCCGATGCCGAGCGTTGTCAGGTCAGCCTCGTCAAAATCGCGGGACGACCTTTCACCTTCCATTCTTTCGACCGCCTGACGGATTAACGACTTATCGGCATTATGGTTTGCGAGCAGCATTTCGAGATCCGCCAGGGTAAGCACTGCCATGCAGCCTTGGCAAACAACGGCCTGAGCGTCATTCTCGACGGTACAAAATGAGCAGGGAGTTGTCGCGTGGTTGACTCGCGGAGCGTCCGTGCTTGAAACTATCCGCGTTTCAAAGCCAGTCGGTACATCCGGTACCGCCTGTTCAAGGCCACCGTCGGGCCTCGGAATGGTTCCGCCGAACATTGTCGTATCGAACGGCACGTTGAACACGTCGTTTTCCTTTTGTGCGGGCACACCTTCGGACAGATTTTCCGCAGAGCCGAAATTCTGCACGATCCCAAACGATTCAGGATCGAGATTGATCGACGCGATCGTCGGATAGTCGTTGGCGGCGGAATCGTTTTCGTGATCTGCAAACGGCGTCGCTTCCGTTGCTGAAAATCTTACGGATTCGTGGACCGCATATTCTTCTTCGATCTCTTTGGGTTCTTCACGCGGTTCAAATCCATTAGTCGATTCAGGAGCAAGTTCATACGTGATTTCTTCGACCTCGACCTGCCGCATGGCTTCAGTCTCAGTCTCTACTTCCGCCGGGCTGCTTTCCGTCGACTCATTCGTCGCTCCATGAGCAAATTCCGTCGGGACTTCCGCCTCATCCGTCGTTTTAGCCGGAACAAAACTGTAACTTGTGTAGGCGTAGGAATGCTCGAATTCGCCTTCCGAATCGGTATCGACGATTTCCGCCGGGCTGTAAGCGGTTTCACTTTCCTCAGACGCTTCTTCGGTATCGCTTACCTGAATTACTCCCTCGTACGAGACCTCGCGGGAACTTACGGCATCTTCAACCTCCACGGGAGCCATAAATTCCTCCACCGATTGCGCCGTTGTGCCGGTTTCTTCGACATATTCATGGGCTGGTGCCAAGTCTCCTGCGAATTCTGTGAACTGTGGCACGTCTTCAACAACGTCAGCGGGCGACGTCGATTCCTCGACAATTGCTTCAGACACCTTCGGCGCCACAGCATCCATGATCGATGTCAGCGATTCGAGACTTGCTTTTGCGCTCGCATTTTCCGGGTTTATTTCGAGAACTCGCTTAAACGCCTCGATCTTCTCTTCAAAACCATTTGCCAGATGCGATTTCAACACCCACGCATCCTCGGCATTGGGTTCTTCCGCCAGTATGGCGTCCAAAAGCTCATTTGCTTCAACAGCATTGCCTGCGACCGCGGCGGTTCTTGCCTCTGCCAGCAGATTGGCTCGGATGCTGTCGCGGGCCGCTTTATAGGCCGCCCCGGCCGCTTCATTTTCAGGGTCGAACTCAAGGACCTTCTCAAGATAAGACATCTTGCCTTCGCTCGAATNNTGACGCGAGCCACAGCCACGCCATCGCGTTTTGCTCGTCGTGTTCGAGAGCCTGATTAAAAAACTGAACTGCGGCTTCCGGTTGGTTTGCCTCAGCTGCGTCGATCCCGCGTTGAACAAAATTCTTTGCCAGAAGCGATTTCGTGGCCGCCGCCCATTCAAGCGCACGCGTGTTCTCGGGGTTGATCTCGAGAACGTTGGTCAAAAAAATAAAAAGCTCTTCCGGATATTCACTTATCGAGGAAAGCCATAGCCATGCGCTCTCGCTCCGCGGGTCGAGCTCCGCCGCACGGGTGAGGGCGATCCGGGCACCGGCGCGATTTCCGGCCTGGGCGGCTTTGATGCCTTCGCGGAGATATTCGGCGGCCTCGGAAGATCGGTTGCCAGCGCCGGGTTCAACATCTGCGTGTTCGGCAAACGGCATCGGCGACGGATTTTGTTCGATTTCTAGTCTCATAGATTTGTCGTTGAGCTGAATTGTGTTCGAAGATGGTTGCGGAATCGAACGCCGGGTCAGGAGGCGCTGGCGTTCGAAATTTGTTTGCAAGATAAATGCCAAACGTGGGTTTTTGTCAAGAAATTGCTAAACCGCACTATTTATTGATGTTCGATGAGTTAGAATTGATTTTCGCGGAGGACCGAACGGCGGGTTTTCCGGTCAAAATGACTGGTTTGTGACAAAAAGTGGTAATCGGAAATGACAAAAAGTAGTAACTTATCGGCTAATGGCGGCGAAACATGAGGGCGAAAACTTTTGATACCGACGTAATAATTATTGGGGCGGGCCCCGCCGGGCTTTCCGCCGCGATCTGGTGCGCCGATCTTGGCCTCAGTACGATCGTCTTTGAAAAAGAGGCGGAACCCGGCGGACAGTTGCTGCGTATCTACAATCCGATCACAAATTATCCCGGGATTGAAACCGCGAACGGCCGCGAGATGCGCGATCGTTTTCTCACTACCTTCAAGAAAAGTGAAGTGGTTACGCAGCTCTCAACCAGGATCGCCGACATCGACCCAGTCGGCAAATCGGTCGTCACGAACAGCGGTGATCGCTTTACGGCACACTCTTTGATAATCGCGACCGGTGTTCGACGGCGGCGATTGAATGTCCCCGGTGAGGAAATTTTCAAAGGCAAAGGCATTATCGAGTCCGGCTCGAAAGAAAAGGAAAAGGCCAGGGGCAAGACAGTTCTGATCACCGGCGGCGGCGATGCGGCCCTGGAAAATGCGTTGATATTGGCCGATTTCGCGGCAAAAGTTTACGTCATCCATCGCCGTGCCGAACTCCGGGCACGCTCCGAATTCACCGAGAAAGCGCTTAATCATCCAATTATCGAATTTCGCCTTGAAACGGCCGTAAGGTCGATCAAAGGCGGCAGCAAAATCAAGGCGGTCCAATTGTTTAATGCTATGAGCGGCGCGACCGAAGAAATTGCGCTCGATTTGGTTTTGATCCGGATCGGCGTCGAGCCGAACACGGAACTCTTGCAAGGCAAAATCGAACTTGACAACAAAGGCTACATTCTCATCAACAACAACTGCGAAACGAGCACACCTGGCGTTTACGCTATCGGCGACGCCGCAAATTCCGTTGCGCCGACCATCAGCACTGCCGCCGGCACGGGGGCAACGGCGGCAAAGGCTGCCTTCGCTTCTCTAAAACACGGAAAAGCTGTATAATCCCATCCATTCAAATCCCAAAAATTTGAATTTTATCCAAAAACTCTTTTTTTTACAGGTAACTTGACAGTTGAACAACTCGGTTTTTCATTGAGTTTACAACGTTTTTAACGTTGAAAACGGATTTGGAACGAGAAATGCCTTGTAATTAGATGCATTACCGCAAAGAAGGTTAACCGCCATTTTTTACTTTAGGAGGAAATATGAATTTCAGCATGTTTAGAACCAAAGGACTTTTGACTTTTGCAAGTTTCCTTGTGTATGCACTGCTGTCCGGTAGCGTTTTTGCTCAGTCAGGTACGACCGGAGTAAGCGGAATCGTTGTCGATCAAACCGGTTCGGCTGTTCCAGGGGCGACGGTACGCCTCACAAATCCCGAAACAGGCTATAACCGCTCGATAACGACCGACAACAGTGGGCGTTACAATTTTCCCGCCATTCAACCGGCCACCTACAGGATCGAAGTTGAAGCCTCGGGCTTTAAGAAACTTTTGAATTCCAATGTGCAGGCACGCATTAATACTCCGACGGAGGTAACATTAACGCTGGAGCCCGGTGCCATTTCGGCCGTTGTCGATGTAACGAGCGGAACAATCGAATCGGTTGTAAATACACAAGATGCGACTATAGGAAATTCTTTTGTTTCTCCACAAATCACACAACTCCCAACGGACCTTCGAAATATAAACAACCTTCTTGCTTTGCAACCCGGGGTTACCCGCGACGGTTATGTAGCTGGCGGACGAAGCGATCAGGCCAATATTACTCTTGACGGCGTCGATATCAACGACCAGCAAACCGGTGGTCGCGGGTTCGGAGGTGACGTAGAACAGGGATCGGCCCTTCGCTCAACCACGGAATCGGTGGAAGAATTTCGTATCACAACACTTGGGGCCAATGCCAATCAGGGACGCTCATCGGGGGCACAAGTTTCGCTGATAACCAAAAGTGGAACAAATAGCCTCAGAGGATCATTATTTTATTTTAATCGGCCAACTCTTGGCTCGGCAAACACCTTCTTTAACAACCTCGCCGGGAGAGAGCGGCCTGCTCTTGATAGAGAGGTTTATGGCGGTACCATCGGCGGCCCGATCAAAAGGGACAAGCTGTTTTTCTTCTATTCGTACGAGGGCCAGTTCCAAAAGCAGGAGACACCCGTTAATCGAGTTGTTCCCCTTGCTCATGTGGGACGAGGCGAGGTCCGATTTTCAGGTACCGGCCCAAGCTGCTCAGGAGGAAATTGTGCGATCCAGCTCGCGGAATTGAACACCATTTACTCGGCCGTTGGAATCAACCCCGCATCGTTGGCCGCACTTGCAGCCGCGACGACAAAGTATCCTTCAAACAACACGCAAATAGGTGACGGCCGTAACACTGGGGGCTTCCTTTTTAATGCGCCGACGACTGTCAAACAGAACACGCACATCGCTAAAATTGACTGGAACCTGAATTCGGCGAATCAGCTCTTTCTTAGAGGAAACTTCCAGTCGGACACCACGGACGGTGTTTCCGCGTTTCCCGACACACCGGCGACATCCGTCTGGAGCCATCCTTATGGATATGTGGCCGGACATAACTGGACGATCTCAAACAACAAGATAAACAATTTCCGCTACGGTCTGACGCGTCAGGCGTTTAGTAACCAGGGCGACTCAAGCGGCAACAATATCAGTTTCCGATTTGTTTTCTCGCCTTTGCTGTATTCAAGAACGCTCAGCCGCGTAACGCCGGTAGAGAACATAACTGATGACTTTACTTTGATAAAGGGGGATCACACGATTCAGATCGGCGGAAATGTCCGGATCATCCGAAATATAAGAAGCACTTTTGCTTCAGCATATGATTCGGCGGTCACAAATCCTTCTTTTTATGCATCTTCGGGCGCGGTCGTTAACCAGCGGATCACAGCCGCGGGCTACACGATTACCGGCGGCGGCACTTCTGTGCGAGACGCGGCAACCGCGCTGATCGGGCGTTACTCGCAATACGCAGGCAACTTTACATTTGATCGCGATGGCAGCGTTCTCCCGGCGGGCACGCCGTCCGACAGGACGTTTGCTACTGAGGAATACGATGCTTACGGACAGGATATCTGGAAACTTCACAACACATTGACGCTTACGCTCGGGCTGCGATATTCCTTAAGCCGTCCGGTTTATGAAAAAAACGGCTTTCAGGTCGTTCCCAGTGAGCCTTTGGGTGATTTTTTTGAACGGCGAAGACAGCTTGCGGCTCATGGCGTCCCTCTGAATGATCTCATTCAATTTGTAAAAGGTGGTGCCGCGAATAATGGTCCCGGTTTTTACAAAATGGATTGGAATAACCTTCAACCGCGAGTCGCGGCGGCCTGGACCCCCAATATTGGCGGAAAACTCGGTCGATTTTTGTTTGGAAAGGAAGGAGATTCCGTCATTCGCGGTGGTTTTGGAATTACCAACGATTATTTTGGCGGCCAACTGGCGGTTAGTTTCGATGGCTTATCGACCATTGGATTTACTAGCCAAACGAGCATCTCGGCCAACACGTATAATGTTACGACCAATCCGGGACCGAGGTTCACGGGCTTTAACCAGGACATTCGAGCACTTCCCGGTATTCCGGCGCCGGTCCAGCGTTTTTCGACGCCAGCGGATGAACTGACGCGCATCGAGTCGTCGCTTGATTCGACAATCGTTTCGCCGACCCATTACAGTTGGAACGCTTCGTACGGAAGACAGCTTCCAAAGGGAATGTATTTCGAAGCGTCATATATAGGACGAAAAGCGAGACATCTGTTCGGCTCGCGCGATATTATGGCTCTGAATAATCTGGTTGATACACAAACCGGGATGGACTGGTACACCGCGGCCGGGATGCTTGTAGATGCCCAAAAGGCCGGCGTTCCGTACAATAGTATTGCCGCGATACCCTATTTCGAGAACCTGTTCCCGAATGCAATGACCGTGCTGAACACCGACTTCGGGCTTGGCGCAACAAACAATACCAGGGCAATCTATGCTCTGTTTGCGGACAACGGTTTTGCGATCAGGGACTATACCTTTATCCAGCTGATCATCGACGATGCAACCGAATTCGGTCTTTCGGGCAATCCGGGCCGCGTTCCGAATATGTTCTATCACCCGCAGTACGGAGCGTTTTCCGCCTTTGGCACATTTGCCAATTCGGACTATCACGGGGCTTCTTTCTCGCTGCGGCAGAGACTCGGGTCAACTTTGAGTTACGACTTTAATTACACCTTATCAAAATCAGACGATGACGTTTCGGGGCTTCAAACCGATGGCTCTTACGGTGGGCAATTTTTATTGAACCCGCTCCGCCAGCGGGACAGCTACGCCCCGTCTGATTTTGATACCAGGCATGTGATCAACGCCAATTTCCTGTTTGACGCGCCAATCGGCAGGGGCAAGAAATTCCTTGGCGACATTAACCGATGGGCAGATGCGGCTATTGGCGGATGGTCGCTCCGAGGTATCTATCGATGGAACAGCGGCCAGCCCTTGTCGAATCCGTTCGATGCGGCTGTATGGGCCACGAATTGGAATGTTCAGTCGAATGGCACACGGATCAGGCCGATAACCGCCTCCCTCGTTCGTTCGACCCAGAGTTTGTTCGCGGACGCACAGGCAGCATACAATTCATTCCGCAACGCCCGTCCGGGCGAAACGGGCGAACGCAACAACTTTCGATTACCGGGTTATTCGACGTTGGACATGGGTTTATCGAAAACCTTCAACATGCCTTGGAGCGAGGACCACAAGGTCCAGTTCCGTTGGGAAGTATTTAACGTCATGAACCATCAGCACTTTAATGCCGGAAACTTTGGGGGAGGAGCCTATTCTTTGGGGGAGGATTCGGATACATGCACCCCTCCAGCTTGCACGGCTCCGACAACCTTTGGAAAGATATTCAACGGCATTCAGGGCAATCCGCGAAGAATGCAGTTTGGAATTCGTTATTCCTTCTAAATCTTTTGATTTAGAATACTAAAAAGGCCGTGGCATCAAGCCGCGGCCTTTTTTTATTGGTTGTGCGTTAAACCCCTTACTCACTTAGGAGTGTTGTCTTTTATATACTGCTCAAATTTATTCTTGTCAGCGTGATTTGGCATCTTTGCAAGAAAGGCCTTGTATTCGGCCGCAGCTCGATCCTTTAACCCGGCGCCGTTATAAAGAGCGGCGAGACGCAAATGGATCTCGGCTTTTTGAACCGGAGCAAGCTCGATTGCCTTATTGAGAAACCCGACCGCCATCGAGCCCTTCTTCGCCTGCAAGTAGGCTTCGCCGAGAAAATGATTCGCATCCGCTGACTTCGGCTCCAATTCAACCGCACGGGCGAGAATTTCTATCGCCTTATCAAAATTCTTTTGGCTCAACTCCATCTTGCCGAGATTTAGCCGGGCAAGAGTAAAATCCGGTTTCAGCTCAAGTGCCTTTGTAAAGGCGGACGATGCGTCGCCGTATTTTTTATCGGAGTAATAGATAGTACCCAGCATTGTCCATACAAGATAATCCTTTGGGTCTTTGAGAACCATCTCCTTAAAGATAGTCTCAGCGACGTCGTTCTTGTTTTCTCGGACGGCAGCCATCGCTTTGTCAAATGACTTCTCCCCGTCGGCCGTGCGGGCGTATCCGCCGGCCGCGATTACACCAGTTTTGGTCGTAGTCGCTCCCCTAAGAGCTCGCCAATTCAATGTGACGTCCTGGCGGAGGGTACCTCCTGTGCCGACAACCAAATACGCACGTCCTACCTCCGTACTGTCAACTTCAAACAACAGTGAATGCCCATGACGGGGTCTTTGCAGGAAGAAAAAGTATCCACGGTCGTCCGTCTGTCGACGGTCTATCTGAGTTCCGCTGATTAAAAGAGAAACAAAGATATTTGGCCTTCGCTCACCCTTTGGCAATCCCTCGATTGAGACCTGGCCATAGATTACGGCCGCACCCATCGGAATCGGCAAACCCGTCTCCGCGCTAACCTCGCTGGTCTGAGCAGCAAGGGTAGTTGAAAAAACGAGACCGAATAAGATAATCGTGCTGACGCTACAAAGACGTTTCATGTAAATCTCCCTAATCTGCTTAATACACTAAGCTGATATTACAAATGCGGCCTAAAGTCAAGAATCTCCGTAGAACTACCTCGCCGCAAATGAATCGTTGCCGGTGATCTGGGCGAGGTGGCGGGTGTCGTTCAGGGCCAAGACACGGACGTTGTTTCGGCCGCGGATCTCGAAGCGGTTTATGCCGCAGTTTGAGGTGACGATCCACGGGGTTTGCTTTGTCGAGCGGTGGATCGCGCCCATTAGATGGAGTGTCAGGAAGCAGATTGCTCCGGTGTGCGAATAAATGGCGACCTTTTCGCCCTGATGATTGCGCAGAATTTCCCAGAGCCTTCCGGTGCTGCGGCGAAGAAGATTCTTGTAGCTTTCGCCGTCGGTAATGACATGGTGGATGTTGCGGTTAACGAGGGCGTAATAGTCTTTTGGAAATTCCTGTTTCGATTCGTCGAACGTAAGCCCTTCGAGCACGCCGACATGCCTTTCGCGAAATGCCGGCGTCGTGTTGACAACAACATTGATCAATTCTGCAAGCGATTCGGCGGTCTGCACCGCCCGCAGAAGATCGCTCGAATAGACCGCCGAGACGCCTTCTTTTGCGAGAATCTCTGCCGTGCATTCAGCCTGCCGCCGCCCAAGATCGGACAACGGCGTCGGCCCGTGCCCGCCAAACCGCCCCTCTGCGTTTCCGGCGGATNNCCCGTGTCTAATGAGGTAGAGGCGTGTCGGTAGCGGCATAAAGGTATTTTCGATTTTGGATTTTAGATTGCCGCTTGATCGAGTATTTCGCGAAAAATGGAATTCAGATGCTCCATAGATGGCTTTTCCTCGCGGCGTTCGACAACCTTCGAAGCGAGCCGAGTCATTTCACTCTCTATGAATTCACTTATAACGTCAATTCGCGGTTCACGCTTTAATTCATCACCGAGCTTTTTGCGCTCGGTGAGAGTTTCGATCTGATCGCGCAACTCACCTTTGGGCAATATGTGCTGGACGAGAACACCGAACTGCATGGGCACGACACCCGAACTCTCTTCGATCCATTTTATCGCTAGCAGCGGACGAAGGACATAGAAGTACTTTTTTACGGAAACCGTGTCGCCCTTCAAATACTCGCGGAAATTGCCTCTAGCCATTTGGAGGTAGTGATATGTGCAGGCAGTAGCCGAATAACAATGCGGCACGAGCGATTTGAACTTAGCCGAAATCGTCTCATCTTCCAGATAGATAGTTGCTGAGTTTAGCCATTCAAGCAGCGGGGGATTCGACTTTCGGAGAAGTTTGAGGGCTTTGCGGAGGTCCCAGCCGTTTACATCGAATTCGTCAAGGATCGGCCGCTCGATCACGTCACGACGATCTTCTACGTCGATAGACAGATACCAATCTGGTTCGCGAACGTAGAGAAATCTTACGTCGTAATCACTGTTTTTTGACGGAAATCCCCAAGCACGACTCCCCGATTCGCAGGCGTAAAATATCTTTACCGACTCTTCGCGTTCGATAGCAAATAGCCGCTCTCTGATCTCGTCGAATGATTCCATTGCTCAAGCAGTGACGGCCTCAGCCTTTAGCTTCTCGGTTTGATAATGCGTCGTCAGGGCTTCGATAAATTCGTCAAGCTGGCCGTCAAGCACCAGGTCGAGTTGATGAACGGTCAGCCCGATGCGGTGGTCCGTTACGCGATTTTCCTTGAAATTATACGTTCGGATCTTCTCGGAGCGGTCGCCGCTGCCGACCATCGATTTGCGTTCGGCCGAAAGCTCGTCGTGCTGCCGCTGTTCTTCAAGCTCCTGCAGGCGGGCTCGCAGGATGCGCATTGCCTTTTCTTTGTTCTTGATCTGCGATTTTTCGTCCTGCATCGAAACGACGACGTTCGTTGGCAAGTGCGTCAGCCGGACCGCTGAATACGTCGTGTTTACCGACTGGCCGCCGGGACCGGACGAGCAAAAATAATCGACTCGCAAGTCTTTCGGATCAACCTGAACATCGACCTCCTCGGCTTCAGGCAGAACAGCCACCGTAATCGCCGATGTGTGAATTCGCCCGCTCGTTTCTGTCTGCGGGACACGCTGGACGCGATGGACGCCCGATTCAAACTTCAGCCGNNACGGCCACGGCGTCTTTTATTCCACCAACTCCTGTGTCAGAGGTTTCGAGAATCTCCATTTTCATACCCTGTCGCTCAGCGTATCGGGCGTACATGCGCAACACTTCGGCCGCAAAAAGGGTTGCTTCATCGCCGCCGGTCCCGGCCCGGATTTCGAGAATTACGTTCTTTTCGTCCTTTGGATCTTGCGGCAGCAAAAGCACTTTTAGGTCTTCTTCGGCGGGAGGCAACTTCGCTTCGATCTCCGAGATCTCGGCCTGGGCTAGCTCGCGCATTTCGTCATCGTCAGCGTCGAGCATTTGTCTTGTTTCAGCCAAGGCCTCGCGCATCTTCTTTACTTCGCGGTATTTTTCGACGATTATGCCGAGGCTGCGATGCTGCTTCATCGCCTTTGCATAAAGCGACATATCGGTCATAAACTCCGGCGAAGAGATTTGCGCGGTCAGGTCCTCGTACGATTTTTCGATTTGTGCCAGTTTCTCAAGCATAAAAATTTTCTCCACAGATGAACACGTATGAACACAGATTCAGAAAAAACATCTGTGGGAATCTGTGTTTATCTGTGGCTAACTTGCCGTTGCAAGTTCAAGTTTGAGCGATTCGTCCAACGCCTTGATAGCGACCTCAAGCTGCTCACCATCCGGTTCCTGCGTCGTGATGTTCTGCAGCCAAAGCCCTGGCATCGTCATTATCTTAAAGATAGCGCCCGATTCTTTTTTCGCCGCGTAGCGGATGATCTCGTACGAAAGCCCCGCAACCAGCGGCATCAGAGCGATGCGTACGACCAGGTTCAGCCATAACGCATCGAATTTGATGACGGAGAACAAAACGATCGCAACAAGCATCACGACCATCAGGAACGAGGTGCCGCAACGCGGATGCTGCCGCTTCTGCACCGTTGCATTATCAACGCTCAGATCCAAGCCCTTTTCCCATGTAAACACCGTTTTGTGTTCGGCTCCGTGATACTCAAATACACGGCGGATGTCCTTTAGATATGACATCGTAAAGATCATTACGATAAAGAAAAACATGCGGACAAGCCCGTCGATCAGATTGAAAGCTATCCAAGAGTGCGGCTTGACCTCCCAGATATACGCCTTTGCAGTTTCCCAATAGCCCGCCCCAGCGGAGACCAAGGGGCCGTCCGCCCAACCCGCCGCTATAAAAGCGATATTCGTCAGTAGCAGTGGTGCCACGATAAACAAAAGCACGTTAAATCCAAGCGCAAAAATGATCGAACCGACCGCACCGGCCGATTGCGAGGCCTTTTTCGTTTTCGAATCATCCTTTTTTCCCGGCATGATCACCTTGACCGGTGCCTTTGTAAAATTTTCGTCGAGCGTGCCGTCAACCAATGCGGTCTGCGTCTCAATGATCTTTTCCTTGGTCAATTCTTCCTGTGCTTTAAGGTCGTCCTCGTAAACCTTCGCCGAGAAATTAAGGGCCTTGATACCAAGCGCCATCGATTGGATAAGCGTCGCACCGCCGCGAAGCACGGGCAGATTGAGCCATTTGTACTTATCGCTCCATTTCGGCAGGACTTCCGCAGTCGTAACAATCTCGCCGTCGGATTTGCGGCAGGCGATCGCATAAGCGCCGGGTGTCCGCATCATTACGCCCTCCATCACGGCCTGCCCGCCGACGATCAGATCGCGCTCCATCGCAAAGGCGGTGTGCAGGAACTTAAGTTTTCTTGACGATGATCTTTTATTCATTTCGCTCCATTTGATTTTGAAACCGCGGATTTAGATGCTCGAACAATCCCAAATCTGAAATCCAAAATCTAAAATCGAAAGACGCCGGCCTTTTTTCACCTGTCGCGGGCGTATTTTACTACACCTTTAGCGAGCGGCGCTTCATAAGCCGGCGTCGAATTTTGTCTGGCTAATACTGGTTCGTCAATAGGTGCACAGTAATTAAACTTCTGCCGTTTCAACTGTCTGAGCTGGAGTTTCAACCTGAACAGTTTCCGGCTGCGAGCCGCGTGCATAGCGGCGTTTGAACCTGTCAACACGTCCTGCCGTATCGACCAGCTTCTGCTTGCCGGTAAAGAACGGATGGCAGTCCGAACAGATTTCCACGTGCAGGTCCTCGCCCATCGTCGAACGGGTCTTGAACGAATGGCCGCAGGCACAAACAACGTTTATTTCCTGATAATTAGGATGGATCTCTGGTTTCATAATCTCACTTCTTTCGGNNCCGGAATCTGGTGAGGGTCAAGTATTTGACGCGACCAGGGCCCACGGGCTGTTTACGTGTCCGGTTTTGGCCGTTCCACTTCCGGCGGCAAAAGTGCCGAAAGTGGAACGGCTTAAGTGCTGCATTCACGGCACTTACCGCTTAATATCGTTCCATAACAGAAAACAACAACACTAAGTGGAACGATTTGCGATAAACCAAGCTATTTCAACAATTACAGCAAGGGAGCCACGTGTTGACCCAATCGCCGACGCAATCTCTGACATTCCCGGATAATCTTATTTTCAAAGACCAAAAAAACTCCAGTGTCATCTTGCCATGCGTTGCACGTATTGTCAATGATTTCTTACATGCAACACGTTCGGTCTTGAATTCATACAATAAGTGCAACTCGATCCGGAGAACGGGAGGATGTCTGAAAAGTCAGTAGTCAGGATTTTGATCGGCTCCGGAGGAGCCAAATGTTTGTAGAAACGAATACAGAAAAAAGAAACAAGCCCCGTTAGGGGCGACATTAAACCAAGCGAATCAATAGCATGCCGCTCCTACGGAGCTTTTTACGGTTTTCGAATCGGTTCTACAAACATTCCGCTCCTAACGGAGCTAAAATCGGACATCCTGCTTTTCAGACATCCTCGTACTTAGTCGTCCAGGCTTATCAGCGTCCGGCGCGTTTTGAGCTTTCGTAGATGTCGATCCACTCTTGCACGGTCATCTTTGAGGCGAGTTCACCGATCAGGGCGACGGGAACATCTGCCGGTTTTCTGAACCGGATGCACGATTTACCAATGTCCAGCTTCTTGCTCGAATGCTTCGGCCACTCGGCATGAAACCAATCGAGCAGAGGCGCCGACGAATAAATGCCCATGTGATAGACGGCGATGTGATTTTTTTGCGACGCGATACCAAGAAAGGGAAGCGGCGTCTTCGGGTCGCAATGATAGCCGGCGGAATAAAGCGAGTGCGGCACGACCCAGCCAAGGCTGCCGTAACCCATCCCTTCCTGAAACCCCTTAGGAAGATTCTTGTTGATGGCCTTGCGAAGCTTGGCCATTACGTCCCGGCGTTCATCCGGCAGGCTCGCGATGTATTCGTCAGGTGTTGAGGCGGTTGATTGCATCTTCGTTCCTCGTTCGTTGAATTTTTGTGCATTAGGCTCTGCAAATTTCATCTAGGCCGAAGCATTAAAATCATTAGTCTGCGGGTCTTGCCGTAGTTGTTGCCGGGCATCCCAAAAGCCTTCGGCGGCACCAGTGCTGTCAGGATTGAATTGCCACGCCGTATAGAAGCCATTTTCGGCAGTTTCTATTTCTCCGAGCTTGGCGTCCGCAAGGGCGAATGACAGATGCCACTCAGAAAGTTCATTGGATAAAACTTGCCATATACGAAGCCATCCGGCACCGGTCATATTTCGAATAACACGCGACGCGTAACGATTTGAAATTTTTTCCTCTTTTGCGTCTGGATAGGCTTTTCTTTTTCTTGTGAGCAGATGATGCGCTAATTCGTGAGCAAGAGTCCTCGCTATACGCAACTGCAATATGGGCGTCACGTATAGCGGAAAGGGTATGCCTCGATATACCTCTTTGGCATAAACTTCGATGCGAGCCGGATCATTCTTTGTCTTATAGTAGTAATAAGCGGCGGCTCGAAAACCATCTGTTAAAGGATGGCGAAGATTATTCGGCAAGGCATCGTCGCGAAATGCTGCGTGAGGGNNAGAGTGATTTCTGAAATTCCAGAAAACCTGTCGATCCCGATCAGCTTTATACTTTGCTTTACATAAAATTCGAGACTTGCACACCTTCGGGAACAACCATTAACGATTCTAATTTTCTCGCTCATAGGCATTTTCAGGAACAAGCAAAACCCTTTGGAATCTGTTTTCAGCATTTACCTTCGGCACAATTCATTCTTGGCCGCAGCCGATAAGCCTGACCGTTTCGATTCGATTGCATACCGAAGCTACGCAAGACGCCTTATGCCTAATAATTTACTACTATTCTGGCACTTCGACAGTCACAATTTGAGTAACTTTTCCAGTCGCTGTTCGCCGATTCCGTAAAATGTTTTGATCTCGGATACCTGCCGATCGACCTTATCGGTGTTTAAACGTTTCGTATTTCGCGTTCCGACGAGCATATTGTTTTTCGGCGTATGCTCTGTCGCGACGAATTCGAAGAGCTTTGTTGCGTAGCTGCTGCGTTCGAGAAGCAATGAGCGAAGGCCGTCGGTTATCGTTTCGGCGGTGCGTTCGAGCATTATGCCGTGCTTCAGGATGCCGGCGAGCATTTCAGGCGATTTCATCTGTTTTCTAATTTCCTTGTGACAGCACGGAGCGGCGACGATGATCTCGGCTTTTGCGGTTATTCCTTTGAATAGAGCATCATCTGTTGCTGTGTCGCATGCGTGCAGCGCAATCAGGATATCGACCTCGCCGGGATCGAAATCTGCTATCGTGCCCTGGACGAAATTCAGGCTGTCGAAACCGCCAGCTTTGGCGATATCGTTGCAAAGCTCGACCATCTCGCGTTT
>DLHV01000112.1:6177-6834 GCA_002483395.1 Chloracidobacterium sp. UBA7659 | reverse complement strand
GTCAGAACCACCTGCGTGAGCGGTTGGGTTCTTCTCGTTTTTAGGAACCCGGTCGCTATCGCTCTCGGTACTGACTTTATTTGCAAAGTAGTCGTATGCAGCAAATGTCAGATAGCCTTTGCCTGAGCCCATGTCCACTATTCGCAGGGTCGTTTTATCTTTCAACGACGAATTTTCCACAAGCCCGGCGAGGATCTCGACGAATTTGTTGATCTGCCGCCATTTGTCCTGCTGCGACNNAAAGCTTTCAGATAGAATGTGTTAGGGTCGATCAGCGTCTTTTTCTCGCGGTTGTGTTCGAGCGAAGGCCGCTCGGAAAATGTCGGTTTTCCCGCCTTTAGACGAGAGTTTCGCTTGCCGATCTCGAGCTGAAAATCGACGGCGGTCGTGAACAAATAACCGCTGCGGAATCCGGTTTCGAGATATGTCTTCACCGATGCGACACCATACGTGAATTCGAGATTTTTCACCACATCTCGCGTGTCGTATCGAAACTGGAACAATAGCCGCGTGCCTTTTTTCGTAGCGACCAGCCGAACGAATATCTTTTGCAGATGTTCGACCGAGCCTTTATAATTGCCTAACGTCATTTTTACAAATGTTTCGGCGGCAAGGCTCTTTTCCATCTCTTCGATAAATTTTTCGATGTTTTTGGTC
>DLHV01000112.1:0-6125 GCA_002483395.1 Chloracidobacterium sp. UBA7659 | reverse complement strand
TACACTCTTATGGAACCAAGGTTAGCACAAATGGAAAACGATAAAAATCACATCACAGTCCAGCAGTTCACGGCGTCGGTCGCGTATCTTCTGCGCGAAACCTTCGAAGGCTCGCCCGAGGGTCAGCCAAGCGCATATCTCGACCGCGGCGTTGGTATTTTCAGCACTTTGGAAGGATTATCGGCCGACGCGGCGTCAAAGGAGTTTCACTACACGACCATCGCCGCCCAGACCGAGCACGCAAAATTCTATCTCGACCGCCTTTGTGAATTCATCAACGGCCGCACCGAGAGTGTAAACTGGGAAGATAGCTGGCTGATAGAAACCGTCAACGATGCCGAATGGAACGCATTGCGCGACAGTGTCAAACATTCTTACGAGAACACGCTTCGCTGCGTGGCATCGGTCGAAGACTGGAATGAACAACGTGTAGGAATGGCGATAGGCATGGTCACACATACGGCTTATCATCTTGGAGCTATCCGGCAAATTTCTAAATCAATTTAGTCCACAGATGAACACAGATAAACACAGATGAAGACGGATAAGAATATTTTGTCGGTACTTTTTGAGAACGGTGAAGCGGCGGGAACTGTGGAATTGCCGCCGGCTGAATTGACGGAGAAGATAATTGGCTGTGCGTATAAAGTCAGCAACAGTCTCGGTTGCGGCTTTTTAGAAAAAGTTTATGAGAATTCTCTTGCACACGAGCTTCGTAAAGAGGGATTTCACGTCGAGCAACAGCAAAAAATCAACGTGCTCTATGACGGAATCATCGTCGGGTTGTATGAAGCGGACCTTGTTGTCAACGGTTGCGTCATTATTGAAGTTAAGGCGATACGCGCATTGGAAGATGCTCACAAAGCACAATGCCTAAATTATTTGAAAGCCACCGGAATTCGACTCGGCCTTTTGATTAACTTCGGGTCGCCACGAGTTGAAGTTAAACGAATTGCTTTATGACTTAAAAAAATCTGTGTCCATCTGTGTTCATCTGTGGACCAAACTCATATGAATTTATTTCACCTGGCATTTCCTGTCCACGACCTCGATGCGGCCCGCGAATTTTACGGCGGCGTGCTCGAATGTGACGAAGGCCGCAGTTCAGACTGCTGGATCGATTTCAGCCTTTACGGCCATCAGATCGTGACGCATCTTGCGCCGGAGTTTGCTCGGCAAACCGCGAGTAACGGCTTCGACTCCGATGCTGTTCCGATCCCGCATTTCGGCATCGTTCTGCCGATGGACGATTGGAAAGTATTGGCCGAAAAGCTCAGATCGAAAGGCGTGGAATTCATCATCGAACCGAAGATACGCTTTGCCGGCGAGGTCGGCGAACAGGCGACGATGTTCTTTCTCGATCCGAGCGGTAACGCTCTCGAGTTCAAAGGCTTTAACGATTTTTCTCTTGTGTTCGCTAAATAGGCAGAAACCCAAGCGGTAGCGGGGGTGTTCTTCCGAAATTCCGGACACTTTTCGCAAAAATCTACACACTTCTGCCTATGAAAAATCTACACACTACCTACCGGTCGTGTTCTGCCTATGAAATCTGAAATTGTAGTCATCGGCGGCGGCGTGGTCGGGGCAAGCGTTGCGTACCACTTGACCCAACGCGGAGCACGCGATGTGCTCATACTCGAACGTGAACCACAGCAGGGAATGGGTTCGACCGGAAAGGCGACCGGCGGCGTTCGCGCACAGTTCGAAACGGACATTAATATCAAAATGTCGCTGTACTCGCTCGGCTTTTTTAACGATTGGGAGGTCGATTGCGAATATGAGCCGCGCGGATATCTCTTTTTTGCGACGACCAGCGAGCAGCTCGATTATCTGAAGCGAAACGTTGAAAAACAGCGCGAGCTCGGCGTTAAAGACGTTGAGATAGTCGATGCTCAAACCATCCAAAAGATCGTGCAGGGAATGAACTGCGAAGACATCACGGGCGGAAGCTTTGGCAGGCGCGACGGCTTTATTGACCCACTCGCGGTGATGCGAGGGTTTACCGAAGGAGCCTTGCAAAACGGTGCCAGGATCGGGTTCGATACGCGGGTCTTGTCCATCGAAACGAACACCGGCAGAGTCACGGCGGTTGAAACAGATCAGGGCCGGATCGAATGCGAAAACGTTGTCCTCTGTACCGGTGCGTGGGCACGGGAATTAGCCGCAACGGCCGGTATCGATCTTCCCGTCGAACCGCAGCGGCGCCAGATCGTCTGGGCACGTTCAACAGAACCGCTGCCTGCGGACCTGCCGATGGTCCTCGACATCGGAAGCGGTTTTCATTTTCGCCCGGCGTGGGATTTTATGGCGGACTGGACCGCAGGCGGCTCGCCTGCAACGACCGCAGGGCGGTCGAAGCCGGCCGCAGGCAGAACCGCGAACAGGGAGGTCCTGTTTGCCTATCCCGATCCGGACGAACCGCCATCGCTGAATACTGAATTTGACGACACATTTATTGCAAAAGTTTACGAACACGCAAAACACCGCGCGCCGTTTCTCTATGAAACCGAGGTTGTTCGCGAAAAATGCCGCGCCGGATTGTACGAAAATACGCCCGACCACCACGCGATCCTCGGCGGCTGCGACATCAAAGGGCTCTATTTTGCCAACGGCTTTAGCGGCCACGGTGTTATGCATTCGCCTGCGACAGGCCGCGCGCTGAGCGAGATTATGCTTGATGGTACGGCAAGTTTTCTCGATGTTTCGTGCCTCAGCCTTGACCGTTTTGCGAATGGCGAACTGCTCCACGAAACCGCTTTCATCTAATGCCGATACTTAACGCAAAGTAGCCAAGACGCCAAGACGCAAAAGGAAGAACATTATGCCCTGGAGGACTTTAAAAGTGCTAAATCTGTCATTGCGGCTTAGCGACTTCGCGTCTTTGCGTTAAAGTTTTTTCATGGCCACAGCACTCATACACCATCCGATCTACGAAATGCACGACACCGGCCCAGGCCATCCGGAGACGGCGGAGCGTTATCGCGTTGTCATCGACGCTTTGCAAAAAGACACAGGGCTTTGGGGCGAACTCGTTGAGATCACGCCGGAAAAAGCACAGCAGGGAATCGTACAGGCAGCCCATACGAAGGAGCATTTCCAGCGTGTTGAAAATGCATTTGCCGCCGGGCATGACCGGCTTGATGCCGACACGACAATCTCGATGAAGTCGTTCGACGCGTCGCTCTTTGCAGCTGGTGGCGCCTGCCGTGCGGTCGATGCGGTGATGCAAGGCGAAACGAAAAATGCGTTTGTCGCCGTCCGGCCGCCGGGGCATCACGCAACGGCGGAGAACGCGATGGGTTTTTGCCTTTTCAACAACGTCGCCATCGCCGCCAGTTACGCGCAGAATACATATAAAGAGATCGACCGCGTCGCGATCGTCGATTGGGACGTCCATCATGGCAACGGCACTCAGGGAATTTTCTATACCGACCCGAAAGTTTTCTTTTTCTCCATGCACCAATATCCCTGGTATCCGGGAACCGGAGCACGCGGCGAAACCGGCCACGGGCGTGGTCTCGGCACGACGCTGAATGTCCCGATGCGCGCTTATACGCTGGCGAGCGTTCAGAGATCGATCTTCGAATCGGCGATCGGTGATATCGCCGTAAAGATGAAACCCGACCTGATCTTTATCTCCGCCGGGTTCGACGCCCATCTGACGGATCCGCTCGGCCAGCTTCAGCTCGAAGACCCCGATTATGTTTCAATGACGAGGACAGTCAGGGAATGGGCGGATGAAATGTGCGAGGGCCGAGTAGTTTCGTGTCTTGAGGGTGGCTACAATCTCGAAACGCTCGGGCAGACGGTGAATAGCCACGTCGCCGAACTCGCCAAGCCCTAAATGCCTTACGCTTTCGACGGATGTTGTGATAAGATGCATTCATTATCTACAACAATCAGGAGAAACTGTGATGCCGGACGTTGAAACTTCTTGTGTTCAGTGCAAAGATGCCTTTCTTTTCACCGAAAAAGAGCAGGAGACATTCTATCAGCGTAATATGATGCCGCCCCAGCGGTGCCCAAAATGCCGTGGTAAAAAAGCTGCGGTTGGTAACGACGCGCCGAAGCGGTTTGAGATCGTCTGCGACCATTGCGGCAAGCACGATCAGGTTCCGTTTCAACCAAAGGTCGGCCGCTCCGTCCTCTGCCGCGACTGCCACGAAGCGAGCCGCTCGCGCGCAAAATTTGCCTGAACAGTCGTGAGTTTTGAGTCAAGAGTCTTGAGTCGGAAAAGTCTATTTCCTGCTCAGGACTTAAGACTCTCGACTCAAGACTACTTACCTATGACTTTTGAAACCGTAACCTATATCTTCGATAACAATGTCGCGACCGTTCAAATGAACCGCCCCGAAGCGTTGAACGCTCTTTCGCTTCAGCTCAGTCTCGACATAAGGGCAGCTATTGAAAAAGCGATCGCCGATGGAGCAAGGGCCGTCATTCTCATTGGCTCCGGCCGTGCCTTCTGTTCCGGCGGCGACTTGCGCGAAATGCAGTCGATGTGGGAAAAAGAGGGCCGTATCGAAGCTTTTCTCGAAGACCCGCTCAAGGCCCTGCACAATGTCATCGTACTGATCCGCGAAACACCTATCCCGTTTATCGCAGCCGTTAACGGTGTCTGCGCCGGTGCCGGAACGAATTTCGCACTCGCATGCGACCTCATAGTCGCTGCCGAAGACGCAAGTTTTAACGAAGCTTTTGTCCGCATAGGCCTTTCGCCCGATTGCGGCGGAACATTCTTTCTCACACGTGCCGTTGGAGAAAAAATTGCCGCCGAATTGTTTATGACCGGAGGAACCGTCGATGCAAATCGTGCACTGCAGATCGGCATGATCACCCGCGTCGTCCCGGCCGAATCGCTGCTTGAAGAAGCAGGAAAGTTTGCCGTAAAGCTGGCCGCCGGCCCGACCGGCTCGATCGGCCGCATCAAAAAAATGCTCAACGCCACATTCTCAAACACTTTGAGCGAACAGCTCGAACTCGAACACGCATGCCAGATCGAATCCGGCAAATCCGCCGACTTCAAAGAAGGCGTCGCCGCATTCTTTGAAAAACGTCCGCCGAATTTCACCGGTAAATAATTAGGAATTCAACGCAGAGACGCAGAGACGCAGAGAAGAGAGAGAAATTATTCTTGATATTTCCGCGTCTCGGCGGTGAAAAAGTGCCTGCTGATTTTGACAACCCGTCCAAATTTCGGTTTACTATACAAATGAAAATGAAAATCATTTTCATTAAAGACATTACTCGAATGTTAATAAACCCGGAAAACCAGGCATCATTCGGCGAAATCCCGCAGGGTTGATAAAAAGCGCTGATTACGCACCATTGAGCGTGCCGCATTTCCGTCTCGGTTTTTTTGAAAACAATTTTTCAGAGTCAATATGAAACACAATCTCAGCAGGATCGTTATCCTGATATTTCTGACTTTATCGGCTACGTTCATTGCCTTCGGTCAGGCGGAAAATACGATTTCGGGGCGTGTTGCGGACGCTAACGGCGACGCTATCGCGGGGGCATCGGTTTCGTTGTCACGCAGTGATGTAACGTTTCGCCGCGAGATCGTTACAGATTCAAGCGGTGCTTTCATATTTCGAGATGTCGCAACCGGGCGTTATACCGTTACGGCAAAGGAGCGCAGCTTCGGCGCGGCGAACAAATCCGTGAGCGTGCCTGCATCCGGTGCAATAGACCTGAGACTTGAACCTGATCAGATCGCCGTCGAGATCTCGGTAACCTCCAATTATTTGGCCGGCACGCCTGAGAGCCTGAACGAGGTCCCTGGTTCGATCGAACGAGTCGACTCTCTGACACTCGCGAACAGCCGTCTTTTCAATTTCTCCGAGGCGCTCAGAAAGGTCTCGGGCGTCAATATTCGTGACGAAGAAGGTTTCGGGCTGCGGCCCAATATAGGCATTCGCGGGACAAATCCGACTCGTTCAACCAAAGTTTTACTGCTCGAAGACGGGCTTCCATTGGCTTACGCCCCCTACGGAGACAACGCTTCGTATTATCATCCGCCGATCGAGCGATTTGAATCGATCGAGGTGCTTAAGGGCTCAGCGCAAATTGCATACGGCCCGCAGACGGTCGGCGGGGTGATCAATTATCTGACTCCGAATCCG
>DLHV01000243.1:3923-8886 GCA_002483395.1 Chloracidobacterium sp. UBA7659 | reverse complement strand
GCTTTCGCACATTTTGGAAAAGCGAGAACATAAATCGAACCGCATTCACGGCGACCGCTCGCAGTCGCAGCGTGAAGCCGCTTTGCGTAGCTTTAAGAACGGGAAAACACGTGTTTTGGTCGCTACAGACGTTGCTGCCCGCGGGATAGATATCGATTCTGTTTCACATGTGATAAACTATGACATACCGGAGGCGCCTGAGGATTACGTTCACCGCATTGGCCGAACGGGCCGGGCGGGTAACAATGGCCGCGCGATCACTCTCTTTACCACTGCCGAAGAACATTCGATGCGGGCTATCGAGAAGCTGACGGGCCAACCTGTTGAACGTGTCCTGCTGCCGGATTTCGGCGGTGTAATGACAAGTATGGCGTCGCCTGTAAGTAAAGCGTCACCGGCAAGAAAGAGCTTTCGCTCCTTTAGGCCAAGACGCGGAAGATAAACGAGGAAGATTAAATTTATGGCAGCACCAAAAGCAGAAAAATATTCAATCGGTGAATCAATAGTAATGATGTGTTCGGCATGCGATGTCGAACAGACACATCTTATCCAGACAGCGACCAAACAGGGCAAGATCACTTGCGCGGTCTGCGAAGTTTGCGCGACGTCGAGCACGTTTAGCCGCGGTGTGAAAACCTCCGTAGCGATGGGCAAATCGAAAACTGCGTCGCCCTATGATCGGACCCGCAAGTACCGCAAGGGCCAGGCAATGATGCATTCGCACTTCGGGCAAGGCGAGGTAACGGCAGTCATCGAATTTCAAAAGATCGATGTTTTGTTTGGCGACCGAACACGCAGATTGATCCACGCTCAGGAATAATTTCTGCTTCAATCAACAATGGAAAAGGCGGCTCCGAATCGAGGCCGCCTTTTTCTGTCTTCCGTTTAAGATTTTAGCTAATCACCTTCTGCCTTTGAGAAGAAATCCAAGGACAAGTCCGATCGCCGCTGAGATCAAGATAGTTTGCCCCGGTTTCTGACGCGCATATTCCTTTGCGTCTTCGATCAGCTCTTTCGGGTCTTTATTTTGCAATTCCTTGAATTTGTCGCCGGCCTGGGCGAACTTTTCGCCCGCAAAATCCTTTGCCTTATTGGCAGCGTCCTGTATCTTCTGTCCGTATTCCTGTGCCTGCATTTTCAAATCTCCTAAAAACTCGTCGTCTAAGATTGCCTTATCGCCCACGGCCGGATTTACCGGAACCAGGCTCTGCTCCAATTCCTTCTCTGCTTTTTTTACTTCAGCTTCAAATTCTGACATTTGCGTACGCTCCTAAAATAATCGAAAATATGACAAAACCCCTCCGCGCTTCGAAAGCCAGCTTTCCCGCGCGAGTCATTCAGATGATGCCCCCTGCCAATAAGTTGTAACGAATCGTGCCTGGAAAAGTTCAGTTTTTCTTCGCTGCAGCTGATCCCTTATCGACGAAATGTACTATGTTCGGAAAAGACATGGATCATACGCGATCCATGAAATTGTACTTGACAAGTCAATACTCGAAATGAGAGTCTACGAAAACATTAAGTTAGTAAGCACTTACTATCAAATCAGGAGAATCTATTGATAAAGGATTTGTTTAATTGTGATCACATTGGACGCATGACGGGAGACAAGCGTCGCGAGCAGATATTGCGGACTGCAGTCAATTTGTTTTCGCATCGAGGATTTAGCGGCACGACAACGAAAGAAATTGCACGTGCGTCCGGAGTTTCCGAAGCAATGGTATTCCGGCACTTTTCAACCAAAGATGCTTTGTACGGAGCGATTCTGGAGAGTAAAAAGTGTCAGGACGGCCTGCACCAGTTTCCCTGGGAAACTAACGCGGAGCTCCAAAAAGCGATCAACGATAAGAACGACCGGGATTTTTTTTACCATTTCGGCCTTGATGCACTTAATAATCATCAGGCCGATGTCGGCTTTATGAGGCTTTTGTTCTATTCCGCACTTGAAGAACATGAACTCGCCGAACGTTTTTTTGGAGAATTCGTAACACAGATCTATGACTTCCTAAGTCATTACATAGAAACCAGGCAGCGTGACGGCGCGATGCGCGAGATAAATCCGCGGATAGTCGTCCGGTCGTTTCTCGGGATGTTGATACACCATTCTTTGAACAATATTCTGTGGGATAAGAACCGTCGTCTGCTTCGTATAACAAACGAAGAAGCCGCGAGTAATTTCGCGGACATATTATTGAATGGAGTTTTGAAACAGCGGCTAAGGTGATCTTACAGAAGAATTTTTAATGCCATGAGAAATCATAAACTTTTCATATCGACCAGTTTGGCTATTGGCTTGTACTCAGTGCTTGCTTCCGGCTGCGGGTCGAACGCAAATTCCGCGACCACGAACAATAGTAATACGGAGCCGCAAACGATCGACGTTACTACCGCGCAGGCCGTGATTAAACCGATCCCGACCTACATAGAAGCGACCGGAAATCTGGCGAGCGATGCCCAGACTGATGTTGCTCCTGCCGTAAGCGGTAAGATCGCCGAGGTATATTTCGACATCGGAAGCTATGTGGCACAGGGCGACGTACTGGTTAGGCTCGATCCGAGAGATGCGGCTATCCGGCTGGATCAAGCGAACGCGCAAGTAGAGCAGCAGCGAAAGGCGGCCGGCCAAGCCGAAGCAAATGTCGATCAGGCGATTGCGAACCTTCGGCAGACTCAGGCGAGGCTTGGTGTCAAAGATGGCGAGACATTCCAAATAAAGGACTTTTCGCAGGTAAAGACGTTCACGGCCCAGTTGGATCTTGCCGAAAAAGAACTGCGAAGAACCGAGAAACTGCTTGAAACCGGAGACGTTTCAAAATCAGCGTACGACCAGCGTAAATCCCAGCGTGATGCGCTGATCGGCCAGCTCGACGAAGCCCGCTCTAATGCGGCCGTTGCAATTCGGGCGATCAACACGGCTCAGGCCGGAGTAGATACCGCACGCGCCGCGGCTGCAAGTGCAAAGGCGGCAATCGCCACACTTGAAGCACAGGTCGCTCAAGCACAGAAAGCCGTAACGGATACAGTTATTCGAGCACCAATAAGCGGATATGTATCAGACAAGATAGCGGATGTCGGTGAATACATTTCACCGAACACGCCTAATTCCAAGATTGCAACGATCGTTCGGACATCGACGCTGCGTTTGAAGATCGACGTCCCTGAGCAGTCGATCGGAAAGATCGCGACCGGCCAGGGCATCTCGCTTCAAACAGCGGCGTATCCCGATCGCAGCTTTGCCGGAACTATCGCGCGGATATCCCCAAGCGTGAGCACAACGGCGAGAACTCTGATTGTAGAGGCCGAGGTCCAAAACTCAGAAGGCCTTCTGAAGCCTGGCCAGTTTGCAACGGTTCGGGTAACCCAGTCGAAGCCGGAACCGGCGGTAATGATTCCGGTCAAAGCCGTCAAGACCGTTGGAGATACTAACTCGGTTTTCGTTGTCAAAGACGGAGCGGCACGCGAACAGATCGTCCAGCTTGGCCTGCTGGAAAATGACATGATCCAGATAAAACAAGGGGTTATCGAGGGCGATTCGGTCGTTGTCAGCGATCTTAATGCCGTCACGGACGGAATTAAGGTACAGCAGTAAATCGGAGTCCAAGCCGGCTTTGGGCTTTGGACTTTTGACTTTGGACTAAAAAGTTATGCAGTGGTTAGCTGAAATATGTGTTAAGCGTCCGGTTTTTGCGACGATGCTGGTCCTTTCGCTGGTTGTCGTCGGTGCATTTTCGTTTTCGCGCTTGGGCGTCGATCTGTTTCCAAAGGTCGATTTCCCAACGATCACCGTCACGGTCGCAAACCCCGGATCGTCACCGCAGGAAATTGAAACGGAGATCACCGAGAAAATCGAGGAAGCCGTAAATACGGTGAGCGGGATTGACGAGCTTCGTTCCACCTCGGTCGAGGGTGTTTCGCAGGTTTTCGTCCAGTTTGTGCTGGAAAAGGACGTAAACGTAGCCGCCCAGGAGGTCGAGAATCGCGTTCAAACCGCCATTCCGAATCTGCCTGAAACGGCCAAGCAGCCGATGGTGCAGAAACTCGACTCTGACGCGGCGCCTGTTTTGCGCATCGTTGTTTCGGCTCCCGCCGCCTTACGCGAGGTCACGGAGATTGCCAAGAATAAGATCAAAGAGCGCGTCGAATCGGTTAGCGGTGTGGGCCAAGTCACGATGGTCGGAGGCCGCGAGCGCCAGATCAATATTTGGGTGGACCCGGACAAACTGCGTTCGTATAATGTAACGCCGGCCGAGGTTTCTAACGCTTTAAAGATCCAAAATCAGGAATTTCCAAGCGGCCGGATCGACGAAGGACAGACAGAAGCGAGCGTGCGCACGCTTGGAAAAATTCAAAAGCCGGATCAATTCAATAACGTCGTTGTCGCAACCCGTGGGGATTATCAGGTCAAAGTCAAAGATCTTGGCTATGCGGAAGACGGCGCGGAAGAACTGCGTACCGAAGCCCGTCTAAACGGCCAGCCGGCCGTAACATTGATCGTCGCAAAGCAGTCGGGGCAAAACACGGTCCAGGTTGCTCATGACATCAAGGACCGCCTAAAAGAGATCGAACCTACGCTGCCGAAAGGCTTTCAGATCCGGATTGTCGGCGACAATTCCATCTTCATCGAAAATTCTTTGAGCGCGATAGAAGAGCACCTTGTACTCGGATCGATCCTCGCTTCGATCGTCGTATTCTTATTTCTGTGGAGTTTTCGTTCAACCTTTATTGCGGCTTTGGCTATCCCGACCTCTATCATCTCGACATTTGCTTTGGTATATGCGATGGGGTACACACTGAACNNTGACGCCATAGTTGTTCTCGAAAACATCTTCCGATTTATCGAAGAAAAAGGCATGGATCCTTTTGAGGCGGCGATCGAGGGCACGCGTGAGATCGGTCTTGCCGTCCTCGCCACTACCCTTTCACTGATGGCTGTTTTTGTGCCGATCGGCTTTATGCAGGGCAT
>DLHV01000243.1:0-3876 GCA_002483395.1 Chloracidobacterium sp. UBA7659 | reverse complement strand
CGGCAAGGCTTATTAGACGCAAAATAAAGAAAAAAGCCGAGCTTCGAGAGTCCGATATTTTAGACGACGAGCTGATGGAAACCGGGCAAGGTCGGGAACCGCAATCCGAGGAGCATTTGTCGAGGGATGCCGGCTGGTTTCGTCACGTTCTTTCGATTTATACCTTGATGCTGCGGTTCTCAATTGCCCACCGTTGGGTGATTGTTGTGCTGTGCATATTTGTTTTCGCGAGTATTTTTCCCCTTTTTATGGGTGTTCCGGGAACCGGATGGAGCGGCGTTGGAAAAAACTTCCTGCCGGTGGACGACCAATCCCAGTTTGAAGTTTCCGTCCGGGCGCCCGAAGGATACAGCCTCGGCGCTACGTCGCAGCTTCTCGAGCGAATTGCCACAGACATTCGCAAAATGCCCGGTGTAACGGATACGCTCGTCACCATTGGCGGCACCCAGCAGCAAATTGTCAATAACGGAGCTATCTATGTCAAATTAGCCGACATTCACGACCGGTCGAAATCGCAGGAGATGATGATGGCCGACGCCCGCGAGCTTTTGAAAAAGCCTGAATATCACCCGGAAGAATTGCGAACGGCGGTTCAACAGGTGGCGGCATTCACGGGCGGCGGTTTCCGCAACGCAAACGTCCAGTTTCTGATAGGCGGTCCCGACCTGAAAAAACTCGAAGAATTTTCGGCCAAGATTATCGAGAAAATGAAAACGATCCCGGACGCGGTGGATGTCGATTCGACTTTGATCAGCGGAAAGCCTGAGGTACAACTAACGGTAGACCGCAATATGGCGGCTGATCTCGGCGTCCGCGTCGGCGATGTTTCGCAGGCGCTGAACACACTCGTGGCCGGACAGGAAGCGACAACCTTCAATGAGGGAACGGAGCAGTATGAAGTCCGCGTCCGGGCGATAAATAATTTCCGAACGGACGTAGATGGGCTGAAACGCCTGATCGTTCCGTCGTCAAAGGTCGGCTGGGTTACGCTCGACCGTGTAATAAAAGTTTCGGAAGGAACTGGCCCGAGTTCCGTGGACAGATTGAATCGTCAACGCCAGGTAACGCTACTTGCGAATACTCGGCCCGGAGGATCGGCGGCGAGTATCACAGCCGAAATTGACAAGTTTGTAAAGGATTTGAATTTACCGGCGGGCTACCGCACAGGGTATGTCGGACAGTCAAAGGAAATGGGCAAGGCGGGCTTTTACTTTCTTCTGGCTTTCATGCTTTCGTTCGTCTTTATGTACATCGTGCTCGCGGCGCAATTCGAGTCGTTTATCCACCCCGTGACGATCCTGCTCACACTGCCGCTTTCGATACCGTTCGGTATTTTCAGCCTTTTGGTTGCGGGACAAACGGTGAATATTTTTTCAGGGTTAGGTTTGTTGCTGCTCTTCGGCGTGGTTAAAAAGAACGCGATTTTGCAGATAGATCACACAAATACGCTTCGCTCGCGTGGCATGAACCGCTACGAGGCAATTATTCAGGCTAATCGCGATCGTCTGCGGCCGATTCTGATGACGACGATCGCGCTTGTTGCCGGCATGATCCCGCTGGTCGTTTCGACCGGTGCCGGATCGGGAACGAACCGCTCCATCGGCGTGCTTGTGGTCGGCGGACAGTCGCTCTGCTTGCTGCTGACGCTGCTCGCGGTTCCGACATTCTATTCGATCTTCGACGATCTAAGCGAGATGCGCTTGTTCCAATATGTGAACAGATTTTCGGAATGGCTGTTCGGCGGTCTCAGACGCCGGTTCGCAGCGGCAACGAGCTCGGTGTTCGGCAAGCAATAGGTACTGGTGAGTGTTCCGTTCCAGGAACGGTGGAGTACATAGAACAGGTGAAACGGGTGGAACAAGACGCGGCGAGGTAAGTTGCCGCAGGTATTAATATATGTTTTTGCGATTTTTTATAGCATTTTTATTCGCACTCATCATCGGTGTCGGCTTTGGTTTCTCACAGAATCCGACGCCAACTCCGTCTCCGGCTCGGGTCGTTGACGATAAACAGAATGTCGCGCCCGAAAGACTTCAGGGCGTGCCGGCGATCGATCCCAATTATCGTTCTGACGATCGAAGTATGCCCGATTTGGGGCGCGTCGGTGTCAATATGACCGACCAAAAGCCATTAACGCTGGCCGAGGCTATCACACTTGCGCTCGAGAACAATAAGGACATCGAGGTGACGCGCAAAAACGTCAAGATCGCTGAATTCGATCTGAAAGCCGCTCGCGGCGCCTACGAGCCGCACTTTACGGGTCAGTCGTATTACGAACGGTCGACAGTACCGAATGTAAGCATATTCAGTTCGAACCAAAAAACGACGCAGGGATCATTTATCGGGAACGCCGGAATTCAGGGCTACGTTCCAAGATTCGGAACTGTTTTGAACGCGAACTTCAACAATCAGCGTGTGACGACCAATAACCCGATCTCGATATTGAGTCCACAGCTAAACTCAAGCCTGTCGTTCAGCGTGACGCAGCCGCTCTTTCGAGGACGCAGATTCGACCAGCCTCGGAGGGCAATCGAAATAGCCAAACGTAATCTGTCGCTGACCGACACGCAATTTCGCCAGCGAACCATCGATATAATCGCAAATGTCCAGCGGGCCTATTGGGACCTGACATACGCGTTACGGAACCTGCAGGTTCAGCGTGACGGCGTAAAAGACGCGAAGGACCAGCTCGAACACAACCGCAGGCTGGTGAACGAAGGTCAGCTTGCGCCGATAGACATTCTAGCCGCCGAAACACAGGTCGCGAACTTTGAGCAATCGGTTTACGACGCGTTGAATGCCGTAGGGGTCGCCGAAAATAACCTGAAGAATATGATCTCACAGAACAGGAACGACGCTCTGTGGGGCAAATCCGTCACGCCGGTCGATTCGGTCGATCTTGAGACGCCGATCACCACGCTGGCTCAGGCCCTTGACGCGGCTATGCAAAACCGGCCCGAGCTTGAGATAAATCAGGCACAGAAAGACATCAATGTGTTGGATCAGCGATATTTCAAGGAACTGAAAAAGCCGCAGATCGATCTGGTTGCGAGTTACAGTTCCTCAGGCATCGGCGGAACGCAGAATCCGAACTTCAGCACTCCATTCCCACTTCCGTGCCAGACCGATCCGACATCGCCCGCGTGCCAACAGCAACAAGCAAATCTCGCAGCGTTGACCGGCAATCCGTATAGCGGAATTTTCGCGAACAAGTACCCAATATTTAGGGTGGGTGTGCAGTTCAATCTGCCGCTTTTCGGCGACAAGACTTCACGGGCGCAGTATGGACGATCGCTTGTCGAGGGCGAACGGCTTGTGACGCAGCGTGAACAGCTTGAACAGAATATACAGGTCGATGTGCGAAATGCTCTGCAGGCCCTGAGGACCGCCGAAGCCCGCCTGCGGGCAGCCGCAATCGCCCGTGAAAATTCGGTAAAACAGTACGACTCGGAACAGCGAAAGCTCGACTCTGGTCAGTCCGACATCTATAAAGTGCTCGACCGGCAAACCGCCCTAACGACCGCGCGCAGCAACGAACTCCGTGCCCAGACAGAGCTTAATAAGGCTATCTCCGATCTTCAGCGTGCGACGGGCAATTCGTTAAAGGCGAACAACGTTGAGGCGAGATTGAGGAAGTAGTTTCAGGTTTCAAGTTCCATGTTTAAGGTTTCAAATAATCCAGAAATATGGAACCTGAAACCTGCAACGGATTTTTGTGAAAGCGGTTTACATAAAAACATTCGGCGGGCCGGAGAATCTTGCGATCAGAGAAGTTCCCGACCCTCCAAAGCCAACAGGGTTGCAGGTCCTGGTTCGCGTAAAGGCGGCCGGGCTTAATCGTGCCGATCTGCTTCAGCGTCGCGGGCTTTACCCGCC
>DLHV01000032.1:19500-20590 GCA_002483395.1 Chloracidobacterium sp. UBA7659 | reverse complement strand
ATCTTTCAGGACCCGATGACATCGCTAAATCCAGTCTTTACTGTTGGCGAACAGATCGCGGAAGCTTTGCGACTGCATCGAAATCTGGACAAAAAAGCAGCGTGGGCCGCCGCGATCGATGCAATGAAAGAAGTATCGATCCCCGGTGCCGAGCGCCGTGCCGCCGACTACCCGCATCAACTCTCCGGCGGNNGTGATGATCGCGATGGCCCTTGCATGCAATCCCGAATTATTGATCGCCGACGAACCAACCACGGCACTCGATGTTACCATTCAGGCGCAGATCCTCGAGCTTCTCGATGAATTACGAAAGACCCGGAAGCTCGCGGTTTTGCTTATCACACATGACCTTGGCGTTGTCGCCGAAACCGCCGATCGTGTTTGTGTGATGTATACCGGGAAGATCGTCGAGGAATCCGGCGTTGAAGCGATATTTGAAGAGCCGAGGCACCCTTATACACAAGGACTGCTGAGTTCGGTTCCAAAGCTTTCAGTGCCGGAAATTGCAAAGGCGACGAGGCTGCAGACCATTGAAGGAGTTGTACCGAGCCCGACCGAATTACCGCCGGGCTGTCATTTTGCACCGCGATGTTCTTTTCGTATGGACGTTTGCACGCATGGCGAAATTCCTTTATACGAATTGGAGAACGGCGTTAGGGTCCGGTGCGTGTTGTATGATCACGATCTGATGTCTACGGTCGAGCGAAACAAGACCATGACGGCAGTTTCGTAATGCCGTTGTTGTCCGGCGACAAATCTGCTCCGCGCTATCCACCTGAGCGTTGGAGCAGGTCGAGCAAATGTTCCTGTTCCACCGCGAGCGGAACAGCCTGGAACACGTGGAACACCAGGAACACGCCCCTCAATGTGTACAAAAGGTGAACGACTTGAGACACCGTCAGCCGAAAAGGACATCGTGTTTTGAAATGGACGCCGCGATAAAAACTCAAAAAGAGCATCTCGTTAAGGTCAAGAGCCTGGTGAAGTATTTTTCTGTGGAAAACAGCGATGATGTGCTTCGGGCGGTCGATGATATCTCATTCGAGATCGTGGCCGGCGAGACGCTTGGCCTGGTCGGCGAATCGGGCTG
>DLHV01000032.1:771-19408 GCA_002483395.1 Chloracidobacterium sp. UBA7659 | reverse complement strand
ATGCAGATCATTTTTCAGGACCCGTATGCAAGCCTTAATCCGCGAATGAGCATTCTGTCGATAGTTTCCGAACCGCTCAAGATCCACGGAATCGCAAATAGACTGGAGCAAAAGGAACGCGTTGCGGACCTGCTGACAAAGGTTGGGCTCGATCCGAAATATATGTCCCGTTATCCGCACGAATTTTCCGGNNCAGCGGCAGCGTATCGGCATCGCAAGGGCATTGGCGTTAAATCCGAAGTTAATTATTTGTGATGAGCCGGTTTCCGCTCTGGATGTTTCCGTTCAGGCCCAGGTCGTCAATCTTTTGCAGGAACTGCAAGCGGAATTTGGGCTAACCTACCTTTTCATCTCGCACGGCCTGGCGATAGTCGAGCACATATCGAATCGAGTCGCGGTAATGTATCTTGGGAAGATCGTTGAAATTGCGGATTCGGTTGATTTATACGAAAAGCCGCTGCACCCGTACACGCAGGCACTGCTTTCGGCTATTCCGGTGCCTGACCCGAAACGAAAGCGCGAGCGGATCGTTTTGAAGGGCGACGTTCCTACGCCGATCAATCCACCGTCGGGATGCCGGTTCAGGACGCGATGCCCGATTGCGATTGATGCTTGCAGCGATGTCGAACCTGAATTGCGCGAAATATCCGGTGGGCATTTCGCGGCGTGTATTAGAATTGGCGAGGTGGGTGCTGTGCTTGCGAATGCATAAACCTGAACCATAACTGAAATTTATTCGTAATAGAAACTGAATCAAGAATTGAATTTTGATACTTGTAATTGGTAGGTTTCGGACGGTAATTTAACTTTTTAGAAAGGAGTAATTAACAATGTCGGAAATGAGCTCAGCAGACGCGCAAAGCAAGCCTTATTACGATCCGCCGCAAATGTCGGAAATATCAACGATTACGGGGATTTTTTTCGAACCCGGACGAACCTTTGACGACCTGAAACGCAAGCCGCGGTTCATTGTGGGTTCGGTGATAATCGCACTGCTTGTCACCGCATACGGATTCGGTTTGTATTATAAGGTCGGTGACGCGGGAATGCGGCGTGTCGTCATGGAGCAGTTGGACAAAAATGCCCAGACGCAGTCGATGTCTAACGCCGATAAATCCAAGGCGGTGGATTTGCAGATGACAATACAGACCGTCGTACGCTACCTTCTTCCTGTCTTTGTATTTATTTCGCTACTGATTGGCGGCTTACTTTATTTTCTTGGTGGGAAAGCTTTTGGTGGAACTGGCGGCTTTCTTCATGGACTGTCGGTTTGGGTTTATTCGTCAATTCCACCAACAGTAATTGGGATGATCGGCAGCTTTATTGTCATGGCAATAAAGTCGGTGGATGAAATCGATGTTGCGGCAAGCCAGCGCGGACTCCTTAACGCAAATCCGAGCTTTTTCATTGACGGCACGGCGCAACCGGTTCTTGCAACGGTTCTTGGAACGTTGGACATCTTTTTTATTTGGGGATGGATCCTCGCCGCGATCGGGTTGCGAATAACCAATAAACTTTCGTCCGGTTCCGCCTGGGGCATCGTGATAATCTTCGCGATTATAGGAACGCTTTTCCGAATAATAGGGGCTATTTTCTCGGGAAACCAGACCTAGTCTTCCCGGGTTAACTAGTGTAATAATTACTTGAAACATATACGATGGTGTGTGTTATCCCAAACTAAGAGCAAAACCGTTTCAATGGACATATACCGGAAATCCATTAAGTAAGTTAGCTAGTCAAAACTGGAGTTAGAATTACGAGCCGAATCTAAAACGGTTCGGTGTGGAGTTGAGATATTCTTTGCCGTTTCTGAAACTTGTAGTAATTTAGAAAAATGGAAAACCTGATTGAATCAAATCCGAAAATAATGCTCGGTAAACCCGTGATAAAGGGAACACGCATCAAGGTCGAAATGATCCTGCAAAAGCTTGCCGCCGGAGAAAGCATCGAAGACATTCTTTCGCAGCACCCGCGTCTTACCCGTGTTCAGGTTCTCGCATGCCTTGAATTTGCCGCGCAGTCGTTGGATGCCGATTTCATTTACCCGCTAGTTCAAGAAGCGGCATGAAATTTTTGGCAGACGAGAACTTTGAGCCGCAATTTGTTGCTCGACTACGAGACGAAGGCCACGAAGTCCTATTTCTAGATGAATACGATGCAGGTATTGACGACGTTGAGATTCTTGCCATGGCGATCGATCAAGATGCAATAGTCATTACAAATGACAAGGATTTCGGGGAACTAATTTTCAGGCACGGATTCGAATCTCGCGGAGTCGTTTTCCTTCGTCTATACGATTTACCGCTTATTGAACGAGTAGAAATCGTTATCGCTGCGATACGCATGCATGAGGCGGAGTTGAAAAGCGCCTTCACCGTAATTTCCAGGAAAAGCGTTCGCATTAGAAAAAGTCTTTAATTGGTTTAACTGGATTTTCCTAAGCGAGAAGCATCCCGTAGACTTGGGACCAATACCTCGACGCCAATTATTCGTATCGAAGCGATTCGATCGGATCGAGTCGGGCTGCTTTCCAGGCGGGATAGAGCCCGAAAAATAGCCCGATCAATACACTTGCACAAAAACCGACAACCGGAGCCCAGAGCGGTACATAGGAAGGCATAATCAACTTGACGAGAAATGTCAGGAGCCACCCGATCAGCAAGCCCAAGAGACCACCGAAACCTGTCAACATCGCGGCTTCGATCAAAAACTGTAAAAGAATATCTCTCTGCTTTGCTCCGATAGCCTTTCGAATGCCGATCTCGCGTGTCCGTTCAGTCACGGACACGAGCATAATGTTCATGACGCCGATACCGCCGATCATCAGGCCGACCGACGAAATGACGAACATAAAAAGCACGATCATCCACGTAATCGAATTGAATTGCTCGATCAAGCTGGCGGCGGTTTCCATAGCAAAATTGTTCGGCTTGCCGAACGGCACCTCGCGGCGGACGCGCAGTAAGTCCTGCACGTCGTCTTTTGCTTTTTCAAGCATCCCTTCGTTTGCAACGGCAAGTATAAAGAGATCGTCCGCGTTGGGTTTGAGTTTTAAAGCGGCGCCCATCGGCATATAAACGACATTGCTTTGGTCATTGTTTCCGCCGCCGCCGCCGANNAAAAGCTGTTCGCGTTTTTCGAGCGTTCCTATCACGCGAAATTCCGTTCCACCGATATCGAGCGTCTCGCCGATAGGATTATCAAAAGGAAAATAGCTCTCGACCACGGAGGAGCCAATAAGACAAACGTTCGCCTTCTCATCACTTTCCGATTGGGAAAACCAGCGTCCGTCAAGCAAAACCTCGCTCGTGGTTTTCTCGATCTCAGGCAAGGTGCCGTTCAGATTGACGGCGGACGACGTCTTACCGTTTTTGCCGGTCACCATGACTTTTTGCCCGAAAAAGTTGTTGGAAACATCAAGGAAAGGAACCGCGGTTTCAATCGACGAGAGATTTTTAATCGCCTCGGCATCGCCAACGGTCAGTGGCTTCCGCATACGCTCTTCTTGCGAGCGCCGCCCTACGTGGAACCCGATGTCGAATTTGTACAGAAAGATTGAGCGCGTGCCGAACGATTCAACCTCTTTTTCAACCTTGACCTTAATTCCGCTGATTACCGAGGACATGAGCATCACGACAATAACACCGACAACCACGCCGAAAATCGTTAAAAACGAGCGTAGTTTGTGGCCTTTGATGGTGTCAAAAGCCATCTTAAAGTTTTCGTAAAATGGACCGGTCAGAAGTCTCATAATCACTCGGAAAGTCTAATTCCAAACCGCTACTCGGCCCGGAGTGCCTCGATCGGATCAAGCCGCGCGGCCTTCCAAGCCGGATATAGTCCCGCAACAATTCCAACAATCGCGCAAACACCGATAGCAATAACCGCTGCATACCAGGGAATAACAGTTGGCAAAAGAAACGAAGTGACAATAAAGCCGATCAGTTTCGCGAGGATCAACCCGATAATCCCGCCGATCGTCGCCAGCGTTGCCGATTCGTAAAGAAATTGCTTTAGAATATCCGCTTCACGGGCGCCCAAACTTTTTCTGATGCCAATTTCCCGTGTTCGCTCCGTTACGGCAACGAGCATAATGTTCATTATCACTATCGCACCGACAACTAGGGCGATTGTCGGAACGAGCAAGATGACGATAAAAGTCGTACCGAAAATACTGTCTTTGAGTCCCGAGATCGCGTCGGGCGTTAAGATGCCGAAGTTATCTTTTTCGCCGAAATCAAGCTTGCGCTTGATCCGCATCAGCGTGCGAGCTTCTTCGACCGCATCCTTGAAAACTTTGTCGGACCTGGCGGATGCTTCGAAATATGGGGCGCGGCCTCGCGTAAGGCCACCGAACGCAAGACCGTAAGTCTTCAACGGCAACTGAACAAAACTGTCCTGCGGCTGGCCGAAGACGGTGCCCTTGGCCGTCTGAATCCCAATAATCTTGTACGGAATTCCTCTGATCGTGATCTCGCCGCCAAGGGCATCGCCTTGCGGAAAGAGTTTGTTAGCCACATCCATGCCAACAAAAACAACACGCATCGAATTGTTATTCTCGGTTTCGGAAAAAAACCTCCCATCAGCAATATCGGTCTTTTCGATTTGGGCGATGACGGGTTCTACGCCGGAAACGGAAACGTCTTGCAACGATTCATTGTCGCGTTTTATCTCAACCGGGCCGCCTCCTGATTTTGCCCCGATCTTATCGATCAGTTGGGCGTGCTCGCGAAGAAAATCAAGCTCATCGAAAGACAGCTCCTTATTGCGACGCTGGGCAGCGGCTATCGTGTCAGTATCTTTGAAATCGTCAAAGCTAAATCTGCGAACGGTGAATGAATTCGAGCCGATTCCAGCGATCTTTTCGTCAACATAGACGTTAAAGCCCTGAAGGATCGACAGGACAACCATAAACGCGGTAACTCCAATGATCATTCCCAGCAGCGTCAGGAAGGACCGCAGTTTGTGGGCCCAGATCGCGGATAAGGCTAGTTTTAGGGTCTCGGCAAAATCCATCGCTTCTCGGATGTTAGAAATCCTTGAGGTATTACGCAAGCCGCCGGGAAAGGTTCACCTGGTGTTGCCGGTTGCGAGTTTGTAAAGCGATGCAAAATGGCAGAAGAAAACTATGGGAACAACAACGGTCGGAAGCCATATGTATGGGAAATACAATACTGCTCGATTTGGTTGATCGAATGCGAGTTGCTGAATCGGCGAAGGAATGCAAAGCACGGCGGTGATGACGATGTTGAAAACGAGGCCCAGGGCCGCAATATTCCAGACGGCCAGCAGCGGTTTATTAACTTTACCGCTGCGGAACGCAAGAAAGAAGATAATCGGAGCGGTCAGTCCCGAAAGAATATCGAAGTTCGTGCCATGAAATGTCATAATCCGTGGCACCATGCCTCCATCGTAAAGCCATGAGAGTGTCAGCTCGACCGGAATTCTGATGACGTGGATTATCGTGAGAATTCTTAGCGGCAAGGCTCCAATAAAATTGCCGCGGGCAAACGAAAAGTAAATTGCGATCAGTAATAGAGCAGGCCCGGCGCCGAAAAGAAAGATCCTTGGCGGTACCGCTTCGGTATTCTGAAAGAAACCGCTTATCGAGACGACGGCCTGGAAGATCAACCAAAACGGGACCAGGAAAATGAGGAACTTTGCCGGTTTCGAATTGAAACCGGTGCTTCGAACTGCGTAAAGGAAAATGCCGACTGTTAGGAAGGTCGTGATCAAAAAGACGTTCGATACGTGAGCCGGCAGTTGCTCCATTATCTTATCTTTTCGTCCTTTTCGATTTGCCCGTCGCGGATCGTTAGGATCCGATGAGCCCGTGCCGCGACATCATGTTCGTGGGTTACGACGATGATCGTATTTCCCTCGGCGTGGAGCTTTTCAAATAAGGCCATGATTTCGACGCTCGTCTTTGAATCGAGGGCACCGGTCGGTTCGTCCGCGAGAAGGATCGACGGGTGATTTACGAGGGCCCGAGCAATTGCGACACGCTGGCGCTGTCCGCCGGAAAGCTCGTTGGGCTTATGGGTCACACGGTCACCGAGCTCAACCGATGCCAACGCCGCCTGGGCCTTTTCGTTCCTTTCGCCGGCTCTCATTCCCGCATATATTAGCGGAAGCTCAACATTATGCAGAGCGGTCGCTCGAGCGAGGAGATTGAAGGTCTGAAACACAAACCCGATCTCCTTGTTTCGTATCCGGGCCAACTCATCGTCCGTCATGTCTGAAACAAGGTTTCCGTTGATCCAATACTCCCCTTTCGTAGGAGAATCAAGACAGCCGATCAAATTCATCAGAGTTGACTTGCCAGACCCGGAGGGGCCGATAATCGCCAGATATTCACCCTTCTCGACTTGAAAGGAGACATCTCGCAGGGCATGCAGCTCTTCGACACCCATCTGGTACGTTTTCCAGATGTTGTGCATCGAGATCAGTGTTTTGCCACTCGATTGGGCCCCGTTTGAGGTCGCTCCAGGCTCGCCGTTTTCATTTTCCATGAATCTGTACATCGACTTTTGCAAACTTAAGGTTTCGGTGTTTCGCCTTCCTTTTTCACCTGCTTTTTGACAACGGTGTCTTCTTTTAGCGTGTTTAGGATACGGCTGGGACCGGTAATCACTTCCTCGCCATCGGACAGTCCCGAGGTAATTTGAATATCCGATTCACCGGTAATTCCGGTTTCGACAGGTTTAAATTTTGCCTTATTGCTTTCAAGAACATAAACGCCCTTGATCGGTTTCGGCTTGTCCGAAGGCTGAATGCCATTTGGCGGTGTCGGCGATTCAGATGTGTCTTCCGGTTTTTTCTCGATGACGGCCTGCAACGGGACAGCAACAGCATTCTGTACCGTTTTGGTCGTGATCACGGCGGTCGCGCTCATGCCCGGCCTAAGGCCCTTATGTATCTCTTCTGTAAGATTTACAAGGTGAATGACAACCCGGAATTCTTTNNGCTGGTTTGCGATTTGCCGACGGCAAGAGGAGTTTTTTGCAAAACCTCGCCCTCGATTTCCTTATCGCCGAACGCATCTACTTTTATTTTCGCCTTTTGCCCGACCTCAACCTTGTCGATTTCGGTTTCGTCCACTTTAACTTCGACATTAATCGACGACATATCCGCGATTGTCATAAGCGCCGTTGTCGACAGGCCGGCGACCGCGAAGGTACCCACTTTCGACGGTATCTCGGCGATCACGCCGTTGATCGGGGCGACAACCACCGTCTTGTCGCGCTGGTTGTTTTGTCCGCGGAGCACGGCGGATTGCTGGTTTGCCCGAGACTGGCTTGAGCTGACATTGATACTTGCGGTGTCAACGGCACGCCGGGCGTCCTTGACCGCAACCTGCTGCTGGCTGACACGGGCCTGTGCATCCTTGATCTGTAATCGTTGTGATTCAAGACGCGCCTTCGCCGTGCTAAGCCCAACCCTCGCATTTTCCACACGGTCCTTCGCGGAATCGAAATCTTGTTTCGAAATAACGCCGCTTTCAAGAAGTTGCTCGTTACGGCGGAATTCACGTTCGGCGGCATTGACCTCCACTTGTGCCCGATCGACTTCCGTTTGCGCCGTTATGACTCCTTGCCGTGCGTTGTCAACCGCAACTTGGGCTACGTTCAAAGCCTGTTGGGCTTGGGACAAATTATTCTGGGCGCCGGATACCTGTGATTGCGATGAACGTACGTCGTCCTGTGCCGTTTGATATGCCGCCAATTGAGCCTGGGCGTTCGATTCAAGCTGGTCAGGATCGAGTCGAACGAGGATTTCGCCCTTTTCGACCGGATCGCCTTCTTTCTTGGTGATCTCTTCGATTTTTCCTTGAACCTCACTTGTCAGATTCACGAACTGGATCGGACGAACCTCGCCGGACGACGTAACCGTCGACCGCAATTCCGGACGCGTTTCAACCTTTACAACCGTGACTTCCGGCGTGTCTTTGCGAGTTGCGAATATGCTGCCAATAACTACGATCAACAAAACCACGGCAATCGCTGATCCGATAATGATCTTCTTCTTACGGCTTAATGCCATGTTACTTTATCCCCTATTAACCTGTATTTTCTTCAGTGATCGCAAGAGTGTCTGCAAATCGAACAAAAATAAAGCGTCAAGCCGTTATTACGACAGTATTCTTTTGAGAGTTTCAAAAAAAGTGTACGGACAATAGATCGAACTAACCGAAGCAGATATAGCCTATCGGTTTGACGTTTGGCAACCTTCGGCTTAGGATTTACGATAATTGAATAAAGGGGTAAAATAAAAATGCCCTGTTGTGTTTTCGTTTCGTAGTTTACTTGGTCGCAGCGTGGAACAGAATAGATGAAAAGATGCCAATCTTGCGGAACTGGGAATCTCGATGCTTCGCGTTACTGCGATGAGTGCGGGGCCCAGCTTCCAGCATCCGTAAAATCTGGAAGTGATGTAAACGGCACTGGTGACTTCGAGGTTCGTCCGGTTATATCGGGAGCGCCCGTTTCGCGGCCCGCCCAAGTTACGTCAGTGGGCATACCTCCACTCGTTGAAAAACCCGTTGAGATTGAAGACTCGGCGGAATCTTTCGAATCGAAAAATAATAGAAGATCTCACGCAAGATTAATCATCGAACGAGGCGAATCGGTCGATACGGAGTTTCACTTATCGGCCGAAGAGTCTTACATCGGCAGATGGGACGCGGACAATGGAATATTTCCCGATATCGATCTCGATGTTCACGACCAGGACGCAAAAGTCTCGAGGCGGCACGCCAGGATCACATATCGTGGGAATGTCCATATGATCGAGGATTTGGGTTCAACTAACCNNCTCCGCAAGTTTTGGCTGAAGGTGACGAGATAATTGTCGGTAAGACATTTCTAAGATTTCGTGTAAACAAATAACACGAGTCGTCGAAGCACATTGAGTATAAGATAAAACAATGACGTGTCACGAATGCGGCTCGGATGTCGCGGAAAATGATGTCTTTTGCCCTTTTTGTGGAATCAGTTTGGAGCCGGTGGCTCTTGTTGACGAGCAAATTGACGACTCAATGGCGAGTACCATAATGATTCCGCAACCCGAAGTAGATGTGCTCGCAAAAGCCGCGAAATCGCCTGAATCCCATAGCCCGTCAATACAAGAGCCCGCGCCTGTCAAGACGGATGCAAGGGTCGCGGATGAAGGCTCGATTGGTACGGGGTCGGTCAGTGAACCGCTTCCTGCCGCTGAAGGTACTTCGCAGGAGGCTCAGAAACCGGACGCAATAGCTGGCGAGCTTTCTATAGATGACATTCCGGCACCGGCTATATTGAGCGGTGCTTCGAAAACAGTCGATAATCTCGCTGCCTCATCGACGTCTGAGTTTAACCTGCGTCGTAAGGGGACTGAGAGCACCGCGCCGGCGTCGGATGCTGATGTTGACAAGCCTTCTCCCGAGACGCAGGCGGGTGTGGTCAAAGACACAATATCTTCAGATGTTGTCGACCAATTCGCGTATCATCCCGATCCTTCGATCGAAAATAAGGAAGCCGCCGATGCCGAAGCGGCATTGTTGAGTGCCGAGTCAGACGCTCCTGCAAGCGTTGCCAGCAAATCGCAACCCGTTGATGATATCGCGGAGCCGCAAATTAGCAAACTTGAAGAAGCTGGCGCTGTTTCCGTCAGATCTGACGAAAAAGAAATTACCCACAGATCGACAGTAGATGACGGCTCGACTGAGCCGAGCGGTGACCTCTTTGAAGCACGGCTTCCGGAGAATTTTGAAGGGATTGCCAAACCTTTGGAAGAATTCGAATCTCCTGACAGCTATTCGTCAAGCTCGACCTTTGATTCGGTGAGAATAATGGAGAACAGGCCACCCAGCCTGCCGGATGAGACCAACACAAGGATCCAGCCTGAAGAAGGTCTTTCGGCTGATCCAGGAGCTGAAGCCGGTTTCCGGGGGCCGGAAGCATTCGCCGATCAAGAGAAACGTCCTTCGACTGCTCATAATATTGGTATCGGCGAGACTGACGGAAAGAAGAGCGCGAAGCTGAAACCGTTGAGCGAAGGAGCCATTCTTAATGGCCGTTATGAGATTGTACGTAAGATAGGCGGAGGCGGTATGGGTGCCGTTTACCTTGCGAGCGATAACAATCTCGGCGGGGTCCTTCGAGCGGTAAAGGAAATGGTTCAGGCACACATCGAGGAGGAACAGCAGGAAAAGGCGATCAACGATTTTAAGCGGGAATCGATGATTCTTTCGTCGTTGGATCACGTTTCAATCCCGACTATCTACGATTATTTTTACGACGATAAGGAAAGCCGGTTCTATCTTGTGATGAAGTACATATCGGGCGGCGACCTTTCTTCCCGGCTTCGATCTGCGCCGGAAGGCAAAATCGACGAAAAGAGCGTCACTACATGGGCGATCCAGATAATCGACGTCCTTGATTATCTTCACAATCAACCTTCGACCATAGTTTATCGCGATTTAAAGCCTTCGAATATCATGATCGACGGTAACTCCGGACGGGCGATGCTTATAGATTTTGGAATTGCGAGGTCAATCAGCCAAAGGGAAGAAAAAGGTGTAACCGCGGTTGGGACGATGGGTTACGCTCCGCCTGAATTGTTCAGTGGGAACGTCGAACCCCGATCGGATATCTACAGTCTCGGTTCGACGATGTTTCATTTGCTGACGGGTGCTGATCCGCAAAGCAACCCGCTGCTGATATTCGATTTTCAAAAGAATCCGCGTCCGAGACAGATAAATCCCCAGCTCTCCGATCAAATCGAGCGAATTCTTATGAAGGCGGTCGAATACAACGCCGACTCGCGATTCAAATCAGCCGCGGAAATGCGAGAGGTTCTCGAAGAACATCTCGTGAGATTGAAAAACGGTATCGTGACCTATGGCGTAACCGAAATACCTGCGTCGGTGAGCCTTGCGAATCAAAGCGTTTTTTGCGGTTTTTGCGGCCAACGGATCGTCGCCACTGACCTTTTCTGTGCATTTTGTGGAGCAAAACAGCCGATTGCGCAACAGGGAGTGCATTCGGAGATCTATTCGCAGGGTTCCTGGACCGCAAAACTTGTGATCGAAGGGACAAGCGAACTCGCCGCCCCGGCTTTTTCGCTTCAAAAGGACGATAATCTGCTGGNNATCCGATGTCGAATATTTTCCCAGAGGTCGATCTGTCAAAATACGATCCGCAAACAAAGATCTCTCGCCGGCACGCCAGAATATGGCGCGAGGGCAATAATTTCATGCTTGAGGACCTCGGATCATCGAACGGAACGATACTTACGCGGTCAGTTAATGACCCATTCCGGCTCGTTCCCAATCAGCCGCATGTATTGACGGCGGGTGATAAGATCCGTGTCNNCATTTCGTGATCGGCTAATTTTTAAGAACTATGAGTGCAACTGTGGGTGGGGTCACGAATCGGCCGTCACGAAACATCGAATTGGTTGTTGATTTTGACCCGCACAAGGTAAAAGCTCCTTTTCTATTACGTTGCGGAGCCCTTTTGACGGATTATATTGTTCTGGTCTCAATACCTGTAGTTGTCTTGCTGTTTAGCCGCTACATGGGTAATGACGGTGTTCGGCTGCTTGGTGGAAGCCTTAATGATACGGGTTGGCTTATCGCGGTTCTGGTAGGTTTTACAAATAACGTCGTTCTGCCGATCTTTAGCGGACAAACGATCGGCAAGATGCTCGCGGGACTGCGCATTGTAAAGCTGGACGGCCGATCTGCATCCACCGGTTCCATATTGTTGCGACAGACCTTCGGGTATGCTTTAACAATGGGCAGCCTGGGAATCGGATTTCTTCTTTCCGTTCTCAGCAGCAAAGGAAGAGCGCTGCATGATTATATAGCCGGAACGGTTGTCATTTATGCCGACCGCCGGATTCGTTAGTGGCCGTTCAGATTTCTTATGCCTCAATTAGTTTTCAAAAACACGGATCGTACGGCCGAGATCGTCCAGCTGTCAAGGCTTAGGACCACGATCGGGCGTTCGGCCCGGAGCGATGTCTGCATTCCCGATGCATTTGCTTCGCGCCTACATGCGGAAGTCCGTAAAGAAGGCGATAGTTTTTGGCTTCAGGATCTCGGTTCGGCGAACGGCACACGGTACAACGGAGCACCGGTCAAGACCTCGGTCCCATTGTTCTCGGGCGGTGAGATCCAGATCGGTGAAACGACCATAATTTTTGACGATCAAAAGGCAAGCGCTGTTTCGGGCTCGACGCTGATCTCCGATCATACTGAAGCTCTAGACCCATCTAAGACGATCTCGTTTCAACATCGAAGGATTCCGACCACCGAACTCCTAAAAGGCCAATTTTCATCGCGCAACGAACTTCTCGGACTTATTAGTAAGGTAGGCGTCGCCCTGCTATCGGCAAGCGGCCTTGACGAAACCTTGAACCAGGTCGCTTCACTTGTTTTTGAAGCCGTGCCGGCTGAACGCTGTGTCATTATGCTTCGCGATGAAGAAAATGCCGGAGCAATGAAAATCAAGGTCGCCCGTATTCGAGGTAAGGAAGACATAATCGAAGAAGTCCGGGTCAGCCGGACAGTGATGGACGAAGTTCTCAAGAACGGTAAATCCGTCCTGACAGCCGATGCCCAGCATGATCCGAGATTTGCAAGCCAAACAATGGCGCTTTCAGGCATCCGGTCCGTCCTTGCCGTACCGTTGAGCGTCGATGAACGAAACGTGTTTGGCTTGATCTACGCCGATTCGCCCACATACGAAGCGACTTTCTCCGAAGAGCATCTGAATATACTGACGACGCTCGCCTCCGTCGCGTCTATTCGTGTAGAAAACGCGACACTTCTTGAATCGAGGATCGAACGTGAGCGAATGGAGCACGAGCTTGAGCTTGCAACCGAAATTCAACAGCGTTTTCAGCCGTCCGGTCCGCCACTTGTTCCTGGTTACGAATTTCAGGGCATCTCATTTTCGTGTTACGAGATCGGCGGCGATTATTACGATTTTATTGAACGGCACGACGGCAAGATGCTGATTGCTCTTGGTGACGTTTCTGGAAAGGGAACTGCGGCGGCCCTTCTCATGTCGAGTGTTCACGCGGCAATTCACGCCCAGGTTTCTGCCAGAAGCTCGCTCGATCAGACAATCAGTTCGGTCAACCAATATCTCGCGGAAAATACTCCGGCGAACCGCTTCGTCACGCTGTTTGCCGCTGAACTCGACCCCGCGACCGGCGTTTTGAAATATATCAACGCCGGCCATAATCCGCCGTTGATCGGACGTGCGGACGGTTCGATCGCGCAGCTTTCGTCCGGAGGTTTTCCGTTGGGAATTATGCCGGCGGCGGAGTTTGAGTTGGGCGAGACAGTCCTAAATCTCGGCGAGTCCCTTGTCGTCTACTCCGATGGTGTTTCCGAAGCAAATAATCTTGAAGATGAAGAATTTGGTATGGAAAGGTTGTGCGCCGTAATTCAAAACAACTTGCGAGCTTCGGCGGCGGGAATGCGGGACAAGGTCGAGTCGGCACTTTCCGCCTTCACCCAAACCGCACCCGCCAATGACGACATTACGCTGGTGATAGTAAAACGAGTCTAATTGACGGCGAACGTGCCGCCGATACTTCCCGATCCCTCTCAAATCCTGCCCCGCCGCAGAACGAGTTTTCAAGAACCTTCAACTATTTTTCAAGGGAATTCCTTCCGTGAACAATTAAAACAAGCAAAACCCCAAAACTTGCACCAATTAAGTAAAATGCGACGAAGAAAAATATATTTTCAAATAAAGCCGACGCATACTTCAGGCGACCATACCCCGAGCTAAATATCAAAAAAATAAAATCAAGGAAAAGCACCCCCAGGGTTCCAGCAATAAAAGTCATTCCACTAGCCTTTAGAATTACAAGTAATATTTTCCAATGTAATGACATTTAATATTTCATCCTCTTATCGTTTTTTACTATTTAACACGTCGTGCGTATTTCGTTCACAATCGCGTTAAACTTAGCATACCATGCGGCCGCTTCCGGGTGGTCTTTGGCAAGTTCTATACTGTCGCGCACAAATTTTTCTCTGCGTTGATGTTCGTCCAATATTGATGAAGCAATTGCGGCCCCGACTATGTGATCACCAATATTTCTTAGTGTTAAATTTTGTTGACCTGACATCTCCATTGTCGTAGAATTACTTGGCAGTCCTCTGCAGTCCCGTCTTCAATGCCACTTCATCCTTCTAAAATAAGTTTAGTTTATTTTGTCACGTTCACTCTGCTACTTGTCGGACTGGTACCGCTGCTTCTTACCGGCTGGTCGTTGTCGGAGCGGAGCGCCAGCGAACTGCGGGCCGTTGAGAATCGTTACCAGATCCAACTCGTACAGGAAAAGGCAAGCCAGATCGAGATGTTCGGGCAGAGATACGGCGATCTCGTAAAAAGCCTCTCGAATGCATTAGAGTTGTCAAAAAGCCTCGAAATCTTGTCCTCACCTCAAACTGAAGAGAAGCTTGGCGAAACATTAAAGAAAGATCCGAACGTGCTGGCTCTCTACGTCAAACCGGTCGGAGCCGATTCTTTGTCGTTATTCCGGCCGGGAGCAATCGGCAAACAAGAACTGGAAACNNTCTTTTTATCGGGCCGCCCAAAAAGACGGCGTCGAGTGGCGAATCCGTAATGGCGATGGTTTCGCAGGTCAATGTCGATAATCGTTCGATCGCGTCCATCGTCGCTGTCGTGTCGCTCAAGGAAATCGCTCGTAGTGTTGTAGGATCAAGTTCGCTTAGCGAGCAAGAATTGTGGACCGCCGGGCTTCCAATCATATTTGTCGTTAACCAGAACGGAAGTGCAATATTCCACCCTGATCAAGGGTTGGTCGGTTCGCAAAAATCACTATCAAATCTAAAGATTGTCGACGAATGGCAGCAATCAAATCGCCAGATCCAATCGGGACTGGTTCCATTTACCGCTGAATTTGGCGGCAATTCATACGATATGATCGGTGCTTACTCGACCGTCAGGTTTGGTTCGCACACGACCTTCGGCGTTATCACAATGCAGGACGAGCGTAAGGCCCTCGCCTCGGTCGGCGAAATGCGTTGGCAGACTTGGATGATAAGCCTGGTTTTTGCTTTTTTTGCCCTTCTGGTCGGTTCGATAGCTGCCCGGACCTTGACGTCGCCTTTATTGAAATTATCCGCAGCGGCGGAGCAGATTGCAGCTGGTGACCTTACCACTCGCGTTGAGACAAGAAATATTACCGAAATCGGAACGCTCGGACGCTCGTTCAATACGATGAGCGACAAGCTCGAAGAGCACATTGCACGACTGGCAAAGGCGGCGACTGAAAACCGCGAATTGTTCGTCGGGACGGTCAAGGCTCTCGCGGCCGCCATCGACGGTAAGGACAAGTATACTCGCGGCCATTCCGAGAGAGTTGCACGCATTTCAGTGGCCATCGGCCGACAGATGAATCTTGGGGCCGAAGAGCTTGAAACCCTGCGAATAAGCTCTTTATTACATGATGTCGGAAAGATCGCTGTCGACGATGCGATCCTGAAAAAGCCATCCGCTCTAACTGACGAAGAGTTCGAGATAATGAAAACACATCCGCAAAAGGGATATAAGATCATGTCGCAGATCCCAGCGATGAAGGAATTTCTGCCCGGCATGTACATGCACCACGAAATGGTCAACGGCGAGGGATACCCACAAGGTCTAACGGACAAGCAAATCCCGCTCCAGGCAAAGATCGTTTCGGTTGCCGACACTTTCGATGCAATGACCATCGACCGTCCTTATCAAAAAGGAATGCTTTTGCCAGCTGCTCTTGAGCGAATTCGCAGCTTTGTCGGCACGCGTTACGACCCGCTTGTTGTCGATGCCCTGATCCGCGGATGCGAGAGCGGCGAGATTGCCAACGGCGTGGTTCGATTTATGGCGAATAACAGCAAACCTGTGGCCGAACCGCAAGAGGAAATGGAACCGGAACCGGAGCTTGTCGCCGGATGAGCACGATTCGTTATGGGCGTGGAGAATCAACAAGAACATTGGCAAGTCGAAGTTGGCGGCAAGATTTACGAGGCCGTCTTAGCTGAGTTGCCGGATTGGATCAGCGAAGGCCCTCTGCTGCCCGGCGACAAGGTTCGAAAGGGAAATTTGCGTTGGATCGAAGCCAGCAAAGTCCCGGCATTGGTACCGTTTTTCAATGCAAAAGCGAAAGGCGAACCGTTGCCGATTGTTCAGACATACACGGAGGCCAAACCGGACGAGACAGTTGGGAGCAACCCGGTCGTCGCGAATGCCAGCGATTTTGATTCGTCGCAGCCCGTTCCGGCATCACCGCCGAACTCGCCAGGCACACCCAAATCGACCAGATTGCATAACGAGTCCCTTGTCGGCGGAGATTTCTGCAGCATTCATGCTGAAGCTCCATCATTCTACGTCTGCGGGTCGTGCCGCAACACCTTCTGCAAAGCCTGTCCCAAATCGTACGGCGGCAATGTAAAAATATGTCCGAGTTGCGACGCATTATGCTCGCTGATCGGACAAGTCTCCGACTCGAAAACTCGTGCGTCTATCACGGTCGGTCACATGGAAGAAGGCTTTGGCATCGCTGATTTCTTTCAGGCCGTTGCCTACCCATTCAAGTTCAAGCCGAGCCTTATCTTCGGCGCGTTGATGTACATGTTCTTTACGCTTGGACAGTCGGCATCGGCGATCGGTGGGATTTTCATGATATCGGCATCGATATTCTGTGTGATGCTTGCGAACATGCTCACATTCGGCGTGCTCGCAAATACGGTGCAGAATTTCACGCAGGGGCGGCTCGACGCGGACTTTATGCCGAACTTCGACGACTTCTCAATTTGGGACGACGTCGTGCATCCTTTCTTTCTCTGGATCGGAGTTTGTATATCTTCCTTCGGTGCATTTGCACTGGTCCTCGTCATTGGTGTCTACCTGGTCTTTAACGCGGCGAGCGAGCAGATGAAGAAGTTCGACAGCGAGATTTCACGCGTTCCCGGAANNACTATCAGCCCGACCGTACTATGGAACAATCGCAAGAGGTCCGAGACCTTCTTGAGAAGGTAAAGCAGCAAAATCAACGTCGAATCGACCGGCAAACGCAGGCAGCGAACGGCGATGAAACCGCTATCGCTCCGGACAACTCGGCGGAAATCCAGAAGTTGATGGATGAAACGCGTGCGGCTCAGATAGAAGTCGCAAAACCGAAGGATTCGGCCACGCCCGAGCAGNNTGTTTAGCAGCATATTAAAACTCGCAGCTCCGTTGGTTATCATAGGTCTGCTTGCTTTACTGTGGGGACTTTTCTATTTTCCGGCGGCGTGCGCCGTTGCGGGCTATTCGCGTTCGTTTATGGCAACGATCAATCCGATGGTCGGCTTGGACACGGTCAAACGTCTCGGCGTGATCTATGTCAAGATACTGCTGATCGGCTTATGTATATTGTTCGCCTCGGGAATGGTCAGCGGCCTTTTCGCAATGCTACTTGCGCCGCTCGATCTTCCACAAATGGGGAATATTCCGGCAAAGGCGATTGGAAGCCTGTTCGGATTCTATTTTTCTGTTGTATTTTCCTGCGTCATAGGGTTTGCGATGTACAAAGCCGCCGACCGGTTAAAGCTTTACAGATAGGTTTTCACGCTAAACCAAATACCTTCAGATATCGCACGTTGTTTGACGTGCGATATTTTTTTATAATCGAGAGTTTGCACACTGGTTCGATAATTACCGGCAATATATATGGCATTTTTTTGGCGAAGGAATAAGGAAGACAAGTTCTCGACTTCAACGTTGGGCCTCGATAAATCTCTCGAGGAACTTCAGAAGCAGGAAGAAGCGGTTGAAAGGGAGATCGGCGTTCGCTTTACGAAGGCGATTGCCAAGACGCGAGACTCGATAAACACAAAGCTTGACAGCATTTTCGAAGGCCGGAAGCAGATCGACGAACGTCTGCTCGAGGAGCTTGAAGAGATGCTGATCTCGACCGACATCGGCGTTCAGACAACGATGCAGGTCCTCGAAGCGATTCGCAAAGGCGTTTCGCGACAAGAGATAAACGATCTTGTCGCTTTGAAATCGGTTATGAAGAATGAGCTTCTCGACATTTTGCATCATTCCACTGAAACCGGTGTCGCGTCTGAGACCGATGTACCGGAGACCATCAAACCTTATGTTTTGATGGTCGTCGGCGTTAATGGCGTCGGCAAAACAACAACTATCGGAAAACTCGCGCAGAGAATAAAGAACGAAGGAAACGACGTGCTAATTTGTGCAGCTGACACGTTCCGTGCGGCGGCATCTGAGCAGTTAGAGATCTGGTCAGAACGGGCCGGTGTGCCGCTTATCCAACAAAAACACGGAACCGATCCAGCGGCCGTATTGTTCGACGCACTTCAATCAGCAAAGGCGCGTAATTCCGATGTATTAATAGTCGATACCGCCGGCCGCCTGCATAATAAGTCTAATTTGATGGCCGAGCTAGAAAAAATGAAACGCATCGCCGGTCGCGAAGTTCAGGACGCTCCGCACGAAACGCTGCTTGTCATCGATGCCGTTACCGGTCAAAACGGCCTCGAACAGGCCCGGCAATTTCTAAAGGTCGCGGATGTCACGGGCCTTGTGCTGACAAAACTCGACGGCACCGCCAAAGGCGG
>DLHV01000032.1:0-729 GCA_002483395.1 Chloracidobacterium sp. UBA7659 | reverse complement strand
TATGTGAACGGGTTGTTTAATTAATTGTGAAAAAAGAACACAAAAGAATACAAATTCGGCGAAGAAGCGAACCCATCTCGAGAGGCGGAGAGCGTAGTGATTTGTACGATTTGCTAATCGATGGAGCCGTTCTTAACGATGTGCGTGTAGGCGAGAATTATAAATCATCTTCAGGATTACGTAATTATTATGTTATTTCAAAGCAAAGAGATTCTTTACAGAAAATAGCGGCGTTAACTTTAAATGAATTTATGCTTGCAAGAGTCCAAAGTCTACATTTAACAAATTGGACCAGATTGGAAGGCTTTGAAATTTCAATTAGTCTTGGAAAAAATCATTTTCCAAAGTACAAAGAAGGACTAACTTTTGAGGTCGAATTTGAGCCTGACGTAGAAAATTGGAAATATCCTTATAGTTACAATGATTACCATATATGCTTTCGTAAAATTTGTGAAATGGAATTTGGTGAGCGTGTTTTGTTTGGAAGTGGTGGAATAAAAACAAAATTTATGTCAGTCGTCGATGCAGTATTAAATAATTTGTCAATAGCTGAAGAAGTTGAAAAAAACTTAGAACAATTTGTCGAAATACACAAAATAACTTTAAAGCAACTAGAACAGGAACAATTTAAGAACTCACTGCTAACTTCGTTTAGTTTTCCGGACGAACTAAAAGCTCCTTGCGAACAATATCTTTTGTATTTTGCGCAATTTCTAAGAGATTTAGGAA
>DLHV01000027.1:24399-29909 GCA_002483395.1 Chloracidobacterium sp. UBA7659 | reverse complement strand
ATGAACCACATTTTGTTGTCTACTTCCTCAAATTGCTGGTATTCTGGATAATTGCATTCGAATGAACAAACGCATCGTAGAAAGCTATAAGAACAAACTCGCCGCCGAAGAAGGCTACGTCGTCAAGCACGGCTGCTNNGTGCTATCCGAATACGCATGAAATCGGCATGGCCAATCTTGGCCTGCATACGATGTACGATCTGTTCAACAGTATTCCCGACGTCTCTTGCGAACGCGTCTTCCTTCCCGATCCCGCCGAAATGTCTGAATATGAAAAGTCGCGCTCGACATTGCTTTCGCTTGAAACGCAGACGCCTGTTCGTGATTTCGACGTTGTCGCCTTCTCGATCTCGTTCGAAACCGATTACCTGAACATGGCCCGGATGCTTCAGCTTTCGGGCATTCCGGTTTGGTCGAGGGAACGCAATCATTTCCACCCGCTCGTCGTCATGGGCGGAGCCGCTTCGTTTTTAAACCCGGAACCGATTGCCGATTTTACGGATATTATTGCGGTTGGTGAAGGCGAAATACTTGCGTTTCAATTGGTTGACGCGATTCTTGAAAACGAAACGAAGGACGAGATACTACTTGCTCTCGCCCAGATCGGCCGTGGATTTTACGTACCGTCGCTTTACGATGTCGTTTACAACGATGACGGGATCGTTTTCGACTACATTCCAAATGAAAAGGGCGTGCCCCGCCGCGTCGGCCGAGCGCTCGCTTCAGTCAATCCGAAAGAAGGCACGCTTCGCCGGGCCCTGAAACGCGGCGAGACCGAACTGGCCGAATTTCTCGTAAATCAAGAGATCTTCTGCCCATCGACTTCCGTCTGGTCACCCAAAGCCGAGATGGGTGAACGCCTGTTGGTGGAAATTTCACGCGGGTGTTCTCAAGGCTGCCGCTTTTGCTGGGCTGGATATAATTACTATCCGCCGCGGGTCGTGCCCGCAAAAGACATCCTCGCTAAAGCCAGAGAGTGGCGACACAAGACAAACAAGATTGGTCTCGTCTCTACTGCCGTCTGTGATCACCCCGAAATTTCGATCATCCTGCGCGAATTGAGGGCGATGGATTACCGCATTTCGGTATCGTCGCTGCGGCTGGATCAGATCTCGGACGAATTGCTCGATGCTCTGGTCGAATCAAAAGATCAGCAGATAGCCGTCGCCCCTGAAACCGGCTCGGACAGACTTCGGCGCGTGATAAACAAGAACCTTACAAACGACGAGATTGTCGATATCTGTGGTGCGGTTTTCGACCGAGGAATGCTTACCGTCAAGCTCTACATGATGGTCGGCCTGCCTACAGAAACGCAGGACGATTTGGATGAAATGTTCGTTCTCGTCGAGCGGATAAAGGACCGCATGCTTGAGGCGGGAAAGAAATTCGGCTATGCCGGAAAGATCATTCCATCGTTAAACGGCTTTGTACCAAAACCCAACACACCGCTCCAATGGGACGCGATTTGCGGCGAGAAGGAACTTAAACGACGCATTAAGTACGTCTGCAAAGGCCTTTCGCGAATTCCGAATGTCGATGTCCGTTTCATGTCCGCTCGCATCGCACACGAACAGGCATTGTTCTCTTCCGGCGACCGGACGATCTCAAAAGTTATCGACCGCGCCGCGATGTTCAAAGGCGACATAGACCGCGCGTTGCGCGAAACCGGCGTCGACCCTGCTTTTCATACCTCGCGAAACCGCGATTACGAAGAATTTCTGCCGTGGGCGATCGTGGATTCCGGTCTCTCTTTCGACTTCCTGAAAACCGAACACCAAAAAGCACAAGAGGCCCTTTCGAGCCTCCCCTGTCCTGCTGTAGAAAAATGTACTATCTGCGGCGTTTGCCCCTCGACCTGGCTTGCGGACGCTCCACAAAGCCTGATCCAGATCCAACCGGTAAAGATCCGCGAAGCGATTGCCGCGGTCTAAAGCCGAGGCTATTGTTTTAACAGATAACCTTTCGGGATCGCGACGTAATTGAAGTCGTATTTGTACTTATATATTCCGAACGGCAGCATCGGCACTTGCTTGGAATACATTATCTGGGCCTGGATCGCCGCTCCAGAGGGCTTGATCTCGATAATCGCGTCCGAGGGAACATTGTTGTCCCGTATAGCATTTTGGATCGATGACTTAACGACATCTATGGGCTTCAGTTGCCCCGACGCTGAGATGCCCTTGACCACCGCCGTGTCCATATCCTGTCTAAGGCTCGCCCCTTCGTACGCTATCGGAACATATTGATACCCGGCGTGGAGAATCAATGCGAGTACCACTCCTACCAGCAGGAACTTTACACCGGCACCGCCGCGTTCCGAAGTGCGATTCTGTTCAAAATTCTTCATATTGATAAACTCCTCAATTTGTGAAGTGTTTTTAGTGAAATTAGCTGGGTGTGATGTCTTTAAATGTTGACATCAATGCTGACTGCGGGACATCGGCGTGCGGAAAAATGACGGGTTTGCCCAAATCTTTCAAAAGTATCCATTGGAGCGAGTTATCGATCAATTTCTTGTCGTACTTAAATGTCTCAAAAACAATGCGAGGGTCGATATTGCCGATCGGCGGCAGCGTGCCCGCACGACGTACAACATCGTTCAACAAGTTTACTTTATTTGGCGATAAAAGTCCAAGTTTTTTTGAAAGCTCGGCAGCGAAACGGATTCCATGGCCAACGGCTTCTCCGTGTTTCAAATACCGGTAATTCGTCACTTTTTCAAGGGCGTGGGCAAAAGTATGGCCAAAATTGAGGATCTTTCGGGATCTTGCGTCTATTTTGTCAGGCGATTCGCGCTCGTCGCCTCTGACGATTTCAGCTTTGAACGCGATCTGGACACCTGTCAGCGAAACAATGCCGCTAACAAAATCCTCGTTATCGAACGAGCGGACAAAACTCTTTGGGTTATATGTTTTTAGGAAAGCTGCGGTCTGGTCAAAAAGCTTGCGGTTTGCGATAGCTCCCTGTTTGATCGCTTCGCAAAATCCGGCTGTCAATTCCCGCTTCGGCAAAGTCTGAAGCGTCCGCACATCGACGAGCACGCCTTTCGGCTGGTAGAAAGCCCCTATCAAATTCTTGCCATAGCTTGAATTAACACCCGTCTTCCCACCGACCGACGAATCGATCATCGAAAGCAGCGTTGTCGGCACCTGGAGAAAACTGACGCCGCGCAAATAGATCGACGCCGCAAATCCGGCAAGATCGCCGATCACGCCGCCGCCCAGAGCGACAACCACATCTGTCCGAGATAACCGGCTTTCGCTGAAATTATCGAGTGTTTTCTGGAGCGTTTTGAAACTCTTAAATTTCTCGCCGTCTCCGATCAGACAAACAAAAACGTCAAATCCGGCCTTTTCCAGGCTTTGTTTGATCACGTCACCATACAAACCAAAAACTTTAGCGTTCGAAACCAACGCCGCTTTTCCAGCCTTGCCGCCGAGACATTTCTTCGCCCATTCGCCGGACGCCGGCAACAAATCGGGACCGATATCGATCGCGTATCCAGATTTCGGATATTTAAACTCTATTGAAACTGTCTGATTCATCTTATGATTTCAGATTTCAGATTCGGTTTCCTTCGCACCTTTCGCGTCCTCCGCTTTGCTTGAGACTTCCTATCCCAACCTTGAGCGAATTACTTCCGCCAATCGGTTTGCTTGCGATTCTATTACCGCCTGGTCCTCGCCTTCGATCATCACACGCGCCAAGTTCTCCGTTCCCGAATATCGAAGCAGCAATCGCCCTTTTCCATCAAGCTCGTTTTCCATTTCCCTCGACGCCGCCGAGATATCCGGAACGGATTCAAACGGCAGCTTTTCCTTCACCCTAACATTTACAAGAATCTGCGGAAATTGTTTGAATCCATCTATCATTTCGGAGAAAGCGACCCCTTTCTCTTTAATGGCCTCAAGCAAATAAGTCGCCGTCATCATCCCGTCGCCGACGAGGCTTTTATCGGGAAAAATAACATGGCCGGATTGCTCGCCGCCGATCGTCGAACCACTTTTCAACAATTCCGCCAGCACATACTTATCACCGACGGCCGTCCTTACAAGCTCGATATTACGCGATCTCAGGGCGATCTCAAGCCCTATATTGCTCATCACCGTCGCGACCACTTTGTTGTTTTTTAAGCCGCCGTGGTCCTGAAAATACTTCGCCATTATCCAAAGCGTCGCGTCGCCGTCTACAATGCTGCCCTTTTCATTGACAAACAAAGCCCGGTCAGCATCGCCGTCGAACGCGACGCCGAAATCTGCTTTTGCATCGATTACTTTCGCCTGAAGATGTTCCAAATGCAGAGAACCGCAGTCGTCGTTAATATTCCGGCCGTTCGGTTTATCGTTAAACGCAATGACCTCGGCGCCAAATCCCCGAAATAATGCGGGAGCAAGCTCTGAAGCAGCTCCGTTCGCACAATCGACTGCAATCTTATAGCCCGCAAGCTTCAAACAGTGCATTTCACTGGCAATGTACGCAAGATAGGCTTGCCGAAATTCGTCGCCCCTCGTGGAATCAACCGTGTCGCCACCACCTTCGGCCCCATCAAAACTCTCGCCAAAAACATCCTTTTCGATCTCGGCTTCGATCGCATCGTCCACCTTCTTGCCCGAAGGTGAAAAAATCTTGATGCCGTTGTCGTAAAACGGATTATGCGAAGCGCTGATGACGATTCCGAGATCGAATTCAAATTTGCTCGTGACAAACGCAACGCCAGGCGTTGTGATCACGCCCGCCGACTCGCATTCCGCTTTCCCGGCTTTTGCACCGGCATGAAACGCCTGCTCAATCCAACCGCCCGATTCCCTCGTGTCACGGCCCGTAACAAAACGCGGAGCACACCCTAACCGTTCCGTGAACTGCCGGACGACCGATCTCCCTATCTTTTGGACGGTCGCGGCATCCAGCGGAAATACTCCCGCTTCGCCGCGAATGCCGTCCGTCCCAAAGAGTTTTTTCATAGTAAACTTCTTACTTTGCAATGATATAGACTACTGCAACTAGCATCATAAATCTGAATGCCCATCTCAAAAAATGCAAGTTCGTTATAATTATTTTTTGTATATGCCATAAAATTTGCAATTATCCTTGACAACCATTTGCCAAATACGCGAATCTGTATAAACGCGGGCCGTTCACCACGCCTAGCACACCCGAACTAACTCTCCGTAGTACCAGTTATGAAACGAACCCCCATTTTCGCGCTTGCCCTGCTGTCTATTGGCGTAATTTCCACATTCGCCCAGATGCCGAATGACCTACCCGCAAAAATGCGTGGGAGAGTGGTTGTTACCGACACGATGCCGCCAATCAAACCGGCCTCGACTCCTGTGCCCGCACCTTCGGCAACTCCGATAATCGTTGGCGGAAGGCGTGATGAGATCGTTCCCGAATCTAACAATCGTCCGGCTCCAATAATCGTTGGAAATTCGAACTCGACGCCTCGATCTTCTCAAAACCGAGTTGTCAGCTTTGGGTTCATAAAAAGCAAGATCGCCGAGGCAAAGCGG
>DLHV01000027.1:12972-24390 GCA_002483395.1 Chloracidobacterium sp. UBA7659 | reverse complement strand
GAGTTTCGCCCCGGCCGATGTCGTTCGCATCGCTTTTCATGATTGGAAGACGGGCCAGATCGATTTTGTCGTGCTGACGAAAGAAGCATTTCTCTCGACGGTCAGCGATAAAGCAGCCGTTTCGCAAAACGGCAGGCAGTTGAACGTCCGGACGATACGCGGAAACGGCGTCAATACGCCTGTCACATTGACTGACGAGAAAGGTGAAAATCAATTNNTGAAACCGCCTATTACATGTCTACACATCCCGGCCTGGTCACGCCGGAAGTAGTAAGAGCCGGCCGGTATTACGTCCGCAATGTCATTGAGCTTGCCCGCGAACGCCTGCGTAATAGAGGTGTCGTTATACAGCCAAAAGTCGCCGACATTGCCGAACGTCTTGCCGCCGTTGAGCACGTCGATCATACCCGTTTTCGGACAGAGTTCCATCAGAACATATTTAATGACATCTACACTCTTTTTGCCTTGAACGAGGGCCAGACTTACCGCTATTCGGTAAGCTCCGCCGGTGCCGGCGGAATGGTGCAGATGATCCCGTCAACATACCGTATGGTCCGCTCGTGGCACCCGAACGTTCCTCTGACGCCCGATTTTGTTGAAGGAATGCGAAATCACGTCAATGCCTCCGAGGCGATGCTGCTTTACATGCAGCGGACGTGGAACGATCTCATTGCAAGCCCGACAGTTGCCGACGCGTTTTCAAGCGGCCTGGCGACGCAAGAGCAGCTCATGGCTGCCGGTTACAACTCAAATCCGGCGAAGATCGCCGGTTACATAAACCGGGGGGGCGAAAATTGGACGGAACTCATCCCACGTGAGACAAAGATGTATCTTCAAATTTTCGATTCGATCGAACGATTTGTCCCGATGACACCGCGAACTCGGTAGCAGGCGGAAACACGACCGGTAGTGCAGATCGAGGCGGCCACCAAGCCGCCTTTTTTACTCGTCGGGCATTTCAGAAACGGAAGAAGCGGCTCCGATAATAGCGACTTCGGCCTGAACATCGGCAAACTTCTTGAACACAAGATTGTCGCCCAAAAAGAAAGGATCGTTCGTAACTTCGAACACGGCAAAAGGCGGCGGCTCGAAAGGTTTCATTGCGTCGGCATTATCGAATTCAACCCTCGCTATATTCACGCCCCACAAATCTCCGAGATAGACATCGAACGCAAACGACTTTCTATCAAACTCATGAAAATACCTGTTCTTGCGGATCTCGTTTCCTTCAAATAGCTGAAAGCGTTCGTATTCCCTTTCGTTCAGATATATCTCGGCGATTTTAAGACACGAAACATCTTCGCCGTTAGCCGGAAAACGCTGCTGCAGAATGTGCGTCCAGATTTTAGTTTCCGGGTCTCTGATCGACCGGAGCCGCATTCGCGTCTCGGCGATATAATTGTCGAAAAACTGTAGATGCCGGCTCGCCCGTGTCAGCGGTTCAGGTAGTGCTTCGATCAAAAATGTCCGCTGAAATTCGGTTTTGTTTGTTTTGTCCATTTTCAGCTAATTTATTATACTTTGGATTTTAATGTGAACCGAATCGGGATCAACGCGTTTGCGTCCGGTTCGGAATGGAGTTAATTATGAAATTTAAGGCAATATTTTTATACACAATTTGCGTCTCCGTGATTTTTTCTGCGGCCTGCGGAGATGGAGCACCCGCAAACGTTAATACGGCAAACATCAATGCAGGAAACGCCAATATCGCTAAGCCGAACACAAATAACCCGCTAGCCGTCACGACACCGACGCCGGATCAGGTAACCAATAACGCTCCGACGCTCACGCCTGTTTACAAAGCTTATTGTGCAGCCGTCGTTAAGAAGAACGAAGCCGCTATCCGGAAATTCTATACGGCCGACACTCTGAAGAGTTTTGATGAGCAGATGAAGGCCGAAAAGATTAAAACACTGAGCGAGTTTATAAAAGACGATCAGATCACAAATGAGGTTTGCGAGGTTTCGAACGAACGCATCGTCGGCGACAAGGCCGTCGGAAAAGTCAAAACCAAGGGATATCCGACTGGTTATGATGTCCTGTTTGTAAAGGAAAACGGCGAGTGGAAAATGTCCACTCTCGACCCAAAATCGCTGAAATAAGGCGTCCGAAGCGTGGATTCCAGATAACTGATTCTCAGCGTAACAAATAGCTTGAACGCGGATTTGGCGGATCAGGCGGATTTGAGCGGGTAAGAATGATAAGGGCCGTTTTTTTTAGAATTAAATCAGATCCGCCTCGATTCGCTTGATCGGCCCGATCCGCGTTCAATAGATCCTAACCGACAGTGCCCTTAGCCTCCGAAGGCTCGTACGGCGGCAAAATTACGCGGGCCGCCTTTTCCTTTTTTAATCCCAACGCCCAATCCGCCTGCATTAGGGTGTGAATGTCCCGCGTTCCTTCATAAATAACCGCCGCCTTGCAGTTTCTTAAATATCGTTCTACCGGATAATCGTTTGTATAGCCGTTCGCACCGTGAATCTCGATCGCCATCGAGGCCGCCGTTTCCGAACGGATCGTCGCCTGCCATTTCGCAAGGCTGGCCGCCTTTGCGGAAGGTTTTCCTTCGTTCTTCAGATACCCGCATTTCAGCCATAGCAGATGAGCCATTTGATAATCGGCCTCCATTTCGGCGATCTTTTGCTTGACCAGTTGGAAATTCCCGATCTTCTGTCCCTGTACTTCGCGAGTATTTGCATACGCTACCGAGGCGTCACGCGAAGCCTTGATCACACCTGTTGCGCCCGACGCTACTGTATAACGCCCGTTTTCCAGCGAGAACATCGCGATCTTAAAGCCTTCGCCCTCATTGCCAAGCATGTTCTCCTTCGGCACGCGGACATCCTGCAGCGAGAAGTAACCCGTGTTGCCGGCCTTGATGCCGAGCTTTCCATGGATCGTGCCGCTTGAGAATCCGGGCATTGTTCGCTCGACAATAAAGCAAGAAATACCGGTGTGGTCGCGGACCTTTTGCTTTTCTTGATCAGTCCAGCAAAAGAACAGGAAATGATCGGCAACGTCACCGAGCGAGATCCACATCTTTTCACCGTTCAATATCCAGTCATCGCCATCGCGTTTTGCATAGGAACGCATTCCTACGACATCGCTTCCCGCGTTCGGCTCGGTCAATCCAAACGTAGCCAGCTTTTCACCCTTCGCCTGCGGGACAAGATACTTCTGCTTCTGCTCCTCGGTGCCCCAACTGAAAACGCTCAAGGAATTCAATCCGACATGCACCGACATCGCCACCCGCAAAAACGTGTCGCAAGCCTCCAGCTCCTCACACACCAGCCCCAGCGAAATATAATCAAACCCCGCCCCGCCTGACTGCTCCGGAATACAAACCCCAAGCAACCCAACCTCCGCCATCTTCTCAAAAACACTTCGCTCAAAATGGGATTTCTCGTCCCACTCCTTAATAAACGGAGCAACTTCGCCCGCACAAAACTCGCGGACGGTGTTCTTTAGCGCAATATGCTCTTCTGTTAGTTCAAAATCGATCACTCGTTTTCCTCTTATGCTAAGATTGCCTTGAAAATCAAACGATAAGTTTAGCACTTCGCTGTCCGTTCTGTGAAACCGCCGTTCACGGCTGGCTTGGATCAAATCACCACAGGCCAAAAACATATGCTATGTAGAACAAGCAAACGACCCCTAGCCACACAAACAAAACGATTCCTATGATCCAGGTACCAGTTTTTGGCCAATTTGTTTGTTCGTCAGGCATTACTTGATATCGTAAGGCATCTAGATTATAACGCTTTACACTAAACTTATCCTAGATCTACCAATAATATGCCAAGGAAAATAGTCCTCGTTCTAATCGTCCTTATCGCCGTCCCACATCTGTCTTTGGCTCAGCAGCCAGTCAGCGGTCTCCGCGGCTACCGTATGCCGAAGCTGCTTTCACAGCGGGAGCAGGCGGATGTGCGCGAAGTGTGGCTTAGGAAGCGGCTTGGCTCTCTGCTTTTGCCGATGATGAAGCGGCATGGGATCGAGATGTGGATCGTGGTGAATGAGGAGTTTCACAGCGACCCCGTAACGCCGCATATTGTGCCACCGATCCCGATAGTCGGCCGCCGCGATTTGTTTGTATTTATTGACAAAGGCGAACGCATCGAGCGGATCGCTGTTGTTCGTTACGCCGAAGAGCGGTTGAAAAATCATTACACCATGCTGCTGCCGGGGCGGGATAAGTTTAACGAAACGATCCGAAAGCTAGTCGACGAGCGTAATCCCAAGACTATTGCACTGAACATCGGGGGAACCCGTGGCCAGCAGAGCGGACTCACCTACGACGGCTACAAATTTCTCGCCGATGCTCTCGGGCCGGACAACGAAAAGAAATTCGTTTCCGCCGCGAACCTTTTGACCGAATTTTTCGACACCCGCTTACCCGAAGAACTTGAACATTACCGCACCGCCGTTTTGGCAACCGACGTTATCACGCGCCGGGCATTTTCGAACGAGGTCATAATACCCGGCAAAACGACGGCTGGCGATGTTCGATGGTGGATGCTTCAGCAATTGAACAAACTTGGCGTCGATACATGGTTCCAGCCCGATCTGCGGATCCAGCGAAAAGCAGCGACTACCGGCACGACCGGCCAGTTCCTTAGCACAGCAATCGAGAGCGACATCATCCAACGCGGCGATCTGATCCACGTCGATTTCGGCCTCAACTACATGGGTCTTTCGACCGACTGGCAAAAGCATGCGTACATCCTCAAACCCGGCGAAAAAGACGCTCCGGCCGGCCTGAAGGCGGCCTTGAAAAATACCAACCGCCTGCAGGACATCATGTTCAACATCGCCCGTGCCGNNGCCGGAATGACCGGCACCGAGGTTTACAAAGCGGCAATGGCCGAATGCAAAAAGCAAAACATCGATTGTATGATCTACTCGCACCCGATCGGCACGCACGGCCACGGCTTGGGGCCGTCCATTGATTTCCGAGGCAATATAGGCGGCGGTGCGAACAAGATACTGCCCGGCTCATACATGTCCATCGAGCTAAACACGTCGACAAACGTGCCCGAATGGAACGACCAACGGGTAACGATAATGGCCGAGGACGACGCGTATATGACAAACGGCGGCTACAACTTCTTTCGCCCGCGGCAGACCGAATTTTATCTGATCAAATAGGCGGAGCTCGGACACCCTGTCCGCAACGACGTGACAGCGGCGTATTACCTTTTGCGCATTGCGAGTATCCGGATTCCAACTATGATCCCAGTTTCGAAAGCTATAAAGATCATCAACCGCGAAGCAATAGTTCTCACAGCCGAAAGGATCGATCTGCAAGATTCCATCGGCCGTATTCTTGCCGAGGCCATCATTGCCGACAGCGAACTTCCTCCATTCGATCGCTCTCAAATGGACGGTTACGCAGTAATGGCCGCTGACACAATACCCAGTCCGGCAACGCTGAAGATCGCCGGGGAATCAGCGGCCGGACGCGGCTGGCACGGAGCGCTGAAAAAGGGCGAAGCTGTGCGGATCATGACCGGAGCACCGGTTCCAAAAGGCGCCGATGCCGTTCAAAAGATCGAGCTGACAAAGGAAGAAAATGGATTTGTAACGATCTTCGAACCGACCGAAACCGGCCGCTTTATAATCAAGAAAGGTACCGAGATCAAAAAAGGAAAAACGGTTCTGGAGAAAGGCGAACTGCTCAAGCCGGGAAACATTGCCGTCCCCGCGGCATTCGGCTACGCAAAAGTGAGAGTCGCCAAACGCCCCCACGTCGCCATTTTCTCAACCGGGACCGAGATCGTCGAGATAAGCAAAAAGCCGAAGCATGACCAGATCAGGAATTCGAACTCGCTTATGCTCGCCGCTCTTTGCCGTGCCGCGGGGGCCGAACCGCAGATATTCCCGATAGTCACGGACGACATTGCAGAACTGAAATCTCAGATCTCAAATTCGGTTAAAGATGCGGATATTCTGATAACGACCGGCGGCGTCTCGGTTGGCAAATACGACCTGACAAAGCTTGCTCTGCAGGAACTTGGGGCGAGGCTATTCTTTGATAAAATCGCCCTCAAACCCGGCAAGCCGACGGTTTTTGGCAAGCTGAAAAAAGCTTTCGTCTTCGGCCTCCCCGGCAACCCCGTTTCGGCCGCGGTTACTTTTCATTTGCTCGTGCGTTTGCTTATCAAAAAGATGCAAAGCGCATCTGCCATCGGTCTTGAGATCGACTTTGCCGTTTGTTTGAACTCAGTGAAATCGAATAGAGAGCGGGACACATACCTGCCCGCTCAGTTATGTATTGGAACGGAGTCGCGAACCGGCGTGAATCCTTTGCCGTGGCAGGGCTCATCGGACTTCGTGTCCTTTGCACAGGCAGACGCCCTGATATTCGTCCCGATGGGCAAATCAGTGCAATCTGGAGACGAGGTCGAGATAGTGCGGCTATAGCGAGAACGGCAAAGTCGTCTTTGCGTTCTTAGCGTCTTTGCGGGAAAATCCATTTAATGCCCGAGCTTTCACATTACGACGAATCCGGCCGCGTTAATATGGTCGATGTCGGCGACAAAGCAACGACCGCGCGGACCGCAACCGCATCGGGAAAAGTTCTACTTTCAGCCAAAACCATCACCTTCCTCAGATCGCAGGCAAATCCAAAAGGCGACCCGCTGGAGATCGCCCGCATTGCCGGGATCATGGCCGCAAAAAAGACGCCCGAGCTGATCCCGCTTTGCCATCAGATAAATTTGGCGAACGCCGATGTCACCGCCGAGCTGAAGGATTACGGCATTTATATAGAAGCCACGGCCAAAACCGCGTCGCAAACCGGGGTCGAAATGGAAGCCCTGACAGCCGTTTCCGTCGCGGCTTTGACCGTCTACGACATGTGCAAGGCCGTGCAAAAAGACATTGAGATAACTGATATAAGGCTCGAAACAAAAACCGGGGGAACGACGGACTACAAAAGAACCTAAACAGCGATTGACATTCAACTCATTTTCTTGAAGTGCAATTTAACAACATGCCCGGTCAGGAAGGCCCGCTTGCGGCCGCTCTTCCAAAATTGGTCGAGAGCTGGCCTAAAAAAGAGCGGGCGTGAACGACCCTTCCTGACCTGCTAATATGATTAGTGACGAAGGAAAAAGCCAATTTGGTCTTTTGCTCATTTTTCCTTCGCTCGGCCCGAACTTTCAGGTAGAATAAGACGTAAAGCTTGTTGTGAACCGAAAGGAGTTTTTGAAATGGAAATGAAATATTCAATAGCCGAAGACGCACGCCCGCAAATTTACCTCTTAGTCGTCGCAACCATTGTCAGCATTGGGCTTTGGGTGCTGTCGATGTATCTGCCGCTGGTCGGCTACCTGACTTATCCGCTGCGGTTGTTTGCGACATTCGTCCACGAAGGCTCGCACGCTTTGACAACGATCCTGACCGGGAACACAGTGCAAAGCCTTTCGGTAGCGGCGGACGGCAGCGGCGTGGTGTGGTCGAACAGCTCCGGCTGGTTTTCGCAATTGCTTATTTCCAGCGCCGGTTACATCGGCACCACGACATTTGGTGTGGCATTGCTCGTTTGGATCAGACGCGGATACTCGTCGCGGGTCGCGTTGATGGCATCGGCCGGTTTTGTCGGTGTGATGACGGTCTTCTTTGGGATTCTCGCTCCTTTCTGGAATTTCCTCGCGAATGTCACGTTCGGCAGCGTTGTTTTCACGGTTTTTTCCGGCACCGTGCTTACGCTCGGCCTGGCCGCCGTGGCTCGCTACACAAGCCTGAAGTGGGCGAATTTCGCCGTTGCTTTTATAGCGGTTCAGTGTCTTTTGAACGCTGTGTTCGACCTGCTGAACCTCTTTTTCCTGTCGGCAATGACGAACACCCAATCCGACGCCGCAAACATGGCCGCCGCATCCGGTATTCCATCGATAATCTGGGTCTTTATCTGGATGGGAATCTCGCTGGTGATGATCTCGATCGGCCTGCGTGTTTACGCCGTTAGCCGGAAAGCGACGGCGACGGATTCCGTTTTTGAAGATTAACACTGCTCTTCTTCGTTCCTCTTGTTCCTCTTATTCGTCTTCTTCCGTGGTAAAGCGACCAAACCACAGAACAAGAGGAACAAGAAAGAACAAGAGGAATTACTGTCAACCTTTATCTAATATTACACGCGCACGATCAAAGCGGATGAGATTCATTTTACCCTTTATCCTCATTTTTGTTATAGCAACACCTTAATGGCTCAAGTCAAAACACCGCAGCCGCCGCCTGTCAAGACACCATTTGCCGAATCGCTGCAGGCATTTGTCGTTACTACCGAAAATGATTCAACAATAAGCGGGACTGCACGTCTGTTCGAACGCAAAAGCGCTAAAGGCAAATGGAAATCCGCCGGTGAAAAATTTCGTGTGGTGATCGGCCGAAGCGGTTTGGCATGGAGTTCGGATTCTGCTCCGGAAGCGGTAACCGTGTTCAAAAAGGAAGGCGACGGCAAATCGCCCGCCGGGCTTTTTCCTCTGACAGCCTCATTCGGACGCGCCGATAAAGCCCCCGGTATTTCGCTGCCGTACACAAAACTTGGTGAATATACCGAGTGCGTGGACGACGTGAACTCTTTTCATTACAACAAGATCGTCGACCGCCTTCAGGTCGGTATTTTTGATTGGAAAAGCTCGGAAAAAATGCTTGAGATTGGTCCCCCGTACGATCTGGGCATTAACGTAGCATACAATAGCTACCCGGTTGTAAAAGGAAATGGCTCGTGCATTTTTCTTCACATCTGGAACGATGCGACAACCGGAACCTTAGGCTGCACCGCAATGAAACGCGAAGACCTGCAGAGTATTCTTGTCTGGGCAAAGCCCGATAATCATCCGTATCTTGTCCAAATGACCGAAAGCGATTACAAAAAATTGAGAAAACCGTGGAGCCTTCCAAAACTCAAATAACCCTCGGCGAATTCCCGGTCGGCTTTCGCTTACTCGTTCGGTCGAAAAAAGACTGGCGTTTTGCGGTAGTTTCGCGGAAAACCGAGGAGTTTATTTCGCTGTCCATCGCCTCACCGACCGGCTATAACTATCGAATTCGCCGAACCGCCGATTTGGAAATCGCATACGACGGACGGATTCCGTTCCTGCTCGCCGATCACGCCGACNNCTGGTAATTATTTGGTCACGGCCGAAATCCGACCGGCCGCAATTACCTTTTTGCTGACGTCTTCTTGAACAAAAACGACATACTTTAGGTTTTCCTTTTTCCAGGCAGAACTCGCCGGCAGGTCAACGCTCGACTTGTAGTTCAGTTCACCGGCCGTCAACGGTCCGACACTTTGAAGTTTGCGAACGACCGACGTATGAGACAGGGTGTTGCCGCCGTTCTCGCCACCTCTGACGTTCGTCGATATCCGGTCTTCAGCCGTCGCAAGATAAACGGTCGCAGCTTCATGTTTTGGTATCTGGTCTATACTTATCGTCAACGCGGATTCGGCAACGCCGAGGCTGACGGCGCCTTTCGGCTGATGCGAGCTTTTCGATATCACATCGCTCGCCCTGCGGGAATCGCTGCCGACGAATTCATGCTGGCCGTCCACAACCATCTGCGGCGTGTAATTTGAACCCAGCTTCATCGCCCGCGTATAGCTTTCCTGCCGCTCGCTGAATTCCGCGGACGAAAACGCGTCCTTCCACGCCGGGCTGTCCCAATAATCGACATGGAACGCCAGCGTGATCACATCCGCTCCCGAGACCGGCTGTTGGGTTTCCAAAAAAGTCAGTTCGCGATCCGCCGGCGGACAGCTCGAACAGCCCTCGGATGTAAAAAGCTCGACTAAAACCGGCTGGCGCGTCATGTTGTCCGACATCACAGGTTCGGGTGTGTGACTTTCGGCATTCTGGATCGAACAGGCGGAAAAGGACGGCAGCAAAACGGAAAGAGNNAAGAGCGATGAATAGAATCGTTTTCATAATCAAATATGCCTCTGCTTACAAATATTATTCCTATTTTGCGCAAACTTCGCGATTTGATAAACTTGAGTTTTGCTTTTATTGACGGATTTTCCACCTATGCGGGCTGTAAAGACGAAGAAGGACGAAGCGATCGAGGTACGCGGTGCCCGCGTTCATAATCTCAAGAATATTTCGGTTTCGCTTCCACATAATAAGCTGACGGTTATCACCGGCGTTTCCGGCTCCGGCAAATCGAGCCTCGCCTTCGATACTATCTATGCTGAGGGCCAACGTCGCTATGTCGAGTCGTTGTCCGCCTACGCCCGTCAATTTCTCGAACGGATGGACAAGCCTGATGTAGATGAACTTGCCGGCATCGCACCGGCCATCGCAATTAGGCAAAAAAATTCGACAAAGAACCCTCGATCGACCGTCGCCACGCAGACGGAAATCTACGATTATCTTCGCCTTCTCTACGCCCGTGCGGGCCAGACTATCTGCCACGTTTGCGGACGCGAGGTTAAAAAAGATTCACCCGAATCGGCTGCCGACGACATTCTCACGAAACTGCCCGAAGGAACGAGGTTCTACGTGTTGTTTCCGGTGCTCGATCACGTAAGCCCAAGAGCCGCGAAGGTTAAAGCAAAGACCAAATCGAAGACCGCATCCCCGCAATTAAGCACGAGCGCGTTCCTGATGTCGCTGTTGCAGCAAGGTTTCTCACGTCTTTTCCGCGGCGGCGAGATGATCGAGTTGCAAAAGCCCGAAGATTTTCCATTTGATGATTTTGATGACACATACGTCTTGATCGACAGGCTCGCCGTTTCCGAAGGAACGCGGCAGCGGCTCGTCGATTCGCTTGAAATATGCTTCCGCGAAGGCCATTCCGCTGTTATCGAAACAATCGACGGCGAGCGTCTGAAATATTCCGATTCGTTCATCTGCAAATACGACGGCACGTTTTACGACGAACCCGAACCGCATCTTTTCAGCTTCAATTCGCCGTACGGCGCGTGCCCGACCTGCCAGGGCTTCGGCAATACGATCGGCGTCGATTACGGCCTCGTCATTCCAAACCCGCTGCTCTCGGTAAAACAAGGTGCCATTGATCCATTTTCTCGCCCGCAACACGCTTGGGCGCAAAAGGAACTGCTGAAATACGCAGCCAGTGCGTCAATCGACATCAATGTGCCATACGCCGATCTGCCGGATTTCCAGCAGAATTGCATCATTTACGGTGACGAAGGCTGGCGGGGCATCCAGGGCTTTTTCAAATGGCTTGAAACCAAGAAATATAAGCTCCACGTCCGCGTATTTCTTGCAAAATATCGCGGCTACACGGTGTGTCCCGACTGCGGCGGCGGACGACTGCGGCAAGCGGCCCGCGATGTAAAAGTTGGCGGACTTTCGCTCCCTGAGATCGTCGCGATGTCGATCGGCGACGCGCAAACGTTCTTTAAAGATCTGGAATTGAGCGAGGAACGCAAGCAGATCGCGGACAAAGTCC
>DLHV01000027.1:7903-12936 GCA_002483395.1 Chloracidobacterium sp. UBA7659 | reverse complement strand
ACACTTTCCGGCGGCGAAGCCCAGCGGATCCAACTTGCGACAAATCTGGGCTCCCTGCTTGTCGGAACGCTCTATGTACTCGACGAACCGAGCATCGGTCTTCATCCACGCGACAATGCACGGCTGATAAAGATTCTCGAAAACCTTCGCGATATCGGCAATACACTTCTTGTCGTCGAACACGACGAAGAGACGATGCGGGCCGCGGACCACATATTGGACATCGGCCTCTTTGCCGGCGAACTTGGCGGAAACCTTGTTTTTGAAGGCAATTTCGACGATTTGCTGAAGGACGAGATATCGCTGACTGCACGATACCTTCGCGGCGACGCTGAAATAAAAATTCCGTCGAAACGAAAGGCTGTCAAAGACAAGATCGAGATCATCGGCTCCCGCGAACATAATCTGAGAAACGTGACCGTGGACATTCCGCTCGAAATGCTCGTCTGCATAACAGGCGTTTCGGGTTCCGGGAAATCGACGCTCGTTCACGATGTTTTGTACGCCGGTCTGAAGAAGCAACGTGGCGAATGGCAATCCCACGTCGGACTGTTCAAGGAGATCATCGGAGCGGAGTTGATCGATGATGTTGTGCTCGTCGATCAATCCCCGATTGGGCGCACGCCGCGTTCGAACCCGGTCACGTACATCAAATCTTACGACGCGATCCGCGATCTGTTTGCGACAACTGCAGCGTCGAAATCAAAAGGCTACAACGCCTCGCATTTTTCGTTCAACGTCCCCGGCGGACGCTGCGAAATCTGTCAGGGCAGCGGAACCGTTACGGTCGAAATGCAGTTTCTCGCCGATGTCGAGCTGACCTGTGAAGGCTGCCGCGGCACGCGATTCCGCGAAGAAATTCTGAACGTCAAATATAAGGGCCGGAACATTCACGATGTCCTGCAGCTAACCGTCCGCGAAGCGATCCTTTTCTTCAAAGACACAAAAAAACTCGTCAGCCGCCTAAAGACGCTGGACGATGTCGGTCTAGGCTATTTACGTCTCGGCCAATCAGCAACGACACTTTCCGGCGGCGAAGCCCAACGCGTTAAACTCGCCGCCCATCTTTCCCAAAAAACGAAGTCGAACACGCTCTTTATCTTCGACGAGCCGACAACCGGCCTCCACTTCGAAGACATCAACAAGCTGCTGGCCGCATTCCGTGCCCTGATCGACAGCGGTGCGAGCCTCGTCGTGATCGAACACAACATCGACGTAATTAAAACGGCAGATTACGTGATAGATCTTGGCCCCGACGGCGGCGTCGGAGGCGGAGAGGTCGTCGTAACCGGAACGCCGGAAAAGATCGCAAAGGAAGTTGCTTCGCATACCGGGAAATACCTCAAGAAAGTCCTCAAATAGAAAACCCTCTCACCGCTTAGATCGGCCGATTCGTACACTTTGAGCGTTGTTTCATAGATATTAGAAGGTCAGGTAGTAATAGTCTGTGTTTGTTTTGGGGTCGTCGATACGGCGGAAGCTGGCCGTTTTCAGGTTGCTCGCGTTGCACGGCGGCGGGTTTCCTGCCGGGACACGTTTACCCAATATTTTGAACGATTTCTTTTCATTGATGCAAAAGCTTTTGCCTTCGCCGTCTCCGCTCCAGTACCAGAACTGCGGTTTGTCGCTGTGCGTCCTGGCGTAAAAATAGGCTCGTGGCATATTGCCATATGGAAGTTTCATGTTGTTGCTAAGCCGTTCGCTAACGGGGATCTCAACACATTTTCCTTTTTCAACACTCCACCAGCCTTCGGTAAAAAAAGCGAAATCGGTTTCAAAGCTAAGTGCGAAAAATATCTTTTCATCGAACCGTTGATTGCATGCCTTTAACCGGTATTTCGTAAAGACAGCTTTGCTTAGATCCGGAGAGATCGTCAACTCGGACGCCTGGATCATGATATGAGTCGTGGCGCCGGGCAGCACCCGATCATGGCGAATTTCAAAGACCGGCGCCATCCTGAAAATCTTCAATCTGAAGTTTGACCGGTCGTTCTGCCGAATCCACACTACGACTTCTTTGTGATCCATTTCAAAGCATTCTATCGGTATTGCTGCATCCGGATCGTCCGCCGGATACATACAGGCCTTGCGCTCTTCGCCTGAATTATTGTAGATCTGAACAAGAGTTACCGGTTGTGCCGCGACGGATCCGACAAAGTACAGGCTCGTCAGCAAGATCGCGAATAAGGCAAGTGTATTTGTCCGTTTCATCGTCGATTCCTCCTTCAAATATGATTTGTTTCCCGCGTTCGGCACATCGAGCGAGTGTCACGGTTTATTTCGTTTCGGCTGGACATAGTCGAAACCGAATCCGCTGCCTGCACCCATGACGATCCTATTCATGTGGCCGGGTACCCGCCGATAGTTGAGAAGCCTAGCCACCCTAAATACTTTCACCTTGAAGTCGGAACGATTGCCGTTGCGATTCCACACCACCTTTCCGTTTGGATTGATCACAAAGCATTTGTAGGCAGCCATGCTGACCGTGTCGCTGTCTTTGTACATACAGATCTTTCTCTTTTCACCCGACCTGTTACTGATCTCGACATAGCTCAAAGGTTGTGCCGCGGCGTATCCGGAAAGGAACAAGACTGTCAGCAAGATCGCGAATAACGTAAATATGTTTGTACGTTTCATCTTTTTTCTCCGTGACCATAAGGGCAATGTCTGGTTCGAGCAATTAAGTTCGAGGTTTGATCGAGAGTTTTACACCACGACTACGTGCATTTTGTTGTCGAAAAATCCTGATGTCCGCGACCGGGCTGGCAGCGCCATGCCTTTGCCGCAGAAGTGAACCGCCAAACTCCCTGCTCGTTCGCTTTTAATTCATACTTGAATTTTTCGCCGCGAACCGAATCATCCAGATAGCCGTCGTCCGTTACCGTAACGATCAGCGAATCCGCTCCGTCCGCCGTTGGTGCAGTCATCTCGATCGTTCGCGAACGCATATCGGAAAACTCGCCAAGCAGCCGCGCGACTATCTGCATCGGCGTCTTTACCCAATCTTCTTTGGCAGCTACAGCCTTGTCGATCGTTGAATTGTGGGATCCATAATCGACCGCAACTTGCATCTCGGTCTTTTGGGTAAGGCTCTTTGCAAGCTGACGGAGCCTGGCTTTTGCCGCGGCAGCCGTCTTGACGTTTCCCATCTTTTCGCTGACGGATCCAGTGTGAGAAAAAACCACGCCGTTCCAGTCGTAAACTCTTGTTCGATAAAAAGGCCGCGCGCCTTCCGGTCCAATACCCGTATAGCATTCGTCTATGATGAACAGCTCGTTCTCAGTATCGCCATCTGCATTGGCAAAGAAGATCGCGATCGGTTCCATCATGCTCCAGGTCGATTCAGGTTGAGGAAGTAAACGGTATTCAAACGAATCAGATCTTCTCGCGAGCACGACAGCGCCGTCATATGGGCGTAAGCCCGAAACTGGTTTGTAAAGAACGACGACGTGCTCCGAACCATCCCACGACGCCGACTCGGCGAATCGACCTTTTACGGTTTTATGCGCTGACTCCATTCCGTCGGGGATAAACTCTTCACCGAACTTTTGCAGGTCGCCGTCAGGCGTAACTTGCCCGAAGTTGCTGGTGATGAACGAAAATACCACGACCGCTCCAAACACGAAGTGTAGAACCTGTTTCATTTTTTTCTCCTTTCTGAACTGAGGCCCCGGGGAAGAGTTGCAAAAAGAACGGAACAAAACCAGAAACTTGCAAAACAATTCTATTTCGATCTTTTCGCTCGAAACGTAAACGAACTTTCAGTGTGTGCGGGAGTATATCACAGTGTGGAAGGTGTTGATGATTTTTGACGGGCTGTGCTCAGTCGTCACCGAATTTTGCTCTCCAGATCGGTGCGATCTGCTCCATCACCTTGCAGTCGCAGTATCCGCCGTTGTCGTTCAGCCAGCCGGTGATCTTCGGAAAGCTCAGCCGATTTTCCATTATGTACTGCATCGAATATCGCAGGCTGTGGTTGCATTTCTTATCGAATAGCTCGTCTTCGAGATAGTTAAGCAGCTCGCTGATGCTCTCCTGGCCGGCGGGCAGCGAATCGATAAAAGCCTTCAGCTCCTCACCGCTCAACTGCTCGAGGTTTTCGATCTCACGTTTTCTTACTATTGGCATAAGAACATTCTGCCACAGAGAGCACAGAGCGTAAAAAATTTCCAAAGGCCATTCTCTGTGATCTCTGTGATCTCNNTCTCTGTGATCTCTGTGGCTAAAACTCCGCTTCCGAAACGCGCAACATCTCGGCCCGTTCCGCTTCCTCGATCTCTTTCCGTTTTACTCCCTCGCGGCCGTCGTAAGCCAAAAACCTGGGCAAAAACACCGCGGCACCCAAGACCGAAACCACACAGAGAATACCGCCTGACACAAGCGCGGCCCTAACGCCGAACGTCTCCGCGATAATCCCCATCTTAGCACTCCCGAGCATCGGCCCGGTCAGGTAACTCATCATTTCGATGCTTGCGAGCCGACCGCGAAGATAATTAGGTATGGTCTGATTCCATATCGACCCGCGAAAAATGCCGGAGATCATGTCGAAGAATCCGGCTGCTCCAAGAAAAATAAGCGCAGGAGCGAGGCTATTCACAAGGCCAAAGAAAACGATGGCTACGCCCCAGAGAACCGCGGCTATTGTCACCATCAGGCCGTGTCTGTTGACGTTTTTTGTCCAGCCCGACGTAATGCTCGCCGTCAGAGCCCCAATGGCGATTGCAGCCGGAAAAAACCCAACGTACTTGTCGCCGTAGATCGACGCAAGCGCCGGATACAACGCTTGAGGAAACGCAAAGAACATCGCCGCAATGTCGATAAAATATGTGCCTAGCAGTTCCTGCCTGCTAAAGGCATACTTCCACGCATTTTTTACCCCATCCCAACTCGGTCGCTCGGCGTTCTCGGGCGGCGGTACGAATCTCAGCATAAACACCGCGATCAGCGACGCCGCAAACGTAACCAGGTCTATCGAATACGCAACCGAAGGACTGAGTTGCGTGGCAATTATGCCCGCAATGGCCGGCCCTACG
>DLHV01000027.1:0-7885 GCA_002483395.1 Chloracidobacterium sp. UBA7659 | reverse complement strand
CCGGGATCACTTTTTGGATAAACGACTCGAACGCGGGGCGTTGTATCGCCGCAAGTCCCGCGTGCAAAGCTACCGCAAGGAACAAAACCCAGACCTGTGGCCTCGGCAAGAGCGAATTTCCCAGCAGGATCGCAGTCACCAGAGTTTGTCCGATCTCCGTCAGCCGCAGCATCTTTCGCTTGTCGAAAAAATCGGCCAAAGCCCCGCCGACAAACGCAAGCACGACCATCGGCACGAACTCGGCAAGATAAATGTACCCGACCATCGCCGAAGACTGCGTGAGCTGATACATCTGCCACGGCACGACGATAAACGTCATCATCGACCCCAAAAACGACACAATCTGCCCAAAGAAAAGCAACCGGTAATCGCGTGAAACTCGTAATGGAGAGAGATCGAGGAGCATATTTCCGCGAAGAGTCAGCTTAACACCGCCGCGCGGGCAGAAACACGACCGGTAGGGAGTGTGTTCTGATCTCGGATTGCAGAATCAGAATGCACCCTCGCTACCGCTTGGGTTTCTGCCTTTCACTTTGTGGTCGTGTAAAGCAGATAGTCGCCGCTGCGGCGTATCATCGCACAGGCAGTGCAATTCTGTTCGGTGCTGATGACGATCGATCGGGCCGGAGGACGAACTCCGTAAGGTTGGTGGATGAATTCACCAGTGTCTCGTCCCTCGAGCGTCGCATACCAGAAGGAGTGAATATACGCCGGCCCCCAATACGCATCGACAAGATATATCGGCCTGTTCGGCTGGGCAACGGCTGCGTCGTAAAGATCTTTATAGGCTGAATCGAAAACATATCCGCGATTGCCGCCTTCCCGATAATATTTCCAATGAAAGTACGAGGCCTCCACGACAGTTAATGCTAACAATGCCGCCAAAATTCCGTTTCGGAGCGGCAACGGGAAGATCGAATCGCTGGCAGATTTTTTATTTTCGTGCGGTTTATTGGATTCAGCTTCATCAACCCCAACTTGAGATTCCTTCTTCTCAAGCAGCCATTCGAGGGCCGGAACCATTAACAACAGCAGAAAGATCGGATATGCTATCATCCGCAGAGTGTGGAGCGTGTCAACCGTCAAAGCTCCCGGCACAACCGAAGCCAATAATCCTACCAGAACGAATCTCCACCACGGATCGCCTCGATGCCGGACGATTACGACTGCGATACCAATCACCGCCAAAATAAACGCCGCCACAAAAAAACTGCCGAGTGCGTCCGGTAAATGATGCCGCGGGTTTATGTCGCCGATTGTGAGCAGCCGGATGGGATTGAGATCCTCAACAAAACGGCTTGCGAATCTAATTACGATCTCGACCAGCGAAGTGTCCGGCTTTATATACGACAACAGGTAAAACCTCGTCGTAATGTCAGGGTTTTGCTTTATGAATACGGCAAGTGGTATTAACGTCAATCCATACAAAACCCACGTTTTGAAGATTGAGAATAGTCGATCCCTATTCACCGCAAAGCAGATCAGGCTCAAAGCGAGAAGCGGGCCGAGCAGCCTTCCGATCGTGTAACTGTAAGTGAGCAGCGTCAACGTCAGTGCGACTGCGGTACTGCCGGTCCACCTCCATTTGTTCTTACGCTGGGCGCCGTAAACCGCCCACAGGAAAAGCACCACCGCCATCGGATAGAAAAAAGTCTCCAGCACCAACCGGCTGACTTCAAAAAGCCACGGCGTCAATAAAGCACAAAACGCCACGAGAACGCCGATCACCCGTTTGCCCGAAATCCTTGCGGCCAATGCACCCAACAGCAAACTGGCCGCAAAGACCGAGGCCGCGGCAAGCAGCCGCGAGATCAAAATGCCCGGCCCGAACAGCTTAAAGACCAAGGCAAGCAGATAGATCTGCGTCGGGTTCGAATACTGCGTAAAGCCGCCCGTGTAAAGCTGGAAATATAAAGGAAAACGCGGCCCGAACTCGCCGGCACCAGTTTGCGAAACCAGGTAAGCGTTGTACGAAAGACCGGACTCGTCAACATAAAAGCCGGGTGGATTGGTCGTAATACCTGTGATATAGATTAGGAAAAGAACGCCGACCGCAATTGAGAAAATCGCCGGCCAGACCAATTCCGACGGCTTCCGCTTATACATTTGGGAAACAAAAGACTGTATTGGTTTAACTGGCACTAAAAACGATGTTCAGCCTTTTAGATTGGAATATGGGCCTCTAACTCTGATGACCAAGACCTCGCCACCTTCGATGGTGTACAAAACGCGGTATCGTCCAGCCAATAATTGTCTGATCTCAGAATCAAATTCGAACGTTTCAGGGGCAAGAGGATTTGAGTAAGGCATTTCGGTCAAACGAACGTGAATCAACTCATCCATTTGATCGAACCATTTCTTTGCCCGTTCCAATCCCCAGTTTTCTACTCCCCATTCAAAGGACCGCCATAAATCGTTCAAGGCTTCTCTAGCGATTCGCACTTTATAAATATCGCTCATCCGCTAGGAATATTTCTCTTTGATCTTAGCCCGAATCGTCTCAAACGCTTCCTGCTGGGTGGGCCAATTCTTGTGGTTATCAATATCTTTCAGCCCTTCCTTGAGTGCTGTCACTGTTTCCCAATATTCCTGATCCTTGACTATTGATTGATACATCGCAGGGTCTTGGATTACGACCGCAGGCTTGCCATTGACCGTTAGCACGAGCGGGCGTTTGGTTTTCCGGACCTGTTTGATCAATTTTGAAGCATTTTTCTTAAATTCGCTCAGCGTTTGAATATCTTCTATAAAATTCATACTTAATATCGTATCATATGCAGCACTCATTTTGATACTTCCACTAATACTAAGCCGCAAAAATTTTTAGCTTAAATTCATCATTTGACGTAAAAATTTCGGCGCGTCTTCCCGAAAAATTCGATGCTTGTTTCAACACCATCGGCAATCCGCCGCGTGGAACGTTCGCGCCGTATTCGCGGCGATTGAAGACGGCCGCGATCTGCGGGTTAAGCCGCTGCGTGATGCCGTAGCGCATCGCCCTCGAAGCGGGTGGGACAAAACCGTTCGTCCGGCGGGCGTTGATAAATTCGATCGCGGTGTCGTAGATGTTTATCCGCGTCGGGATGTCGCGCAAGGCGAGGTCACGATGGACGATGGCGTTCGCGATCGCCTCGCGGATTGCGTAAAGATGATATACGCTTCGCGGCCGAACATGCAGACTATCAATAGGCGCAGCCTTCTTCGGCTTCTCCTTGAGCAGATCGACGTAACGCAGCACAAAGCGCTGTATCGATTCGTATAGTGACAGCAAATTCCCCTGGAGTTCGATTGTTTCTATCAACTGTGCATCGCCGTTCTCACCCGAGAACCGCGAGACCTTCACACCCGATCGCGGAAACATTTCGCCGACGCGATCATTTTTACCGAAAAGTGTGACTGCCGCGACAGTCGGAAAAAAATCATCGCCAGCCCCAACCGCAAGCAGCAGGTCCTTTTTCAAAAATTCCGCCGTTTGGTACAGGTTAATATTCTGATTGATCTCTTCGAACTCGCTTGCAAACGTCCAAAGCAGGCCATCGTCAAAATCTTTTTCATTGCCATTGAACAGCGGGATATTCTCATACCCGAGCGGCCTGATCTCATCCAGCCACATCGACAATTGTTCCCGTGCAACTTCCCTCTTCTCGGCCCCAAATCGCATGTAAAAACGCCCGTCGCGCGTTCGATACGGCCGGTTTCTCGCTTCGACATCGATGACGACGACGCGCTTGCCGCTAGCAAACGCAATCATGTCGAGCAGCGGTACGATCGGCGGGACGATCTCCTCGCGGCAGATACGCACCAATTCGTCACGCACCGCTTCCGGGTCATTCACGCCCTCGATTCGAAACTGGTCCGTAACACCGAAAATTATCGTACCGCCGCTGGTGTTAGCCAGCGCGACGATGCCCTGGGTGATTCTTTCGGGATTCGACAGTTTCACCTTGAGCTCGAGATACGTGTCTTCGCCGCCCCTGATCAAACGCAGTAATTCGGATCGCGTTGTAAGCTGAGCCGGCTGGTTGAGAATGTATTCCTGGTGAGAACGATCTCCGGCAGGATCAAAACGTTGGGTGTGTCGGAACTTTCTGCGTGGCATAAGTTTCGGCGTGAATATTTTTGTCAAGACGGATCACACCTGGCATCCGCCCGAGTGTTCTCCGCGGAAAACACTGCTGGATTAGTCTTTCAACCTGCCTTTATTGAAGCATTGTTCGGGACAAAAGTAAATCGCAGGATTTGCGCGGCGGCGTGAAACTCTCTGTTGCATATAAATCTTACGCTGCAAATGTATTATTGACACTATTTTGGTTAAAAGCGCCGCTTGCAAATTCGCTCTTTTGCGTGAAATCTCATAAAATTCATCCATTATGCTGACAGCGATTGAAACAACCGGAACGATTGAACAAAACGGGCGAATCGTAATTGATGAAACATTTGCCGTGGACGAACCGACATCAGTGCGCATAATTGTTTTGTTCCCGGAAAGCGGAGATTTCGGCGAAAACGAATGGCAACGAGCGGCTTCGAAGAATCAGGCGTTCGATTTTCTGAATGATCCCGACGAAGACATCTATACTGTGGCGGATGGAAAGCCAATTGACCGATGAAGTATAAAATCGTTCTCGTACCGTTCCCATTTGATGATCTATCAGCGAACAAAGTGCGTCCGGCTGTCTGTTTGACCAATAAAATCAAGCTGCAAGGCATTCATTACAAGCCAGGTTTCCTCCCATTCCTCGTCAACCGACCTTATCATAGACAAAGCCGACGCCGATTTTCCTGTAACAGGCTTGAAAGTTTCCTCAACTCTTCGACTGCATCGTTTGATGACGGTCACAAAATCAATTATCCTGCGTGAGTTGGGCGAGTTGTCTTCATCGCAACAAAAAGAAATTGACGAGCGATTGCGAACGCTTTTCAAACTTTGATTGTGGAATCCGAATCAATCACAGCATACGTCGGAATCGGGTCGAACCTGGGCGACCGGGCGGGAAATCTCCTGCTCGCTGTCCGCGGGCTTTTGGAGGCGAGCTTTGCCGTCACCAAGCTTTCGGCTATCTACGAAACCGAACCGGTCGGCTTTGACGAAGACTCCCCAAACTTTCTGAACATGGTCGCGGAGATAAAGGCGGAAGGCATCACACCTACACAAATGCTTGCCCGCATGCTCCGGATTGAATACCTGCTCGAGCGGACGGACAAGTCACTCAAAAAACCGCGCACCATCGACCTAGACCTGCTTTTCTACGAGCAAGAAAAGGTTGACACACCGTTCCTGACAGTTCCACACCCACGGGCTCATTCACGAAGATTCGTGCTCGTTCCCATGAATGAGGTCGCGCCTACTTATACTCATCCGATTTTTAACAAGAACATCAGCACGCTTTTACACGAATGCGAGGACAACTCGCATGTCGCACGCTGGAACCCGAATACGAACAGCAACATGCATTTATCGTCAAATGGCTAGACTTAAAAACCGTGAACGGCTAGACTTATCACAATTTTATGGCCTACCTAAAACCCGACCAACCCGAAAAAGTTTACGTTCCGGCCCTTCGCGCTGCCAAGGAAAAGGGCGAAAAGCTGGTTTGTCTGACCGCGTATGATTACCCGACCGCCCGAATCGTCGATGAAGCCGGTGTCGATATCATCCTCGTCGGCGACNNAACGTAATCCACGGTTACGGCAATACCATTCCAGTTACTCTGGAAGAAATACTTTCGGCGACAAAAGCGGTAAAGCGGGGATCGAACCGCGCTCTGATCGTGTCGGATATGCCTTACGGAAGCTTTCATACCGGCGATAATAAGGCCGTGCGGAACGCCATGCGGCTGCTGAAAAACGGCGGAGCCGAAGCCGTCAAGCTCGAAGGCGGACGCAACCGGGTCGATCTGGTCAAGCGCCTCGTCGATGAAGAAATTGCCGTCATGGCCCACATCGGCCTGACGCCGCAATCCGTGCACAAACTCGGCGGCTATCGGGTACAAGGCAAGACAGCCGTCGATGCAAACAAGCTGATCGAGGACGCAAAATTATTGGAACAAGCCGGTGCGTTTGCCATCGTCCTGGAACTCATCCCCCGCGAGATCGCCGAGATCATTACAAAAGAGCTGACTATATCGACCGTCGGCATCGGTGCCGGTGCGGCCTGCGACATTCAGGTGCTTGTGCTCCACGACCTGATCGGATTCACCTTTGGCCGCCAGCCGCGTTTCGTCCGACAGTACGCAAACGTAAGCGAGGTGATCTCGACCGCTATCACAAATTGGATGGAAGACGTGCGAAGCGGGAATTACCCGAACGCGGAAGAATCCTACGGCATGCCCGAGGCCGCCAAGAAGGAAATGAAGGCCTGATCTTTCTTTATTAGCGTTGGCTGGATCGAATCTTTGCGTCTTTGCGGGCAATCTTCTTACTTTAGTCTAAATGGAAATCATCAACCGCAAACAACGAATGGCGTCGATCGCCCGCAAGCTGCGGCGCGAAAGCAAGACCATCGGCTTTGTCCCGACGATGGGCGCCCTGCACGAAGGCCACCTGACGCTTGTCAAGGAAGCCCGCCAGATGTCAGGCATCGTCATCGTCTCGATCTTCGTCAATCCCAGCCAGTTCGGCCCAGGCGAAGATTTTGAAAAATACCCGCGCGATCTGACCGACGACGCCGCTCTGCTTGCCGAATACGAAGTCGATTACGTTTTCGCACCCGACACGGACGAGATCTACGGCGAAGGCTTTTCGACCTATGTCTATGTCGAGGGCCTGACGGAAACGCTTGAAGGAGCGTCGCGGCCCGGTCATTTCCGCGGCGTAGCGACCGTCGTTACGATTCTCCTTAACACGGTCCGCCCGGACTTCGCGTTTTTCGGCAGCAAAGACGCTCAACAAGTCGGCGTCGTCAAAAAGCTTACCCGCGATCTCGGCTTTGAAACGGAAATTGTTGTCGTCCCGACCGTCCGAGAGGAATCTGGCCTGGCAATGTCGTCCAGAAACGCCTACCTTACCGACGAAGAACGTCAAAAAGCTTCGATAATCTATCAGGCATTACGTGACGCGAAGATCGCGTTTCGAAACGGTGAACGAAATGGGTCGGCGCTCGCTCAAATTGTTGAATCGAAGATCGCATCCGAGCCGCTTGCTAGAATAGATTATGTGGCGGTGGTCGATAACGACGCATTGGAACCTGTTGATAAAATTGAAGATAAGGAAGTTTTAGTCGCCGTCGCGGTGCGTTTCGGCAAGGTGCGGCTGATCGACAACATCGTCCTTAACCGAAGGCAGTAAGCTGGCATCATATTTGCATCTAAATCCGCAGAGGTTTTGAGTGGAGGACCTCGCAACATTATGAACACCATAAAATCGATCGCTTTGGTTTTTGCCATTGTTGTTGTTTTTGCGTTTACGGCTTTTGCCCAGACTTCGCTGACGAAACTTGACGGCGGCACGGTCGACGTTGAGGCTCAGAAGGGCAAGATCGTCGTCCTCGCGGTCGGTGCGAGCTGGCTGCCGCTTTCGAACAAACAGGCGGAATATACAAACATCCTGGCAAAAAAATACGCCGGCAAAAACGTGGTGTTTTACTTTGTCGTAACGGATTCGACCAACACAAAGTCGAAGAACTTTGCCAGTGACGATACCGTTCGTAAATTTGCGACGGCGAACAAGCTCGCCATGCCGATCCTTCGCGATTCTGACGGCGCGATCGTATTGAAGAAATTCAAGATCGACCAGGTCCCATCGTTCGTTATTCTCGACAAGAACGGTAACCAGTCCGGCGAAGCCTTCGGCGGCATCGACCCGAAATTCGATATCACCGTCCCTATCTCGAAAAAGATCGATAGCCTTCTTTAAATAATGCGGAAGCCCGCGCGTGAGCAAGGGC
>DLHV01000256.1:1838-7101 GCA_002483395.1 Chloracidobacterium sp. UBA7659 | reverse complement strand
CTTGAGTCTTGAGTCTTGAGCAGATCGTTCGGAGAAAGCTTTCGAGAATGGCTCGGCGCCCGACGAACCACCAATGAGATCCTTCGACCTCATCCATGATGCCGTATGTGTGCTGCTCCATTTCCTGCGGTAATGCGGAACTCATATATTCATAATGCCATAACCGGGCAGAAACGCGACCATTAGGGANNACGCTCGTTCACACTCGTGTTTCCGCCCGAAGGCGGTCACTTCATTTTCAATCCAAGCAACTCGCTCGCCCGCGGGCCCTGATTGCCGTCAGGTGTCAAACCGTAGCTGTCGCAGAGGCGTTTGTTTATTCCACCGTCGTCCACGTAGCACGGGCCATTCGCCTTTGTTCGGCCGAGGATCATCAGGCCTAGGCCTTCTTCTATATACTCGTCCTTGTTAACGCAGAGCATGTAATCGCCGGAGATTTTGTGGGCTTCCCATTCAAGCTGGTAAAGCGTCGGGTCGAAAAGGCTGAGCGGGTTTACATCGACGTTCGAAAAGCTCTCGATCGTCCGGGCAAAATCGTATGCGTGGCGGCCTTCGTGGACGAACGTTCCTTCGCAACCTCGCTGGCCGCCGGTGTTGATGGTTTCTTCGGCGATGGCGATGTAGATCTCGCCCAACGCTTCGCGCATGCTCAGTATTTCATCGGCAATCTTTGCATTCGTTCCGGCCGGATCGATGAGGCCTGTGATGCCCGAAGCGTTGAGCTCACTGACGGGCCTAACGCGGATGAGCATCTTTGATTTGAGAATATGCGTCGCGATAACGCGCTGAAGGACGTTGCCTTTGTTGAGAATCGTATCGAAGGCGTCTTCGACAGATTTGTGGTATTTTTTTGCGATTCGCTTATCAAATTTCATAAGAATTTTCAACTCAGAGACGCCGAGGCGCAGAGCAAGCAATTTAACATGATGGACAGGGTGAACATGATAATTCTATCCAGATGCAAACCGTTTGCTTCTCATAATCATGCTTATCCTGTGTATCCAGTTTGAATGGCTCCGGTCTGAATCACAGTCTCCCGAATCCGCACCAGCTGTTCCGATTATGCCAAATGATCTCTATGTCTTCAGCTCCTATGTCCTTCCACCAATCCTCAAACTCCTCCTTCGATATATAGAACGCGGTCGGGGCGACCAGGTGGTCGAAGACGATATTGTGCTGTTCGCGCCAGCCAAACGTGCCGAGATGGTTGAGATAATCATTGTAAAATAGATGTTTAGCCGCCCCTCTGGCGGCGATGTTGGCCGGGCGGTAGACGAGTTTTGTGGTCAGGAAAAGGCTCAGAGTCGGAAGCTTTGATAGCTGGTAGAGCATCGGTTGGCTCATCTTTGACGTGAAGCCTTCGCGGATAGGGTTGACGTATTTTGTGATCCACTCGTTGTTCTCGGCACCGTAGATCCACGCCGATATATGCCCGCCTTTTTTCACTTTGGACGCCAGCGAAACGAACGCTTTTTTGGGATCGGGCGTGTGGTGCAGAACCCCAACACTAAAGGCATAATCGAAGGCTCTTTTCAGCGGTAGTTTGAAAATATCGCATTGGACGATGTGGGCATTCGGCAGATCGCGGGTCAGGGCGAACGCCGATTCGACGCCATCGCCGAGGTCGATGCCGATGACCTCTTTTGCTCCCCATTCTGCGGCGAGCTTTGTGTGACGCCCTTTACCGCAGCCGCCCTCGAGGACGATCTTGTCCTTAAAAAATTCCGGCTTAACAGGCTGCAGCCAGCCGAGGAATTGCTCGTGATACTTCGTGTCTTCCTGCGTAAAATGCGTCCACTGCCAGCCGAAATTCTCGGCCGTTTCGGCCTTGTCCGCCTCTATCTTTCCAAGATCGGCAAAGCGCGGCACGCCGCGGACGACCTTATATTCGCGGTCGCATTTTTTACAGGTCAACACGCCCTCGATTATTTCTTTGTCGTCGTATTTGCCGGCGTCCGCAAGCAAAATGTCACCGCCGCAGGTCGGGCATGCAAGCAAATCTAAAAGCTTTTCTTTCATTAGCTGTAAGGCGGAAACACGACCGGTAGGGGAGTGTGCAAATCAACGACACACTCGCTACCGCTCGTGCTTCCGCCCTTGTCAATTTAATTCTTGTTCACCGCATTATGCAAGGAACGCCACGATTGATGCAAAAGCTCGTCGATTCTTTGCCAGTCTTCCTCGGTCACGCCGCCGGCTTCGGCCTCATTGTCGCGAATTTCCATGGCTTTCGCCCGCAGGTTGCCGTGTTCGAAAAAAACGTCGACTCGCATTTTATAGATCTCGGCGGCGGTTTCGGCCAAGGCTCGTGCCAGATCTCCGTCCTTATATTGTTTGCGTTGGCGATGAACGATCCACCATTCAAGCTCTAATTTGGCTGCGCGCTTTGCATCAAAATCCGTCGTGCTGATGTCGCGGATCTCGTTGTAGAATTTTTCAAGGTCGGGCAGGGCTTTTTCGTAATCTTCGCGGGTCTTGCCGTCCTTAAAGACGAAAGCGGCCTTTGCGGCGTAAAATGCAAGGAGCTGCCGTCGCCAAAACCGGAGTTTATACTGCTTTTCGAGCAGCTCGGTCAATTCGCGAAACAGCTTCAATCGCTCGCGGCTGTAATACGACCGCCACATCGCCGTATCGAGCCGGGCAACTTCGTCAGCGTCAAAATCTCGGATATCAACCTTGTGCGGTGAGTAAAGATCAAAGGCAAACCAACTGGCGAGCACTGCGGCCGCTAAAAACAAACCAATAAGAATTCTAAATAGAATCTTTCGCATAAGTCGAATGTTAAGAGTTCACGATTTATCGTATCTTCTGATTGCGGTAAAAAGACAAGCTAAAGCTTGAACTCTGAACGACAAGCCTGAACTCTGAACTACTGATTTCTTCCCGGCTCGATTTTGGATTTAAATTGCTCAAATTCAGCATAGGGGAACGCCTGCCGCCAGTTGAATTCGAACTCGTCCGTTTCGCGGTCTTCATAAAGCTGGTTGAATGTGACGGCAAACGCTTCACAGACATCATTTATCTTGCCGCGATGAGAGTAGACCAGTTCGCGCGTCGCCATTTCGCGCTCGTCTGTCGGGTATTGGTAAATCTCCATAAGCAGGTTGCCGTCTTCGCGAACGAAGCGAAAATCGAACTCCTCCGGGTCGCGGTTCCATTTGAGCGGATATTCGTTTTGTTCTGAGTTAACGTCTCGCAACGCGGTCAGGATCCGCATCAGTTCCGCAAGAGCTTGCTCGTGCGGAGCATGCGCGGTCGTAGTGTGAAATTCACCTGCGTCGTCCTTAAACCCAATCGACATCCAGCCGCATTGGGGGCTGTTAAAGCTGACTTCGAGTTTCCGCGTCATAGGTGAAATATGGTAACTTTTAGACGAACAATCCACAAACTGAAATGCGTCAATACCACGAACTTTTAAGGCTTATTCTCGACACAGGCACCCGGCATGAGGACCGAACAGGCGTCGGGACGATCTCGGCGTTCGGCTATCAAACGCGGTTCGATCTGCACGAAGGTTTCCCGATCGTGACGACAAAGCGCGTGCCGTTTCGATGGGTGGCCGAGGAACTTTTTTGGTTCCTGAGCGGCAACACGAGCGAGAAGGAACTGAACGCAAGAGGCGTCGATATCTGGGCAGAATGGGCGACTGAGGAACAGACTGCGAGATTTGGCCGCGAGACGGGCGATCTCGGGCCGGTTTATGGTTATTTATGGCGTTCGTTTGGCGGTGACTATCCGCAAATGAATGGTGTCGATCAAATAGCGCGGTTAATAAAAGAGATCGAAACGAATCCAAACTCTCGCCGTCTGATAGTCACGGGCTGGGACCCAGCGGTGTGCGATTCCGTTGCCTTGCCGCCGTGCCACACGCTGTTTCAATTTAAGGTCGAGAACGGCAAGACTCTGCATTGCCAACTTTATCAACGCAGTGCCGACGCGTTTCTCGGTGTACCCTTCAACATCAGCAGCTATGCTCTACTGACACATCTTGTCGCTTATGTCTGCGACTTGGAACCTGGTGAATTTATCCACACATTTGGCGACCTGCACATATATTCAAATCACCTCGAACAGGTCGAAGAATTGCTCAGCCGCGAGCCTTTGGCATTGCCGCGATTGGAGTTTGTAAATGCCGAAAGTTTAAAGCGGGTAGACGGTCTTTTTGATTTCAAATTTGAGAATCTGAAATTGGAAAATTATCAGTCATACGGCAAGATCGCGGCACCCGTAGCGGTTTGACGAAACGCTGATCACAACGAAGCCCTTAGAAAAATCGTTGATTCCGTAGCGAAAGACACGGCGAAAGAACCTGAAGGAGATCTTCTGAAGGACAAGAATTCCTCCGACGTTTGAAGGCGGCGATGTCGGGTTAACTCGGCGGCCTTATTTCTTAACAATGTAATACTGTATACGTCGATTGAAAAACCGGCCCTGTTCCGTGTTGTTGTCCGCGCCGGGTCTGGGGCTTGTTGAGCCGTAACCGCGTGTCTGAAGCACTTCCTGCCGGACGCCGTAGGTTACGAGTTTTTCTTTTACCGCCTTTGCGCGGTTTTCGGAGAGCTTTTGATTGTCCGCGTCGCCGCCACGGTTGTCAGTATGGCCGCCAACTTCAAGAACGACCTCGGGTGGCAGCCTCTTTATGTAGCCCGCTGCTTTTTGCAGTGCCGCGATCCTTTCTTGCGGTATATCATATTTGCCGCTGTCAAAATTAATTATCAAAATGTTCAGAGCCCTGACCAGATCTTCGACCGTAAACGGATCGGGAAGCGCCCCAAGTGCGGAATTGTAGCAGCGTTCGGCTTTATCGAATTCACCCATTCCGATCTTCGAACAATCCTCATCTGCCCTGAGTTCGACGGGCGAGCACCTGGCGGTGATCGGTTCCGGAACGACACCGGCTTCTCCGACGACTTCCTGCGTTTTACATTCAAAGTTGGGATGGACGATCTTAATTACACGACGTCCGGGTTTTAGATTCGTAAGTTGAGACGAGCCGTCGTCGTTCGTGTAGCCCCACTGCTGATCGTCGACCAGGATCCGGCTTCCCGGCGGAGCAAGGCGGACGGTAGCTCNNCTTCAAAATAGGTATCACGGAGAATAACAAAATATACAAAAGCCAGAACCGCAAGGGCAAAAACAAACATACTCAGCAGCCCTCCGCCGATCCAAACCCAACTCGGAATACCTCCTTTAGCTTCCCGTTCTTTCTTTTCCTGCTCGGCCTTTTCGGTCGGCGTAGGCGGGAGGTTTTGATATTTGGAGC
>DLHV01000256.1:0-1826 GCA_002483395.1 Chloracidobacterium sp. UBA7659 | reverse complement strand
ACCGCCAAAATCTTCTGGAGAGGCCCCAAAGTCGCCGGGCGATACGGTGGCGTTTGCATTTGTGACTCCCCAATCCGGGGATTGTGAAGGCTGTGATCCCGGATAGAAAGTTTTGCCGAAATCCTGATTCTCGGTGTCTATCGGTTTGATATTGGTGACGGTTTTGCCCCAATCGTCGGCCGCCGGTTGTTTTGGAAAATTGTAATTGGTCTTATCCCAATCATTCTGCCCACCGGCATCCGACCCGAGATTGACGTTCGGCGTGGTTTTCGAATAATCGTCGGGTGGTGGCGGCCCTGGTATTTTCTTGTCTTCGCTCACAGCTAACTCCTAAGGGGCGACGAAAAATCCTTTCCAGATTTGCGATATTATCACAAAATCGGTACTGCCGATAAAGGCGGGGAGCAAATGCTTTCCGGCCCGATAGTGCAAGAACCTATTTTATGTTTGGCGGTTGAGCGTTTTTTGTCCGGATGCTAATTCCTTCATCGGCTACCAAAAAGACCTTGCGGACATCGTAGGTAGAGGTGTTAACGGGAAGATACGAAAGGAGATACCGGTTGCGGCGAAGTTCGTCGCAGATGAACTTGGCGGCGGTCTGGGCCTCGTCGAGCGGAAATACCTTGCCGCCGGTTCCTTCGGTCAGTTGGGTAATGACGGCCGCCGCTTTCGGAGAGTCGCGGCGATAGGAGCCACCGGTGCGGTCCGGGATCTGAAGTGAGTAGACGGTAATATTCTGATATTGAAGTTCGGCCAGGATCTTGTCGAAAGTCGTCGCGCTGCCGCGATCGAGACCGTCGCCGATAACAACAACGGCGGTTTTCCGGGTTCCGGGCATCAGCGGCATCAGGATCTCGCTCATAGTCGAACTTAAGGCATCGAACAGAAACGGATTGCCCTTTTTTCGAAAAGTCGCAAGCGATTTTTCCATCTTCTTGGCGTCGTCGGTCCATTCCTGAACGATCTCGGCCTTCTCGTCATAGGCGATCACGAAAAGCTGATCGCCGTCGAAAATCTCGTAGGCAAACTCCATCGTTGCCCTTTTCAATTTTTCTATGTCGGTCGGCAGTGTTTGGGAATTNNTCGACCAGCAGAACGATCTTAGACGGCGACGGATCGTAGCTGAGGCCTTTGATCTTTTGCTCGACGCCGTTTTCGTAAAGATAGAAATTCTCGATCTTTAGAGGGTCGGTCTTTTTGTCCGTACGCCACGCGGTGACGCTCAGGATCGAACCTTCAAGATCCGACGCTTTAACGCTGTGGCGCGACTGCGAGAACGCACTTATGCCCAAAATTATTAGGCACAGGCTCGAACTCAGCAATCTTGCGGCCAACGTATTCATCTTATTCTTTCTTCGCGGACGTATCGGCTTTGGACGCCGCAGGCGCATCACTTTTCAAGTTGGATGCACCATCCGTCTTAGCGGTTGATTCGCTCGACGAAGTTTTTTCAGTTTTTTCGCCCGCCGCCGCTTTCTCGCCGGATTTTTCCGCAGCCGGGCCTTNNGCCTTTTTTGCCGGCGTAATCGGTCACATACCAGCCAGCCCCTTTGAATTGAAAGCCTGAAAGCGACACCTGCTTTTCCAACTTTCCCCCGCATTTTTCACATTCCGTTAACGGCTCTTCGGATATGGACTGTCTTTTCTCAAAATGCGATTCGCATTTCTGACATTGATACTCGTAAATAGGCATAAATTACCGAACAAAAAATAGCTGCTAGTTTTCTATACGTATTATAAGCGAATTTTTCCGCTAATGGTGACATTGAACTCACCATTAGTATTTAGAAATAGGGTTGTAACTAGTCGATCCTTAACAATTGAAA
>DLHV01000165.1:5117-5256 GCA_002483395.1 Chloracidobacterium sp. UBA7659 | reverse complement strand
TTACCGAGGCCGAGATTCGCGCCGCTCTCCGCAAAGGTACGCTGGCAATGAAGATCGTGCCGGTTGTAACAGGTTCTGCTTTCAAAAATAAGGGCGTTCAGACGCTGCTTGACGCTGTTGTCGATTATCTGCCGAGCCC
>DLHV01000165.1:4856-5052 GCA_002483395.1 Chloracidobacterium sp. UBA7659 | reverse complement strand
GATGGCGGACAAACACCTAGGCCAGCTCGCATTTGTACGTATCTATTCCGGTACGGTAAATTCAGGTTCCTACGTCACCAACACAATTAAAGATTCTAAAGAGCGCGTCGGACGCCTCATGCTGATGCATGCCAATAAACGTGAGGACGTTGATACGGCGAGCGCTGGTGAGATCGTCGCCATCGGCGGCATGAAA
>DLHV01000165.1:4660-4838 GCA_002483395.1 Chloracidobacterium sp. UBA7659 | reverse complement strand
TTCCGGAACCGGTCGTTCGTGTCGCGGTCGAGCCGAAAACCCGTCAGGACCAGGACAAAATGGGCATTGCTCTCAACCGGCTTGCTCAGGAAGACCCCAGTTTTAGAGTTAATACCGACCACGAAACCGGCCAGACGATCATCGCCGGTATGGGTGAACTTCACCTTGAGATCATCGT